>JAMPIW010000007.1:1260000-1575000 GCA_040183005.1 Gammaproteobacteria bacterium
AATGTTCGCCCATCTCATCGAACAATTCGGTGGGGAACGGGCCGGAGCCGACGCGCGTGGTATAGGCTTTGGTGATACCGAGGATATAATCGAGGTCGCGCGGCCCCATGCCGGTTCCAGTGGCCGCACCGCCCGCCGTGGTATTGGAAGAGGTGACAAAGGGATAGGTCCCGTGATCAATGTCCAGCAATGCCCCTTGGGCACCCTCGAACAGCACGCTTTCGCCACGACCACGATACTGATGCAGCAACTCCGTCACGTCCGCCACCATCGGCTTGAGGTAGTCGGCCATGGCCAGCGTCTCATCAAGCACCTGCTGAAAATCAATAGCATCGATCTTGAAATAATTCTGTAGCACAAAATTGTGATAATCCAGCACTTCACCGAGCTTGGCGGCAAATCGCTCGCGGTGGAACAAGTCGCCCAGACGCAACGCGCGGCGCGCCACCTTGTCTTCATACGCCGGACCGATGCCGCGACCGGTGGTGCCTATCGCCGCCGCACCGCGCGCAATCTCGCGCGCACGATCCAGTGCCACGTGATAGGGCAGAATTAGCGGGCATGCCTCACTGATTTTCAGGCGCTCACGCGCGGGTACGCCGCGCTTTTCAAGCATGGTGATCTCTTCGCGCAACGCCTGTGGGGAGAGCACGACGCCATTGCCGATCAGGCATGAAACATTCTCACGCAGAATGCCGGAGGGAATCAGGTGCAGGACGGTTTTATCGCCGTCAATGACCAGCGTGTGGCCTGCATTATGCCCGCCCTGAAAACGCACCACAGCGCCGACGCGGTCGGTGAGCAGATCCACGATCTTGCCCTTGCCTTCATCGCCCCATTGCGTGCCTATAACAACAACATTCTTGCCCATGTGCTTTCTCGACTTAATTTTTGCAGGTATTGATACAAGCCATTACAAAGAAACAACCGTCCATTTGCCCTCGCGCCGCTCCAGAATACGGTCACAGCCCATCTCGCGGATATCACCTCCAGCGCCTGGCAAGGCATGGATAACCCGTTCACCGCGTTGACGAAGCTCGCGCACCAGCGCTTGCAGGCTCTGATCGTCAGCATTATCGTCGGGCGCCAGAATCGCGCGCACCTGGTAAGGCGTGACGGCGCTCAGGGAAATCAGGGTGTTAAGGTCGGCGCTAAATCCCGTGGCTGGACGGGCACGTCCGAAGACCTTGCCGATGTCGTCATAACGTCCGCCGCGCGCAATCTCCTGACCATGGCCCGGTACAAACGCCGCATATACCAGACCTGTCTGATAGTGATAACCACGCAGCTCGGCAAGATCAAAATGCAGCGGGGTGGAGGGCATACGACGACGCGCCAGGGCGGCGATTTGCCGCAGGTTATCCAGTGCGGCCAGCACCCTATCACCGGCGGCGCTGAGCGCAACGCTCGCCTCAGCCAGCACCTCTTCACCACCATTCAGATCTACCAGGCAGGTCAATCTCCGGCGCTGCTCCGGACTCATCGCAAGCTGCGCCAGCAATTCCTCTATTTCAGGTTTGGCCTTGCGTTGCAAGGCGTTAAACAGGGCCATTTCCTGCTCGCGCTCAAGCCCGGCATCATGCGTCAGGGCGCGGAAGATGCCGACGTGGCCAAGATCGATATGCGCCTGCTTGATGCCAGTTGCAGAAAGCATCTCCACCATTAGGTGCAGCACTTCGACATCGCTCTCGATACCGGCGTGACCATAGAGTTCGGCGCCGATTTGCAACGGGCTGCGGCTGCGGGTAAAGCCGGACGGATAGGTGCGCAGTACCGTGTCGATGTAACACAGGCGGGTGGGCGCTTCGCGCTTGAGGCGATGGGCATCAATGCGCGCCACCTGTGGCGTCATATCGGCACGCACACCCATCAGACGGCCCGTCAACTGGTCGATAAGCTTGAAGGTCTGCACATCGAGATCATCGCCGGTGCCGATCAACAGCGATTCGAGATATTCGATCAGTGGCGGGATAACCAGCTCGTAACCCCAGCCATGGAACAAATCGAGCAAATCCCGGCGCAATCTTTCAAGGTGTTCGGCCTGCTGCGGCAGAACTTCCTCTATGCCCTCGGGCAACAGCCAGCGGTCTTTCTCTGAAAAGGAACGATCAATCATTGGGAGTCAAATCTGGCCAAAAATACAGACAGCGGAATGGATGGGCATGGTATTTTCAAGAAGGAGCACAGGAGAAGCAGGCATAAGAATACCAAAAATCCAGCTAGCGAACCAGACTCAGCACGATAACACCCAGCACCATACTGACTAAGCCCGCGATACGCAACGAGCGGTCATCCATCTGCGTGATAAGCAGCATGGTCCGGCGCATACCCTGGGGATTGAGAAACGGCATGACACCTTCAAGTACCAGCACCAACGCGACCGCTGCCAGGAAATCTTGCCACATTAACCCTCCCCGGCCGAGACCACACAAAAGGGGTGGCGACGGTTTTTATTCGCCACACACCCCCCTTGCTTGTTTATCCTGCACAAAAATTACTTGGGGTTCGAGCTCTTGAAATACTTGAAGAACTCCGAACCAGGATCAAGGACAACCATATCGTTCTGGTCTTTAAACGTCGCTTTGTAGGCATTAATACTGCGGTAGAAAGCATAGAACTCAGGGTTCTTTTTGAATGCCTGGGCATAAATATCGGACGCCTGGGCGTCGCCTTCACCACGTGTGCGCTCCGCCTCGCGATAGGCCTCGGCAACGATCACGGCGCGCTGGCGATCTGCATCAGCGCGGATGCGCTCTGCCGCTTCAGCACCTCGCGAACGCAGGTCCTTGGCTACTCGTGAACGTTCCGCCACCATGCGCTGAAACACCGAGCTACTGACCTCTTCCGGCAAATCAATGCGCTTGATGCGCACGTCGACAACACTTATGCCGAACTCCTTGGCTTGCTTGTTGGAATTGGCAGTCAGAATCGCCATGATCTGCTCACGCTCACCCGATATCACTTCCTGAATGGTGCGCTTGCCGAATTCATCACGCAGGCCATTTTTGATAAGCTGGGCCAGACGCACGTTGGCACGCTCTTCATCGCCACCCATGGTGGTGTAATAGCGAGCCACATCGCTGATCTTCCATTTGACGAAAGAATCAACGATCACATTCTTCTTTTCCGCCGTCAGATAGCGCTCAGGCGCCGCTTCCAGGGTAAGAATGCGCGCATCAAACTTGCGGACATTATTGATAAAAGGGAATTTAAAATGCAGCCCCGGTGCAAAGTCGGAATCCACCACCTCACCAAGACGAAACAGTACGGCGCGCTGCTGTTCACCCACAGTAAACACCGACATCGAGCCTATTATCAGCACGGCGCCGATCAGGCCAATCAAGCCAAATATTTTTTTCTGGTCCATTAACGTTGCTCCCGTGCACGTACATTGTCACGCGCGCGACCGGCATCCGAAGGGATCACCGACGAGCCGTCCGGTATCTGCGCCGGCTCAATGGCCGAACTGCCGGAAGCGGCGCCACCGGCCTGCCGCTGGGTCATGCGATCCAACGGTAGATACAGAAGATTGTTACCGCCTTTCACATCCACCATCACCTTGCTGCTCTTTGACAGCACAGACTCCATGGCTTCGATATAGAGACGGTCACGCATCACTTTGGGTGCCTTTTGATACTCCGTCAACACCTGCTCAAAACGGCTGGCCTCACCTTTTGCCTGTGCCACCACCTGGGCTTTATAGCCATTCGCCTCTTCTATCTGGCGAGCCGCGCCGCCGCGCGCCTTGGGGATCACGTCATTGGCATAGGCCTCGGCCTCGTTGATCAGCCGCTGCTCATCTTCACGCGATTTAACCGCATCCAGAAAGGCGCTCTGCACCTCCTCCGGAGGCTGGGCATCCTGCATGTTGAGGCTGCTGACTAACAAACCGGCGCCATAGCGATCCAGCGTTTTCTGAATCAGCTCGATAGCGCGGGCGCCAATCTCGCTACGCCCCTCTTTGAGTACGAAATCCATGTTGTTTTTGCCCACGACATCACGTACTGCGCTTTCCGTCGCTTGGCGCAGGGCAGCATCGGGATCACGGGTATTAAACAAATAATCGCGCGCATCCTTGACCTTATATTGCACGGCAAATTTGACATTGATGATGTTTTCATCTTTGGTCAACATCAGGGCCTCGTTCGATACCGAACCGGCCTGGGCGCCCCCGCCTCCACCACCGGAGCGATAGCCGATTTCTACAGTACGGATCTGCTCGACATTGACAACTTGCACCGTCTCAATGGGGGCCGGGATATGCCAATGCGGACCGGGCAAGGTGGTGTCGACATATTGACCAAAGCGCGTCACAACGCCCCGCGTTCCTTCATCAACGATATAAATACCCGTAGCTACCCATACGACTACCGCAACACCTGCAATTATGCCAACAATCTTGGCGGGCGCAGTCCCCGGCCCTTTGGGGCCTTCGGGTCGACCACCACCCTTGCCGCCAAACAAGCCGCCAAGTTTTTGCTGCACCTTGCGAATCATCTCGTCAAGATCAGGTGGAGACTGTTTATTGCCACGATTGCCACCGCGGTTACCCCAAGGGTCGTTATCGCGGGAACCACCCGGTTCATTCCAGGCCATCAGATAGATACTCCATAATATTTTTATTAAAGGTACATCTTACAGTTACAAAAATCTGCAATTTATGCGCATTCCGGACATTCTGTATCAGCGGCTTCCGCGCGCTCTTGCTTTTGACCATCGTCCCATGAATAGTTCGACAATACCTGCCGCAACATGTCCAGCCCTGCGCCCGTCGCGGCGGATAACCAGACCCGCTGCACCCGGCCTTCGGCATCATAATCGACATGTGGGGCACAACTTTCAAGCATATCAATCTTGTTGTAGATCTCAATGCACGGAATGGAGTCAGCTCCGATTTCCTTGAGCACCTCGTTCACCTGCTCGATGCATTCATGACGCTTGTCATTATGCGCATCGATAACATGCAATAACAGAGCCGCCTCACTGGTCTCTTCCAGCGTGGAACGGAACGCCGCTACCAGATTATGGGGCAGATGGCGGATAAATCCTACCGTGTCGGCCAAAATGACAGGATCAGCGCCGGGCAGTTTGACACGCCGCAAGGTAGGGTCCAGCGTAGCGAACAACTGATCCGCCGCATAAACCGTGGAACCCGTCAAGCGGTTGAACAGCGTCGATTTGCCTGCGTTGGTATAACCCACCAGGGATACCGTCTTGATAGCCGCCTTGCGCCTGGCTTTTCTGCGTCCGTCGCGCTGCCCGCCCACCTTTTCGAGGCGCTTGTTGAGCTGCTTGATCCTTTCCGCAACGAGCCGCCGGTCGGTCTCGAGCTGTGTCTCACCTGGGCCGCGCAGGCCAATACCGCCCTTCTGCCGCTCCAAGTGCGTCCAGCCGCGCACCAGTCGCGTGGACAAATGGCGCAACTGCGCCAGCTCGACCTGTAACTTTCCCTCGAACGAATGGGCGCGTTGCGCAAAAATATCCAGGATCAGGCCAACGCGGTCCAGCACCCGGCATTGTAGCAAGCGCTCCAGATTACGCTCCTGGCCTGGCGAAATGGCGTGATTGATGAGCACCACGTCGGCCTTCATGCTTTCGACGCAGGCGCGAATCTCCTCAGCCTTGCCGCTGCCCACAAAATACTTGGGGTCGGGAGTCTGACGGCTGCCGCTAATAACAGCAACGGGTTCGACCCCCGCAGAACGCGCAAGCTCACGAAACTCATCGAGCTCTTCGCGGATCCCTGCCGCGCGAAAATCCACATTGACGAGGATCGCGCGCTCCGCTTTCCGTGAGTGTTCGGGCAAACTCACTCCGGCGAACAACTCCATTCACCGGGGCGCAGGCTGTTACTCTTCATCACTCTCTGCTACTGCCTCGCCAGCACCCGCATACTTGACATTGCGCGCCGGTACAACAGTGGAAATGGCGTGCTTATAGACCATCTGGCTGACTGTGTTTTTCAGCAACACAGCGAACTGGTCAAACGATTCGATCTGCCCTTGCAACTTGATTCCGTTCACCAGATAGATGGAAACGGGCACCCGCTCTTTGCGTAGTGCATTCAGGAAAGGGTCTTGTATACCTTGCCCTTTAGTCATGTGAGTGTCTCCTTTTTTTGTTGTGTAGTCCAAACGGTTTTTCAAGCCGTGCATTCAGGCAGAGTATAACATAGCCCACCATCAACGCTTTATGATCAAGGCGCCAGCAAGATATTGCAACACCTCATCAAAAATATTTTGCCCGCCGTCAAACCATACCGCATCCGGCGTACTACGCAGCCAGGTCATCTGCCGCTTGGCGAACTGGCGCGTGGCTATGATGGCACGCTCGACCATTTCCGAGTATGCCATATCCCCCTCAAGATAGCTCCACACCTGCCGGTAACCCACGGCACGTATCGAGGGAAGATCCACATGCAGGTCACCGCGACTGCGCAACCTTATGACCTCGTCCACGAATCCAGCCTCCAACATAGCATGAAATCGCACCCCAATGCGCCGATGCAACACGGCGCGATCCGCTGGCGACACCACCAGCTTCAATATGCGATAAGGCAGTCGCACGGCGGCATGTTGCGCATATAACTCACTCATCGGCACCCCACTCAATTCATACACTTCCAGGGCGCGCTGAATGCGCTGTGGATCGTTGGGGTGTATCCGTTGCGCTGCGACAGGATCCACCTGCGCCAGCCGGGCATGAAGCGCAGCCCATCCCAAGTCGCCCGCCTCGGCTTCCAGGCGTGCGCGCACCGCACTGTCTGCGGACGGCATGTCCGTCAACCCCTGCTGCAAAGCCCGGAAATACAGCATTGTCCCACCCACCAACAGGGGAATCCGGCCCGCCTGGGTAATCTGCGCCATCTCCCGCAGGGCATCATCACGGAATTGCGCAGCCGAATACGTCTCAGAGGGGTCGCGAATATCAATCAGGCGGTGCGGCGCAGTCGCCAACACGTCTGGCCCCGGCTTGGCGGTACCGATATCCATGCCGCGATAGACAAGCGCAGAATCGACGCTGATGATGTCGCACGGCAGATGGCGGACCAGCCCCAGGGCAAGATCAGTCTTGCCTGCGGCGGTCGGCCCCATGAGAAAAATGGCGGGCGGGAGTGCATCCTTGGGCATGGATTGAATCACAGCGGACGGGGATTATTATCGAGAGCAGCATGGAGCTGCAAAAAAGGCGATGGCTCAATCCTCAATCATTCGATAACGCATCGCAAGATGCGTCAATTCGACGTCGCCCTGCACACCCAGCTTCTCGAACAGGCGATAACGGTAGGTGTTGACAGTCTTGGGGCTAAGGCAAAGCTTGTCCGAGATATCCGGCACTTTGATCCCCTTCGCCACCATTAGCATCACCTGCATCTCGCGTGACGACAGCTTGTCAAAAGGCGACTCAGCCGCGCCCGGCAACAGGCTCAGCGCCAGACTCTGAGCGATAGCAGGGGCAATGTAGCGGCCTCCTTTGTATACCGTCTCTATGGCGCGCACGATTTCGTCGATGCCGCAGTCTTTGGTCAGATAACCGGCGGCGCCGGCCTGCATAAAGTGGTTAGGGAAAGGCTCACTATCATGGACTGTGACGACAATGATCTTTATGGTGGGATCGATCTGCAGCAACTTGCGCGTCGCCCCTAGCCCGCCGATGCCAGGCATATTCACATCCATGAGCACGACATCGGGCTTACATTGCCTGACCAGGAGGACCGCCTCTTCGCCGCTGCCAACCTCGGCAATCACGTCAATGCCCGGAACGTCCGCGAGCATGCGCTTTATGCCACTGCGCACCAGCGCATGGTCATCAACCAAGACCACCTGAATCATGCTCGACCCTGAGTATATCTGGCGGAGAGGGTGGGATTCGAACCCACGTGGGGCTCGCACCCCCATCCGATTTCGAGTCGGCGCCGTTATGACCGCTTCGGTACCTCTCCAAAGAGAGCGCTAGAATACGCGTTTTCCGGCTTCAGAACAACTAGCAATCTTGGTTTTCACATTGCTCCCTCATTGTCACCTTCACGGGGATCACGGGGATCACGGGGATCAGCAAGATTTTCATCCGCGGCGACGAAAACAACTCCATCAGGCCGCTGCGCCTTGCGCCGCGCCGAGAAGAAGCTGCTTAGCATTGCGCCGCACGGCTCGGCGAGCAGCCCGCCTTCGCAGGTTACCCGATGGTTGAGGCGATCTGAACAAAGAATATTAAATACGCTGCCCGCCGCTCCGCCCTTGGGATCGGCCGCGCCGTATACCACCCGGCTTACGCGCGCATGAATGATGGCTCCGGCGCACATGGCGCAGGGCTCCAGGGTCACATAGAGCGTGGTGTCTAGCAGACGGTAGTTCTCAAGCAGTTTACCCCCCGCCCGCAACGCCATAATCTCGGCGTGAGCAGTAGGGTCGTACTCCGTAATTGGCCGGTTCCAGCCTTCTCCGATAACCTGACCATTCTTTACCAGCACCGCGCCCACCGGCACCTCACCCTCTGTAGCCGCGCGTTCGGCGAGGGATAAGGCGTGGCGCATCCATTTGACATCCGTTTCGAGTATCACGTGCTTCTCCCGCTACTTCGTCACTCCCATTCAATGGTCGCCGGGGGCTTGCCGGAGATGTCGTAGGTGATGCGTGAGATTCCAGGCACTTCATTGATAATGCGGTTGGAGATAATTCCCAGCACATCATAGGGCAGATGCGCCCAGTGCGCGGTCATGAAGTCGACAGTTTCGACGGCGCGTAGCGCTACAACATAATCATAGCGCCGCCCATCGCCCATAACACCCACGGACTTCACCGGCAAGAACACGGCGAAGGCTTGACTGACCTTGTTATACAGATCGTTTTTACGCAGCTCTTCGATGAAGATGGCGTCGGCGCGGCGCAGCAGATCGGCGTATTCTTTTTTCACCTCGCCGAGGATGCGCACGCCCAGGCCCGGCCCGGGGAAGGGATGGCGATAGACCATGTCGAAAGGCAGGCCAAGCTCAACACCGAGGCGGCGCACTTCGTCCTTGAATAGCTCGCGTAGCGGCTCGATCAGCTTGAGCCGCATGTCCGCAGGCAGACCGCCAACGTTATGGTGAGTCTTGATGACGTGCGCCTTGCCGGTTTTGGCTCCGGCGGATTCGATGACATCAGGATAGATAGTACCCTGCGCCAGCCATTGCACATTGGTGAGTTTGGCGGCCTCTTCCTCGAAAATCTCGACGAACAGATTGCCGATGATCTTGCGCTTCTTTTCCGGGTCGGCCTCGCCTTTGAGGGCATCCATAAAACGCTGCTCGGCATTGACGCGGATCACCTTGATGCCCATGTGCCGGGCAAAGGTCGCCATCACCTGGTCGCCTTCATTCAGACGCAGCAGGCCGTTATCGACAAATACGCAGGTCAGCCGATCACCCAACGCTTTATGCAGCAGCGCCGCCACCACAGAGGAATCCACACCGCCGGACAGCGCCAGCAGCACTTCATCGTTCCCGACTCGCTCATGAACCAGACGAATGCTGTCGCTGACGATATTTCCCATGGTCCACAATGCCGCGCAGCCGCAGATGTCGAGCACAAAGCGTTGCAGGATACGTGCGCCCTGACGGGTGTGGGTCACCTCGGGATGAAATTGCAGACCGTAGAAACCGCGCGTCTCATCGGCCATGCCCGCCATGGGCGCAGCTTCGGTGCTGGCAATCATCTTGAAACCTTCCGGCAGACGGGCGACACGGTCGCCGTGGCTCATCCAAACATCGAGTATGCCGTAGCCTTCGGGGGTGGTGTGGTCCTCGATGTCGCGCAATAGCCGTGAATGTCCACGCGCGCGCACCTGGGCATAGCCGAATTCGCGGTGCGTGGAGGACTCTACGGCGCCGCCCAATTGCGCGGCCATGGTCTGCATGCCATAGCAGATGCCAAGCACCGGCACGCCCAGCTCAAACACCACTTGCGGGGCGCGCGGCGTTGATTCGAGCGTGACCGATTCCGGCCCGCCGGAGAGGATGACACCACGCGGCTTGAAGGCGCGAATCGCTACCTCATCCATGTCGTAGGGATGCAGCTCGCAATAGACTCCCGCCTCGCGCACCCGGCGCGCGATGAGCTGGGTGTACTGGGAACCAAAGTCGAGGATCAGGATGCGGTGGTCGTGGATATTAGTCAATGTTGTGCCCGTTTTAATTTATTAATCACAGAGAACACAGAGTTCACAGAGAAAAAACGATTTCCCCATGAAGGAGACAATGCGGCATTGCACCCTTCACGGGGACGAGAACCCGCACCACCTCTGTGTTCTCTGTGAACTCTGTGGCTTGTATCTGCGGATTTGTTAATACAGATCAGTCAATCCGATAATTCGGCGCTTCGCGGGTGATCGTCACGTCATGCACATGGCTTTCACGCATACCGGCGCTGGTGACGCGCACGAATTTTGGCTTGGTGCGCATCTCCACGATATCTTTGCATCCGGTATAGCCCATGCTGGCGCGCACCCCGCCCATCAACTGATGCACGATGGCCACCATGCTGCCTTTATAGGGCACGCGGCCCTCAATGCCTTCCGGCACCAGTTTCTCGGCCTCAGCAGTCAGTTCCTGAAAATAGCGGTCGCTGGAGCCCTGCTGCATGGCGCCTATCGAACCCATGCCACGGTATGACTTGTAGGAACGGCCCTGGTAAAGCTCGACATCGCCGGGGGATTCCTCGGTGCCAGCGAACATGCTGCCGATCATCACCGAAGAGGCGCCCGCAGCGATGGCCTTGGCAAGATCGCCCGAATAACGGATACCGCCATCGGCGATGACCGGCACACCCATGCCCTGCAAGGCGTTGGCGACGTTGTTAATCGCCGTAATCTGCGGCACGCCCACACCGGTGACGATGCGTGTGGTGCAGATTGATCCCGGACCGATACCGACCTTCACGGCATCGGCGCCTGCGTCCACCAGTGCCAGCGCTGCTTCGGCGGTAGCGATATTGCCGCCAATAAGCTGTATCTCCGGAAAATTGCGCTTCACCCAGCGCACCCGGTCCAGCACGCCCTGTGAGTGGCCGTGCGCGGTATCAACGACAATGACATCGACACCGGCGGCCACCAGCGCGGCAACGCGCTCATCAGTGCCCTCACCCGTACCCACAGCCGCTCCGACACGCAAGCGCTCCAGATGGTCCTTGCATGCATTAGGCTTTTCCTTGGCCTTCTGAATGTCCTTCACGGTGATCATCCCGCGCAATTGAAACCTGTCGTTCACCACCAGGATTTTTTCGATGCGGTGCTTGTGCAATAGCGCCACCACCTCATCACGCCCGGCGCCTTCGCGCACGGTGACCAGGCGCTCCTTGGGTGTCATGATGGTGGAGACAGGGTTGCCGTAACGACTCTCCGTCTCAAAGCGCAGATCCCGATTGGTTACGATACCGACCAGATCTTCCCCATCCACCACCGGCACACCCGAAATATTATGGGCGCGCGTCAAAGCCAGCACATCGCGAATACTGGTATTCGGCGAAACAGAGATAGGATCTTTGATGACGCCGCTCTCAAACTTTTTGACGATGCGCACCTGCTCCGCCTGCTCTTCGGTGCTCATGTTCTTGTGGACAATCCCGATACCGCCTTCCTGCGCCAACGTAATCGCCAGCCGCGCCTCAGTCACGGTATCCATGGCGGCCGATAGCAAGGGAATATTCAACTTGATTCCACGGGTAAGCTGGGTTTCCAGGCTTACCTGTTTGGGCAACACCGTGGAGTGATCCGGCACCAGCAGAACATCATCAAAGGTAAGGGCTTCCTGGAGGACGCGCATGGGGAGGGTTCCGCCTTAATTGGGAAAAGAATTAACTGATAAGTATAAATTTTATCCTTGACCAGGTAAATAGCATAAAAAATATGGGATTGCCGTGCGTCCTGCACCGAACTGCCGGGATATCTTAAATGCAATCATACACCTGCCTGATCCCAGCAACTCCAAGCATGCTTGCGCGTAGTGATATGAAGACATACGAAATACAATAAAATCAAATAGATAAATAATAGCAAGCTATGGGATGTCCCCATTCAGGGACGTTCGTGCAGATTCTTTGGGGATTTTGGCCTGATTAGCGCCTTCCGCGCGCTTATTACTGCGACATACGGGTGCCTTACCTTGCTCTTGCCGCCTTATAAATGTGCAATATCTTGCTTGCGCATACCGGCTAACCCATCAACATCATAATTTTTTGTTATATTTTTCATAATGTTAATTTTAGTAACCCCGGAAAGAAAAATATGGCACGATGTCTGCGTGATATTGCGTGCAGCAACCCAGTTGCTTTTTTACACCGTAACCCAGTGCTTTTTAATCACGGCGTAACAAAACACTGACAGACTAACTCATGCTATCCGGCACCTCTCTCCTGGATGGCATGAGTTAGTCCCCATTAAATGGAGGTATATGGAATGAAGGATTTTGAAATGACAGCGAACATAGGTGGCGCCGACAAGGGCTTTAGAACGATTGTCGGAATGACCTTGCTAGGCGTGGCGTTGGCACACCCAACATCCACATTGTACGCCACCGTGTTTCCAGTGATCGGGGCCTATTTCGTCCTGACGGCGATCATGGAATGGGATCCTATTGGCTATCTGGTTCAGTCAGCACAGAAGGTCATTAACCACCTGGGTGAGATGGTCAGCTCGCCGGCCATGGGGTTAATGTCACGACAAGCTCTCAGCGCCTGATGGCAGGTGCGTGGGCAAGGATGCACCGTGGGCCGCCATGGATGGCTGAGGCCACGACTAAACACATGTAGGGTGCGTTCCACGCACCACAACCATTTGTGCGCGGGACGCATTACTGCTCCACTGTCAATTTAATGTTTCAAATTTAGCAGCAACAGTTTGCAGGAGTGGCAGGTAACCTCGGGGACCCGTTACATACTGGCACCCCCTCCCGCCTTTTGGCACGGGGCCACGAGCAGCCGCTCCTACCCTTTTATTTCAATTTCCGCAAATAACCCGCAAAACGCATATCCACCCTCACCGGTCATGACATGCACGTTGTCTTTTGTGAAAAACTGTTTCCTCGTGCCCGGCATCAGAAATCCACCACCTTCTTATCGCTGAACTTGCCCACCACCCCTCCTTTTGTTGCCATCAAGTGAAAAATTTCCGGCAAGAGGCTTGACATCCGACTTAATTGGGAATAAATTCCCAATTAAGTCGGAAACGGCGAGCAGTCCACGGAACAGATACTGTTTTTTAATCGTGGTGCAACAAAACACTGACAGACTAACTCATGCCATCCGGCCCCTCTCTCCTGGATGGCATGAGGAAGTCCCTACCAAATGGAGGTACATGTAATGAAGTATTTTGAAATGACAGCGAACATAAGTGGCGCCGACAAGGGCTTTAGAGCGATAGCCGGAATGGCCTTGCTAGGCATGGCGTTGGCACATCCAACGTCGGCATTGTACGCCACAGTCTTCCCAATGATCGGGGCCTATTTTGTTCTGACGGCGATCATGGAATGGGATCCTATTGGCTATCTGGTTCAGTCAATACAAAACGTCCTTAATCACTTAGGTGAGATGGCAGGTTCATCGGCCAAGGGAATAAGGACACCACAAGCTTTCAGCGCCTGATTACGCCTGAGCGGACAAGGATGCGAGGAAGTCCCTATCAAATGGAGGTACATGTAATGAAGTATTTTGAAATGACAGCGAACATAAGTGGCGCCGACAAGGGCTTTAGGACAATTGTCGGAATGGCCTTATTGGGCATGGCGTTGGCAGATCCAACGTCGACATTGTGCGCCACCGTCTTCCCAATGATCGGGGCCTATTTCGTCCTGACGGCGATCATGGAGTGGGATCCTATTGGCTATCTGGTTCAATCGGCACAGAAGGTCCTTAATAACTTAGGTGAGATGGCCGGTTCATCGGCCATGGGAATAAAGACACCACAAACTTTCGGCGCCTGATTGGCCTGAGTGAGCAAGGATGCATCGTGGGTCGCCATGGACGGCTGAGGCCACGACTAATCATATGCAGGGTGTGTCCCACGCACCACTATTGATTTAGAGTTTCAAATTTAGCAGCTACAGTTTGTAGGAGTGGCAGGTAACCTCGGGGACCCGTTACATACTGGCACCCCCTCCCGCCTTTTTGCGCGGGGCCACGAGCAGCCGCTCCTACCCTTATCTCCCTTTCTGCGGACAACCCGCAAAACGCCGACCATGAATGGTATCATTCATGCCATGCAAGAACTCTTTGATGATCCTCGGAAAGATCTCCCTCAGCGCGAAGTCTACAGCGTGTCGCAACTCAATCACGCCGCGCGCTCAGTGCTGGAAGGAAGCTTCCCGTTAATCTGGGTGGAAGGGGAGATATCCAATCTGGCCAAGCCCTCCTCCGGCCACCTCTACTTTACCCTCAAAGATGAGGCTGCGGCGGTGCGCTGCGCCATGTTCCGTCAGCGCAACCTGCGCCTGGGCTTTACGCCGGAAAACGGCATGCAGGTACTGGCGCGCGCGCAGGTCAGCCTGTATGAAGGCCGCGGCGAATTCCAGCTCATTGTTGAACACATAGAAGAGGCGGGGGATGGCGCGCTGCGTCGTGCGTTCGACATGCTCAAGCAGCGCCTGGCCGCCGAGGGTCTGTTCGATGCCGAGCGCAAGAAACCACTCCCCGCCCTGCCCCACTGCATCGGCGTCGTAACCTCCCCCACCGGCGCGGCGGTCCGCGACATACTCACCGTGTTAAAACGGCGTTTTCCTGCCATTCCGGTGATTGTCTATCCTGTACCGGTGCAAGGAACAGGTTCAGCGGCACAGATTGCACTAGCGATACGCACCGCGTCACGGCGCAAGGACTGTGATGTGTTGATTGTGGCGCGCGGCGGTGGCTCACTGGAAGATTTATGGGCATTCAATGAAGAGATAGTGGCGCGCGCCATCCATGCCTGCGAGTTACCGGTCGTCACCGGTATCGGCCATGAAATCGACGTTACCATTGCCGACTTCGTGGCCGATCAGCGCGCCGCCACACCCTCCGCCGCCGCCGAGCTGGCCAGCCCCGATCAAAGCGAATGGCTGCAGCAGTTCGTCCGTCAACAACAGCGTCTTGAAACGCGCATCCACGACAAGCTGGACCGCAAGCGCCAGACGCTGGACTGGATGGAGCGGCGCCTGCAACAGCAGCATCCCGGAAGCCGCTTACGCCATCAGACTCAACGGCTCGACGAACTGGAACAACGCCTGAACCATGCACAGCGTGTTGTTTTTCGGCACAAACATGCATCTTTGGCCGAAATCTCCGCACGCCTGCATCGCCACACCCCACTGCACCGGCTGACGCAGCTCCAGATTCACCATGCAAACCTTGAGCAACGCCTGCACGGCGCCCTGCAACTCACGCTGGAAAGAAGCCATCAGCGATTAATCTCCAGGAGCCGCGCATTGGACACTGTCAGCCCGCTGGCCACACTAGGCCGCGGCTACGCCATCGTCAGCCGCCTGCCGCAACGCACCGTGTTGCGCGCCGCAGCCGACGCGGCGCCGGGCGATAAGGTAGAGGCACGCCTCGCGCGTGGGCGTTTGATTTGTAGTGTCGAAAAGGTGCTTGATGATTAAGCTAATCACAGATTATCCATTAGCCCCAAAACCGTTCGCCCTGAGCCTGTCGAAGGGCCGTTCATGATTCGACAAGCTCACCACGAACGGCGCTGTACGCTCTATTTCGCCGTGGGACAATCTGGGTTAATATCGCGGGCACTTGCGCTGCTGCTCATGCTGGCCTTTTCCACAACTTTGCTGGCCGCCAACACCCTGCCCCGCACCGAACCCGTGCCGGGCGGTGTCGCCATTATTTCTCTGCCAGTAACTCCCGTCCCTGAAAAGGATTGGTGGGCGCGCATAGCACAGGACAACAAACCGACACCCCCCGTCGCCTACTTCAATGGACAACGGGTACTCATTACCCCGAATGAAACGGGCTGGGCCGCTATCGTTGGCATACCCCTGGACACCACACCCGGCGAATACAGGCTGGACGTGCAGCCCGTGACAGGCATAAAAGAAACCATAGAATTTACTGTGCGCGGCAAGGAGTATGCCGCCCAGCACATCACCCTCAAAGACCAGCGCAAGGTTGAACCGCCACCAGAGGATCTGAAACGCATCGAAAAAGAAGCGGAACAGATCAAAGCGGCATTCGCTCAGTGGAGCGAGCAGCGCGATATATCACTGGACTTCCTTCGGCCGGCGCAGGGCGATTTATCCAGTCCCTTTGGCCTACGGCGTTTCTTCAACGGCCAGCCGCGCAACCCGCATAGCGGCCTGGACATCGCCGCCCCCAGCGGCACGCCGGTGCGCACCCCGTCGGACGGAATGGTGATCGCCACCGGCGATTATTTCTTCAATGGCAACACCGTATTCATCGACCATGGCCAAGGCCTCGTCACCATGTATTGCCACCTGAGCAGCATCACCGTCCAGCCCGGCCAGCGATTAGCACGCGGCGCGATCATCGGCGCGGTGGGAATGACAGGGCGTGCCACCGGCCCGCACCTGCACTGGAGCGTGAGCCTCAACAACACCCGCGTCGACCCGGCGCTTTTTTTGCCGGGCCGCTAATCCTACTGTGTCACAAAGTGCTGAAGGGCGCATTGCGGTGTTAAAATCGGGCTCAAAATGCTCATTTACCACGTGTAAACTGCGCTTTTTCGCCCGATTTTGCCTTGCACTGCATCCCTTGATCACTTTGTGACACAGTAGGACTAATCTCTGAGCGCTCATTTAGGCGTAATAATCCACCAATCCAATAGCTATATCCCTGCTGAGATTGGCTGATGAGGAATCGTCTAGCACCGCCTCCGAAGATTCGCTTAGGGACGCACGATAGACATCGTGAGAACCGGCCTGCTGCCCGCGCTGATCGGAAAAGGACTGGGATGAGACATTAACATTTGCCAGGTTAAGGCCGTTATCGCCGAGCATGTCGCGTAACCGCGGGATGGCGGCTTCAAGGGCGTCGCGCGTCACTACATGCTGCGAACTGAACGACACGCTGGTTTGATCCCCGTCGACCTTGATACGTATTTCGATGGGCCCCAGATGGGGAGGATTAATTCTCAACTCCGCTGCCTGCACATTATTATGAGCCAACCATTGGACGCGGCTTCCCAGCTCCTGGCCCCAGCCATCGGCGCCGACGGGGAGAGTTATGGCAGTGCTGATTGGCGCCGGGGCGGATGAGCTTGCCTGGAGGCTAGACAAAGGTGCCGCCGCATAACCGGTTACGCCAGCCAGTGGTAACGCCACATCACGCGCGTCAGCTTTATCCGCCACCGCTCCCTGCAACAATCCGGCAGCCATATCCATCGTCGCTGGAAGCGCTGCGGGCAATGCAGCGGATGGTATTACAAACGCGGAAGCTCCAGCTTGAGAAAGCGGTGATAGCAAGGGCTGATTCCCTGCCGCCGGTATAAGCGTCGTCAGCTTTCCGGCAAGCGCATCAGGTGAGGGTGCTAGGGGAGCATCACTTGCGGCAGGGAGCGTCCCTCCACCTGGCACCAAGGAAACAGGCACGGAAGCTGGCACAACAAGCGGCAATCCAATACCGGCCGCCGATGGCAAGGAATTGCCGTCCGTTGACGGCTCCTGAGGTGGCGAATCTATGGAAGACTGGGAAACAGCCGCAGCCGAACCCGGCGCCTCGCCCAACCCTAGCAGCGCCGCAAGCGCATCATAAAAAACACTTTTTTCCCCTGTGTCCGCGCTTTTGGCGGCAGGGTTCCCGGTATTCAGCGCCGGCCCACGGCCATTGGTTGGCTGTGGCGTTGTCAGCATGTCAGACATCATCTTCCCTCATTGGCTATGTTGATGTCCGAGACAATGCAACTTGTGCGCCAAAGAGGTATTGGGGAGACAAAAGGCAAGACCAGCGGCGAGATGTGGGGAGGGAGCGGCCCTCAGAGGCTATAAAAATATTCCACTGCGGTAGATATAGTGGTTTTTCACAACCTCTTGGTTATGTAGGGTGCGTCCCACGCACCACAATCATTGGTGCGTGGGACGCACCCTACGGATTTAAAAATGGGATCAGCTCAGTCTACCCTGCTTTTCCTTGCTGCGTAGCGTATCAATCACCAGCATCACTGCGCCCACAGTGATAGCCGCGTCGGCAATGTTAAAGGCCGGGTAGTACCAGTCTTCATAATATAACTGAATGAAATCGACAACGTAGCCATACATAACACGGTCAATGAGATTGCCCACAGCGCCACCCAGCACCAGCGCAAGGGCGGCAGCCATCCACTTTTCCTGGGGCTGAAGACGGCGCAGCCACACTACCAGCACCACGCTGACAATGGCCGCCAGCGCAGTGAAGAACCAGCGCTGCCAGCCGGAGGCATCGTGCAGGAAGCTAAATGCTGCGCCGGTGTTGTGCATCAGGGTGAGATTGAAAAACGGCAGCACCGCCACCGGATCGTGCAAAATCAGCGTGCCGCTGGCGAGAAACTTGGTCGCCTGATCGAGTACGATCACGACCAGCGACACCCATAGCCATTTCAGCATCACGCGTACCGCCTCTGCTCGCCGTTGCCTGCGACGTTTTCGACGCAGCGCCCGCAGATTTCCGGGTGTTCCGGGTGGCTTCCTACGTCCTCGCGATGATGCCAGCAGCGGATGCACTTGGTATGCGTTGATGGCGCAACTTTCATCAGCAATTCGCCTTCTGAGGATGACGCCCTCACTGCACCGGCCACGTCAACATGTTTTTCTACCGGATGGACTCGCGCATAGGAAGTAATCAGTACAAAACGCAACTCATCCTCCAATTTTAAAAGTTCTTCCTTCAACTTTTCATCGCAATACAGATCCACCTCTGCATCCAGCGAAGAACCGATTTCACGCGCCACGCGCTTTCCTTCCAACACCGTCTGAACCTGCCGACGCAGCTCAATGACGTGAGGCCAGTTCACTTCATTGGCGGTGATGCACGACGGCAATGCGTACCATGTCTCCAGCAATACAGAATCGCTGCGCTGTCCAGGCATGTGTTGCCAAATCTCTTCTGCGGTAAAACTCAAAACCGGCGCCAGCCAACGCGCCATAGCTTCAAGGATGTGATACATCGCTGTTTGCGCGGAACGGCGCGCGTGGCTGTCGGCCTGGGTGGTATACTGACGGTCTTTGATGATGTCCAGATAAAAACCACCCATCTCCACAGTACAGAAATTGTGAACTGCGTGGTAAATAAAATGAAATTCGCATCGTTCATAAGCAGCGCACACCTCTTCTTGTAACTGCCGCGTGCGCTCAACTGCCCACGCGTCCAGAGACAGCATTTTGTCAGTGGCAACCAGGTGTTTTTCCGGATCAAAGCCGTTTAAATTGGACAGCATGAAACGCGCGGTATTGCGTATACGGCGATAGGCATCGGCAATGCGTTTCAAAATCTCGTCGGATACGCTCATCTCCGCACTGTAATCGGTGGCGGCCACCCACAGGCGCAGGATGTCCGCGCCCAGCGTGCTTATCACCTGCTGCGGCGCGACGACATTGCCCTTGGATTTGGACATTTTCATGCCCTGCGCGTCCACAGTGAAGCCGTGCGTCAACACCGATTTGTAAGGCGCAATGCCGCGCATCGCCACCGAGGTCAGCAGCGACGACTGGAACCAGCCACGATGTTGATCGGAACCTTCCAGATACATATCCGCCGGGAATTGCAGCTCGCCGCGTTGTTCCAGCACGGCGGCATGCGTCACGCCGGAGTCGAACCAGACATCCAGCGTATCGCTCACCTTGTCATAATCACCGGCCTCAACGCCCAGTAGTTCAGTCGGGTCAAGCTCGAACCAGGCGTCGATGCCACCCGCTTCGACAAGCTGCGCCACTTCCTCTATCAACTCTGCCGTGCGCGGATGCAGCGCGCCGCTCTCTTTATGCACAAACAGTGCAATCGGCACGCCCCAGGTACGCTGCCGCGAGATGCACCAGTCGGGGCGGTTGTTCACCATGCCCTCGATGCGCGCCTGACCCCAGCCGGGAATCCATTTAACATCGCGAATAGCTGCGAGCGCCTGTTCACGCAAGCCGCGCTGCTCCATATTGATGTCCTGGCGCTCGCTCCCTACGGCGCCAGGATACACCGCGTCCATGCGGATAAACCACTGCGGCGTGGCGCGGAAGATGATCGGTGTTTTGTGCCGCCAGCAATGCGGATAGCTGTGGCGGATCGACTCGCCATGCAGCAGTGCGCCTTTGGCCTTGAGCACTTCGAGCACATGATCGTTTGCCTTCAGCACATGCTCGCCCGCGAACAATTCGACACCCGGCAGAAACTTACCGCCCGCATCCACCGGATTGTCCACCGGCAGGCCGTAGCGCGCGCCTGCCACATAATCTTCCTGACCATGCGCTGGGGCGGTATGCACCGCACCGGTGCCCGCCTCAAGCGTGACATGCTCACCGAGGATCACCGGTACCTCGCGATCATAGAACGGATGCGCCAGTTTCAACCCTTCCAGATCCGCGCCACGGCCATAGGCGATGACGTGATAATCCTCGATGCCGTAACGCGCCATTGCATTTTTGAGCAAGCCTTCAGCGAGCAATAGCCGCTCGGCGCCATGTTCCGTGGTGCATTGCACCAGCGCATAATCCAGATCGGGATGCAGCGCCACCGCCTGATTAGCGGGCAGCGTCCATGGCGTGGTGGTCCAGATTACTACTGAGGCGGGTCCTTGGCCTTCGTGTTCCGGGACATGCTGCAAACGTGCTGCCAGTGCCACTTCATCGAGCACCGCAAAGCGCACGTCGATGGCGGGCGAGGTCTTGTCTTCGTATTCCACCTCTGCCTCGGCCAGCGCCGACCCGCAATCTGTACACCAATGCACAGGCTTTGCGCCCTTGTGCAAATGACCATTATTGATAATACGGCCCAAGGCGCGGATGATGTCCGCCTCGGTTTTGAAATCCATCGTCAGATAAGGACGTTCCCAGTCGCCGATCACGCCCAGGCGCTGAAAATCCTGGCTCTGCCGCGCTACTTGGCTGTGCGCATAATCGCGGCACGCTTTACGAAAGGTTTTGGCATCGACCTTGACGCCCGCCTTGCCGATTTTTTTCTCCACCATCAGCTCAATAGGCAAGCCATGGCAATCCCAGCCCGGCACATAAGGCGCATCCAGGCCATTCATGCTGCGCGCCTTGACGATAATGTCCTTGAGCACCTTGTTCACCGCATGACCGATGTGAATATCACCGTTGGCATAGGGTGGGCCGTCATGAAGCACGAACTTCTCCTGCCCGGCGCGCGTCGCGCGCAGCTTTTGGTACAGGCCCAGCTCCTGCCAACGCTTGAGCATTTCAGGCTCGCGGCCCGCGAGATTGGCCTTCATAGGGAAATCTGTTTGGGGCAGATTTAGCGTATCTTTGTAATCAGTCACATCAACCTCATTCTAGCAAGTCGTTTCTTATTGCCACAGAAACACAAAGTTCTATGAAAGAATCCTCTGTGTTCTCCATGCCCCTGTGGCAAAACTTCAAATCAATTCAATTTTATTGTCGAAAAAGCCCCGCGCCTGCACGGCATCGAACTCTATCTGCCGCTTCAATTCATCCAGCGAGGCGAACTTCTGCTCATCGCGTAGTTTGTGCAGGAAATCCACTTGCACGTAGCGACCATAAATATCCTGTGCGAAATCTAACAGGTGTATCTCCAACAGGGCACGCGTACCGTCCACCGTGGGCCGCGTGCCGACATTCGCCACGCCGGGGAGAGGTTCCGCATCGAGTCCAAACATCTCCACCGCGAACACGCCTTGCACTGGCGATGCCTTGCGATGCAGATAAATATTGGCGGTGGGGAAACCGATGGTCCGTCCCCGCTGGTCACCATGCGCCACACGCCCGCACATGCGATAAGGCCGCCCGAGCAGTTTCCCGGCGGTATTCAGGTCGCCATGGGCCAACGCCTCGCGGATACGTGTGCTGCTGACGCGCGCGCCATCAATGCTGAAGGTATGCCGGTTCACCACTTGGAAACCGTACCGCGCACCCGCTTCCTTGAGCATGGCAAAATCACCCTGGCGCTGGTGGCCGAAACGGAAATCATCACCCACCACGAGATAACGCACTCCCAGCCCTTCCACCAGAATACGGCGGATAAAATCCTGTGCGTTTGTTTCAGAGAGTGTGCGGTTAAATGGCAGGCACAGCACACGATCAACTGAAAAGCGACGCAACGCCTGGATCTTTTCCCTGAATCGCGTCAGGCGTGGCGGCACCGCGCTTTGCGCAAAAAACTCCTGTGGATACGGCTCGAAGGTGATCACCACCGAGGGCAGATCCAGCTCCGCCGCCTTTTCCGCCAGTTGCCCCAAAACCGCTTGGTGCCCCAGATGCACACCGTCAAAATTACCAATCGTCGCCACACAACCGCGATGACGGGGGCGAAGATTGCAAAGGCCGCGGATTAATTCCATGAATTTAAAATGTCTACTTTAGCCACGGAAAACATAGCGGCAGGGTTTCAGATTATACACGCTTGACACCCTCACTTGGCCTTCTGGCGAAAGTGATGGTAGCGCACGCCTGTCACCCACAAACAGGCAAAATAGGCCGCTGCGCCTGCACTCACCAAAAGCAAAAGATACATGATACGTTGCGAGCCGCTCCAGGCCATCCACACTGACCAATCCGCCGCGCCCCACCACAACAAGGCAGCCATTGCGGCGTTGGCAAATCCTACTTGCAGCATCAATCGCCACCACCCCGGTTCGGGCCGGTAGACTCCTTCGCGCCGCAATGCGCGGTACAGCAGCCACGCATTCAGATAGGCGGCCAGCGTCGAGGACAATGCAAGCCCCGCGTGAGCCAGCGGCAATACAAGCACCGCCTTGAATGCCAAACCGAGACCCAGTGCGATCAGGCCGATGCGCACCGGGGTGCGGGTGTCCTGCCGCGCGAAGAAGCCCGGCGCCAGCACCTTGATGAGCATAAAGGCGAGCACGCCCAGACCATACCCCATCAGACTACGCGAGGACATCTCCACGTCATGCGCACTATACTTGCCATATTGGAACAGCGAGATAAGCAAGGGTCCCGCCAACACCAGCAAGCCGACCATTGCTGGTGTGCCGACTAGCATCACCCACCGCAACCCCCAATCCATGGTGTGCGAGAACCCCTCGCTTGACGCCTGCGCATGTTTAAGCGATAGGCTGGGCAGGATTACAGTGGCCAGCGCAACGCCGAACACCCCCAGCGGAAACTCCACCAGGCGATCCGAGTAGTAGAGCCACGACACGCTGCCTGTCACTAAAAATGAGGCAATGACTGTATCAATCAGCAAGCTGACCTGCGCCACCGACGAGCCAAACAGGCTGGGCAGCATCAGCGTGAGGACGCGCTGCACCCCTTCCTGCTTCCATGCCCAGCGCGGGCGTGGCAGCAGGCGCAGGCGATACAAAAAGGGCAACTGAAACAACAACTGCACGATGCCGGCAATGAACACGCCCCACGCCAGCGCCACTATCGGCTCATCCATAAGCGGCGCGAGCCAAAGCGCGGTGCCGATCATCGCCAGGTTCAAAAAAACCGGTGTCAGGGCCGGCACGACAAAACGTCCGTAGCTGTTGAGTATGCCCCCGGCAAACGCGGTCAACGAGATGAACAATATATAGGGAAAGGTGATGCGCAACATCTCCACCGTCAGATCATACTTGTGCGGTTCGTCCAGAAAACCCGGCGCAAAGATCATGATCAGCAGCGGCGCAGCAATGATGCCGGCGAGCGTAATCAGAAACAGCAATGCCCCCAGCGTACCCGCCACATCATCGGCCAGTTTTTTCACCTCGTCGTGGCTACGCTGGGTTTTGTATTCGGACAGCACGGGCACAAAGGCCTGAGAGAACGACCCTTCCGCAAACAGACGGCGCAAAAAGTTAGGGATACGGAACGCCACAAAAAAGGCATCCGCACCCGCACCCGCACCGAACACCCGCGCAATCACCATATCGCGCACAAAACCCAGCACGCGCGAGACCATGGTCATTGCGCTGACCGTGGCGGTGGATCTCAATAAACCCATAACAATATTCTCAAAGGCGGGGGATACGCGGAGGAATCAATAGCATCTATCTTACTATGCGCATGCCGGAATTGACAAAAGATGGGAAAACCAGCATAGTAACAGACTTAACGAATTTACCGGATTTCAGGAGTCCACAACCTTGGCCAACACTGCACAAGCTAAAAAACGCGCCCGTCAGGCGGAAGTACATCGTCAACACAACACCAGCATGCGCTCCAGCGTACGCTCCGCGATCAAGAAGGTGGTAAACACCATCGAGTCGGGTGACAAGACCCAGGCGCAAAGCGCCTATGCCAGCGCCACCCCGCTCATCGACCGCATGGCGCGCAAGGGCATCATGAGCAAGAACAAGGCCGCCCGCCACAAAAGCCGCTTGAACCAGCATATCCGGGCGCTACAGGCTTAATTTCTGCCTGGGGCAACTCTCTCCGAGTTGCCCCACCCCTCAATCCTGATGTTGTTGCCAGCCGGGGATCACATCTCCCGAGCTAAACAATTACGTCAACACCAAATTATCTCTATGCATTAGCTCCGGCTCGTCCACGTAACCCAGCAATCCCTCAATTTTATCGCTCGGCTGGCGCATGATTTTACGTGTATCCTCGGCGCTGTAATTCACTAGGCCACGGGCCACTTCTGTGCCGTCTTCACCCACACAAGCCACTACGTCACCGCGCCCGAAACTGCCTTCCACAGCAACTACCCCGACAGGAAGCAGACTGCGTCCAGCCTCACGCAACACACGCACCGCGCCCGCATCCAGCACCAATCGTCCCCGAACCTGCAATTGTCCAGCCAGCCACTGCTTGCGTGCCGCCAGCGCCTCCTGGCCGGGCAACAGCAAAGTGCCGACCTTTTCTCCTTCAGCAATGCGCTGCAAGATGTTGGCCTCGCGCCCGTAGGCGATGACCGTAGCAGCGCCGGAGCGCGCGGCGCGGGCGGCGGCGCGCACCTTGGTGAGCATGCCGCCGCGTCCCAGGCTGCCCACGCCACCGGCACCGGCCATTTGTTCGAGTTGCGGATCTCCGGCAAGGGCCTCGCTAATCAAGGGGGCGCCGGGATCTTTGCGCGGGTCACGTTCGTACATGCCGGGCTGATCGGTGAGCAACACCAGAAGGTCGGCCTCGATCAGGTTGGTGACCAATGCACCGAGGGTGTCGTTGTCGCCGAAGCGGATTTCTTCCACCGCCACTGTATCGTTTTCGTTGACCACCGGCACCACACCCAGGGAGAGCAAGGTGCGCAAGGTGCTGCGCGCGTTCAGGTAACGTTGCCGGTCGGCGAGGTCGTCGTGGGTGAGCAGGATCTGCGCGGTGCGGATACCGTGGCGCTGGAAGCAGGTCTCGTAGGTTTGCACCAGCCCCATCTGCCCCACCGCCGCCGCAGCCTGCAATTCGTGCAGCGCGCTGGGGCGGCGCGTCCAGCCCAGGCGCTTAACGCCTTCGGCCACTGCGCCAGAGGAGACCAGCACCAGCTCGATGCCGCTGGCACGCAATGCGGCGATCTGTGCTGCCCAGGCGCCGATCAGGCCTTCGTCCAGACCTCGCCCGTTATTGGTAAGCAGTGAGCTACCGACCTTGACGATCCAACGTCGCGCCTGGGTGATTTGCTGTCTATTGTTCATGCAGTAACACCCTACGAAATAACCGGCCGCACCTTGCTCGCCGCCAGCTTGGCGCGGTTGCGCGCCTCGTCGGTGGTTGCACCATTAGCCAGTGCCACGCCCATGCGGCGGCGTGCGAATGCTTCGGGTTTGCCGAACAGGCGCAGATCGGTCTGCGGCACACGCAGCGCTTCATCGACGCCCTCAAAAGCAATGCCCTGCTCTTCCATGCCACCGTAGATCACCGCGCTGGCGCCGGGAGCGCGCAATGCGGTGGACACCGGCAAACCCAGGATGGCGCGCGCATGCAACTCAAATTCATTTTGTGTCTGGCTTATCATGGTGACCATGCCGGTGTCGTGTGGACGTGGGCTAACCTCGCTGAACCAGACCTGATCCCCCTTCACGAACAGCTCCACGCCAAAGATGCCACGCCCACCAAGATTATCGGTAACCGCTTTGGCGATCTGTTGCGCGCGCTTCAGCGCCGCGCTGCTCATAGCCTGTGGCTGCCAGCTTTCCACGTAATCACCCTTGACCTGCACGTGGCCAATGGGCTCGCAGAAATAAGTCTCGACCGCGCCAGATTCACCCTGCGCCCGCACGGTGAGCAGGGTGATCTCGAAGTCAAAGTCGATCATCTCTTCAACGATGACCCGGCCCCGATGCACGCGCCCACCGCTCATGGCATACTCCCAGGCGGTGGCGACATCCTCAGGTTCATTGACGGTAGACTGCCCCTTGCCCGAGGACGACATCACCGGTTTGACGATGCACGGATAGCCGATGCCACCATCGATAGCGATTTTCAATTCGGTGAGGCTTTCAGCGAAGGCGTAGCGCGAGGTCAGCAGCTCCAGCGTTTCCGCCGCCAGGCGGCGGATACCTTCACGATTCATGGTGAGCTGTGCGGCGCGCGCAGTGGGAATAACCTCCGCCAGACCTTCTTCCTCGATCCGTACCAGCATGTCGGTGGCAATGGCCTCAATTTCAGGCACGATGATGTGCGGGCGTTCCTGCTCCACCAGGGCACGCAACGCCTCTCCGTCAGCCATATTGATGACATGCGCACGATGCGCCACCTGATGCCCCGGCGCATCGGGATAGCGATCCACAGCGATCACTTCCACTCCCAGGCGCTGCAGGGCAATGATAACTTCCTTGCCCAGTTCACCGCTACCGAGCAGCATCACGCGAGTTGCGCCGGGGGATAACGGGGTGCCAATTTTCATGCTTTCGACTCCATCGGAGCTTGAGCCAGCAACGCATCGAGTTCGCCGCGCCGGTTCAGTGCGTTTATATCGTCGAACCCGCCGATATGCTGATCATTGATGAAAATCTGCGGCACGCTGCGCTGCCCTTGAGCGCGATCAAGCATGCGCTCCCTGGCTTCCGCATCGAAACCGACGTTGTATTCGAAATATTCCGCGCCTTTCAGCTTGAGCAACGCCTTGGCGCGCACGCAATAGGGGCATATCAGCGTGGTGTATATTTCAATATGCGCGCGGATTGGATTCTGGGTCGAGTCTTTCATCTTTATATCGAGGGCGTTCGGCTATCTGATGAACAAGCAGGTGTATAATAGCAGCGAATCAGAACACCTGAAAGGAAAACCCTAGTGAAAAAAGACCAGATCTACGTCGGTATAGCCAACGATGAATTCGGCGGTATGACCACCATCGGCGGCGTCATCAAGGACGCTTGGGTTTTCGGCATTATCCCAGAAACAGAAACGTGCGAAGGATGGAATTTGGCGCAGATTCAGATGATCATGGACAAGGTCTGCCAGGAATGGGACCACCACGGCCACCTCGTAAAACATCTACCCGAAGAAATGCGCCAGCGCCACGAACGCATCCATACCGAGGCGATCCGCAAGGCGCGTGATGCAGGCTGGTCGCCGGAATTGATGAACGAATAAAAACGGCTGCCATTCACAAACGAAACTCAGACCCTCAAGGACAGCGAGGGTCTAGGTTTTGGCGACAATCAATGCGCCGCTCTCATTCCCGGCAGCATCAATAACTGTGCCTCAACAAACCGCGCGCGGGCTTCCGGCAGGATGGATTCAATGATCTCTTCTGTCAAACCGGTGATTTTCCATGCCACAGGATCCACGGTTTCCGTCGATTTCTTGCGCGCCCCGTCCGGCTCCACCTGGTTTGCGACCACGCCGGCGATATGAACGATAGCGGTCTCCAGGCCAAATTGCTCCGCCTTGCCTGGCTCATGATGAAACTCCAACACCTCTTGCAGGCTCACCGGCAGGCGCCACAAACGCATCAGCTCGCCACCCACCTGCGCATGATCGAAGCCTATCACCTCACGTTCGGCGAGATAGGCAGGGGTGCCGGAATCACGGGCGCGCACCAACGCAACTTTCATCAACTCCGCTATTTTGGTATACATGATCAAGTACCCAACATCATGTAACAAGCCGGCAACAAACAAGCGCTCACTATGCAGCACGCCGCAATGTGGCCCTAGCATCTTCGCCACCACACCGCAGCAAATACTATGGCGCCAGAAGCTGTCCATATCGACCAGTGTGCTGGGGATACCTGAAAACATCCGCATCGCCGATGTCGCCACAACCAGATCACGCAACTCCCGCGCACCAATTAATGTAACGGCACGCGACACCGTGTCGACACGCGACACGTGGCTGTAAAACGGGCTATTTGCGATCTTCAGCAGACGCGCCGTCAACGCTGCATCCTGGCCGATCACCTTACCAATGTCCGAGGCAGAGTAACGGGGGTTCTCGGCCATTTCGTTGACACGCACACACACCTCAGGAAGGGAGACAAGGCCAGAGATACCTTTAACAAGTTCATGGGGGGTCGTCATGTACATCTCCTTATTTTGAGCGGTTGAGTCCTGGTTAAGCCAAAGTGGGTAATGCTCATATCGTCCTGTTGCTTGCTTTTCTTTAGGCCATTATTTCCGGCGTACTGTTAAAATGATGCTATGCCTAAATCCCAACCTATATTGCGCCTTGCCATCCCCTCACCGCTACACCGCAATTTCGATTATCTGCCTCCACCCGGCTGCGATACTACCCAGCTCCTGCCCGGTGTGCGTCTGCGCGTGCCGTTCGGCAGGACAAAAACAATTGGCATACTGTTGGAGGTGGACTCGCAAAGCACGGTGGAAGGCGCACGGCTCAAGGCGGTGCTGGAGGTGCTGGACGAGCAGCCGGTGTTGCCGCCGGACATCATGCAGCTCGCCAGGTGGGCAAGCGGCTACTACCATCACCCCTTGGGCGAGGTGCTTTCCGCTGCACTGCCTGGACTGCTGCGCACGGGGCATACGCTGCAAATACGGGGCACTCGCTGCTGGCTGCTTACTGAGGCGGGCAAGACTGTTGAAATCAGCGACCTGTCCCGTGCCCCGCGACAAGCGGCCCTGTTGCGTTTACTGCAAACCTCTCCTGACGGGATGATCGCAGAACAGTTGGCGGAGCAAACCGGCGATTGGCGGGGAGCGATGCGCGCGCTCATCGAAAAAGGCTGGGTGGAGAGCAAGGAAAGTCCCTGCCTGACGGTACCGGATCGAAAACCCAACGAATCCCCACCATCATTAAATGTCGCTCAAAACGAGGCTGTCACAGCAGTGTGCGGCTCGCTGCAACGTTATCAGGCATTTCTGCTGGATGGCGTCACTGGCAGCGGCAAAACCGAGGTTTATCTGCGCATCATTGAGCAGGTGCTTGCTCAAGGACTTCAGGCGCTGGTGCTGGTGCCGGAGATTGGACTTACCCCGCAGCTTGTCACGCGTTTCCAGCATCGTTTCAATGTGCCGCTGGCGGTGTTGCATTCAGGGCTATCCGACCGGGAACGGCTGACCGCCTGGCTGATGGCGCGTGACGGACAGGCACCTATCGTCATCGGCACCCGTTCAGCGGTGTTCACGCCACTGGCCCGGCCCGGTGTATTTATTATTGACGAAGAGCACGACCTGTCACTCAAACAGCAGGAGGGTTTTCGTTACTCGGCACGCGATGTGGCGGTGATGCGCGCGCATCAGGCACAGATTCCCATCCTCCTGGGTTCCGCCACCCCCGCGCTGGAAAGCCTGCATAACGTCACCACCGGGCGTTATCACCTGCTCACGCTGCCGGAACGGGCAGGTAGCGCGCTGCACCCCACTATTGAAGTGCTGGACGTGCGCCACCAGCCCATGGAAGACAGCCTGTCCCAGCCCTTGCTCAGCCTGATCAAACGCCACCTTGCCGGCAACAATCAAGTGCTGCTGTTCCTGAACCGGCGCGGCTACGCGCCCACCCTGCTCTGTCACGACTGCGGCTGGGTTGCCGAGTGCCGGCGCTGCGACGCGCGACTGACATTACATCACGGATCGCGCCTGCTGCAATGCCACCACTGCGGCACGCAACGCCACATAGACAAGCACTGCCCGAAGTGCAACAGCGCGGATCTACGCTCATTGGGACACGGCACCGAGCGCATAGAGCAGGCGCTGCAACGCCACTTTTCGAACACCCCCGTGCTGCGCATTGACCGCGACAGCACGCGGCGCAAAGGCGCATTACAGGCCTTGCTGGACAGCGTGCATACAGGCGAAAGTCAAATATTGATCGGCACACAAATGCTCGCCAAGGGCCACCACTTTCCCGATGTCACATTGGTCGGCATTTTGGACGCGGATCAAGGATTGTTCGGTGCCGACTTCCGCGCCAGTGAGCGCATGGCGCAGTTGATTGTTCAGGTGGCCGGGCGCGCGGGACGCGCCGACAAACCGGGGCAGGTGGTAATCCAGACCCACCACCCCGATCATCCCTTGCTGCATTTGCTCATCACCCAGGGCTATCACAGCTTCGCCGCAGCGGCACTGGAAGAACGGCGCGAGACACATCTGCCCCCGTTCAGCAACCTGGTGCTGCTGCGCGCCGAGGCGGGCAACCGTGAGCTCCCTCAGCAATTCCTCAACGAGGCGCGCACCGCTGCTGAAATACAGATGATGGAAGGTATTGAATTAATGGGCCCTGTGCCTGCCCCAATGGAAAAACGCGCGGGCCGTTACCGCGCCCACCTGTTGCTACAGGCCACGCGCCGCAGCGATCTGCACCGCCTGCTCGACGCCTGGATACCCCGCCTTGAAAAATTGCCGCTGGCGCGCAAGGTACGCTGGGCGCTGGATGTGGATCCGATGGAGATGTTTTAGTTATTTCAGCCCTGATCTGGCCTTGATAAATTCCACAACCTGGATCAGAGGAATATTCTGACTCTCTGCGTCACGCCGTCCCTTATATTCAATCACACCTTCGTCCAGCTTGCTCTCGCCAAGCACCAAACGGTGCGGGATGCCAATCAGCTCCATATCCGTGAACATCACGCCCGCGCGCTCCTTGCGATCGTCGTATAACACCTCGACGCCTGCCGCCTGCAATTCACTATAAAGGGTGTCAGCGGCGTCACGGATGCGCTGTGATTTGTGCATATTCATCGGCAACAGTGCGACCTGGAAAGGCGCGATAGCGTCGGGCCAGATGATGCCCTTGTCATCGTTGTTCTGCTCGATGGCGGAAGCGACGATGCGCGACACGCCGATGCCATAGCAACCCATCGTCATCACGATGCTGCGTCCTTGTTCATCCAGACAGGTGGCGTTCAGCGCCTTGCTGTACTTGTCGCCCAGTTGAAAAATGTGGCCTACCTCGATGCCACGGCGGATCGCCAGCCGTCCCTCGCAACGCGGACATTGCTCACCCGCGCGCACTGTGCGCAGGTCGGCCACCGGCGGTAGCGCCAAGTCTTCGCCCCAATTGAGATTGATCCAGTGGTAATCCAGCTCGTTCGCGCCGCTGGAGAAATTGCGGGCCTGGGCGGCCTGCTGATCCACCATCACAGTCAAACCGGCGGGCAGTCCCAGCGGGCCAACAAAACCCACCGGTGCGCCGGTGGCGGAAAATACTTCGGCGACTTCCGCCATACGCAGATTTGTCGCACCGAGAGCACGCGCCGCTTTTATCGTGTTGAGTTCGTCACCTCCACCAATAAAAAACACTACCGGTTTATCATCGGCGATCACCACCACGCTCTTGACGATGCGCTCAAAGGAGATGCCAAGCATCTGCGCCTGTTCGTCGACAGTGCGGATGCCCGGTGTAGAGACTTTCTCCTTCTCACGTGGCGCTTCATGCGCGGGCGCGGGCAGGCGACTGGTGGCCATTTCTACATTCGCGGCGTAGTTACAGCTATCGCAAAATGCGATGGCGTCCTCGCCCGAATCGGCCAGCACATGGAATTCATGCGAGTAGCGCCCGCCGATACTGCCGGTGTCTGCCTCCACGGGACGGAATTCCAATCCGAGACGCGTGAAGATGCGCGTATAGGTTTGATGCATCAGATCATAGGTCTCTTGCAGCGAAGTCTGATCGAGATGGAAGGAATAGGCATCCTTCATGATGAACTCGCGGGCACGCATCACGCCGAAACGCGGGCGGGTCTCATCGCGGAACTTGGTCTGAATCTGATAAAAGTTGGAGGGCAGCTGCTTGTAGCTGCGGATCTCGCGGCGGATCAGATCGGTGATGACCTCTTCGTGCGTCGGGCCAAAACAAAATTCACGACCGTGGCGATCCTTGAGACGCAGCAGCTCCGGCCCATACTGCTCCCAACGTCCGGACTCCTGCCACAGCTCGGCGGGTTGCACGGCGGGCATCAACACCTCCAGCGCCCCGGCGCGGTCCATCTCCTCGCGCACGATGGCCTCTACCTTACGTAATACGCGCAGCCCCAAAGGCAGCCATGTATAAAGGCCGGCAGCAAGCTTGCGGATCATCCCGGCGCGCAGCATCAGTTGGTGGCTAATCACCTCAGCATCGGACGGGGTTTCTTTGACGGTAGATAATAAAAATCGTGATACGCGCATGGTGTGTCTTTCTTAAGTGAAGTCATGGAATTCTACTGGTGTATATGCACCACGTACAGCCCTGTACAAGCTGACGTAACCTTATGAAAGCGACAGGTCACGCACTCTTCCTGTGCTTATGATGGGAAAAGTGTAGGAGTCTCTCCGGCAGGCCGCCAGTACCGTAGGCTGGGATGACAATCCCAGCTTTTACCATACAATCAATAAGCCTCACTCTTGTTCGCATGTGTTCAGACTCCCCCGCAACACCTGTCGTAATTTTCCGTGCAAAAACAAACTCCGCCTTTGCTGTGGACGCGGCTCACTTCCTACGCCATCCCTGGATTTGCTTGCGGATCAGCGGTAATGCCGCTTGCGCCGCCCTCTCTCCTTCCAGAATAGCAAGATGCTTGCTTTCGAAATCGGTGGCGCCAATCATGCCCGTGTTGGGGCGAATCACTATGTCGGCGCCGGCTAATTCATAGCTGCTTATCGATTGCCCCATGATGGTGAAGGTCTGCAACAGGACGTCCAGCGTGTCTTCGATCTTGGCGGCGCCTGGTTTTTTGGAGATGTCTACCGCGATCACTATATCAGCGCCGAGGCTCCGCGCCGCGTTGACGGGAACGGGGCTGACCAACCCACCGTCCACATATTCGTGCCCGGCAATCGAGACCGGTTGAAACACGCCTGGTACGCTGCTGGAGGCGCGCACTGCCATGCCGGTATTGCCGCGCCGAAACGCGACCATTTCCCCGCTTTGCAAGTCGGTAGCCACGGCGGCATAGGGTTTAGCCAGGTACTCGATACCCCGGTTCTGCAACGCCTTGTTTATAAACGTCTGTAATTGCTCACCCTTGATGAAGCCACGGGACGGCAGCATATAGTCGCTCACGCTGGATTCTTCCAGCTGGAATGCGATTTTCTGTAGATCAAAGCCGGTATACCCACCGGCGTATAGCGCACCGACCACGCTTCCGGCGCTGGTGCCGACCACCATATCCGGCACGATGCCCTGCGCCTCGAGAACCTTGATGACACCGATATGAGCGAATCCCCGCGCCGCTCCACCACCCAGCACCAAAGCGATCTTCGGTGGTGGCGGTGGCTTGACCGCCACTGGTGGGGGCACGCGTGGCACCTCCTTTACTACGGGCGGAGCAGCACATGCGGCTACAAGCCAAATCATTAACGAGAAGCTCAGGCGGCGGACTAAGGAGAACGTGTGAAGACCACGCTGCCGGTTGGTGCCTTGGCCGATTGGTCCGGGGCCATTCGATCTATTCATGTTCGCGCAGCAGAGTGGAAATACCAGAAACCCTGCATTCGGCATCCAATAGGCCATGCTATTTAACGCGATGTTTCTTAGACTTATTGACCTCAAATCCCTCACCCAAAGACGGTGTACTCGATGGGTTGAGGTTCTTGCAAGTGTCGCTGGCGAGCCAGTCGGCGATGGGTTTCCAGGGGCCAAACTGAGCTTGCTCGGCAGAGAAGGGAAAGCCCTTGGGTATGGCGCCAACATTAAGCGGCAGGTAGGGTGGTCGACTGCAGGGCGAGTGCTGAAAATAATAGGTCTGCCACCATACCGAATCACGCGGCAGGGTCGCGACATAAGCCATTACATTCAGGGCCTCTTGGTCAGTCAGCGCGCCGGGGCTGGTGAGCGGCATCTGATGTTTTATGAATGCCGCCCCCACTGGAATCATGAATGGTCCACCCGCATGAGAGAAGGATGCGCTGCCCGCGAGGGGCGGAAATACAAAGCCAACGCCATCTTCCCATTGCCCCAGGCCGTCTTCGCCGTGACAACCGGCGCAGCTGTTCTTAAATATCTCGGTGCCCGCCACTGGATCGGCTTTCATTTCCAAAATGTTTGGAAAAAGCGGAATACGGCTGCCCGGGATCTTGGCCACGTCCTTCAGTGTTTTAAAGGCCGGAATCAGAATACCCTCGCCAGGGTAAACCCCATCGCGCACTGCTGTTATCCACGCGATCAGTGCATCCATTTCGAATGACTCGGTGGGTATAACGACGATGCTGCCACATTCACGCCCACAATCGCGCGCTCGCAGGCGTGCGTCTCGATGGTACCCCAATCCGCCGAAATATTCGCCGCGATCACCCTGTTCCTTCAGGCCGAAATGCGTGAGAGTACGGAAGAATGGCCAAGCGTAGGGGGTGGTGCCGCTTTGGCCGTGACATGACGTGCAATTGATGATTTTCCCTTCAGCGAGCGAAGGCTTGCCATCTTTCCGGCCATCACCGATCGTCGTATAGGTGTTATTGACGAGACCATATCCGAATAAAATCAACCGTCCCTTTTTCGCATCTCCTGCGAACGTACCAGCGGCCAATTCTTTCCTCAAACGTTCAATGTCCGGGGCGCGATACCACTGGGTGCCAGCGGCCAGAATCTGTCCAGAGGACAGCTCCAGATCCGTCTTGAGGAGATAGTCCTGCGCTGAAGGTAGTATGTGAACGGATGCATTTGCGTAGCCGCCGAGCACGACCAGCACGAGGCATACGATAACTTGAAATACTCGCATGGTCTTACCTCCCAACAGAGCAAACAGCCAGTCCAACCTAACAGAAATGCCCGCGGCATTCAAATAGCCTGTATGTCCATTCGACCGGCAGACAAACCGAAGTGCACTTTTTTTGATCTATATCAAATGCCATGCGTGTTTTTTAAGCCACTCTTTACACAGAGCCACCATCCGGCCAAAAAAAATCTAGACAAAGTCTAAATTACATGGTTAAATTTAGATCAAGTCTAACTCAGCGGCAGTGGCGGGCGAAATTGGAAAAAATTTACTTACATAACAGTGGCATTAGTAAAATCAACAGGAGGAGCAGAAAATGAAAATCATGATTCGTGCATTACCGTTTGTCATCGGCAGTGTCTTGTCCATAGGGTTAGCGCCAAACGCATCGGCCTTTGAGGCCCTGCCCAAACAGCCGCCCATCCCCAAGGACAACCCCATGAGCGCCGCCAAGGTGGAGCTGGGCAAGCAGTTATATTTTGATCCGCGCCTGTCCGTGAACGGCACGCTATCCTGCAACTCCTGCCATGACGTGAGCGGCAGCGGCACGGACAACCGCCCGGTATCCATCGGCGTGGGCGGCAAGGCGGGTGGACGCAACGCCCCCACCGTATGGAATGCGGCGTTTCTCACCACCCAGTTCTGGGACGGACGGGCCGCCACGCTGGAGGATCAGGCCAAGGGACCGATCATGAACCCCATCGAGATGGCCATGCCCAACGAGAAGGCGGTGGTCGACCGCCTTTCGTCGATCCCTGGCTACAAGGTGCAGTTCGCCAAGGTGTTCGGCGGCCCCAATGCCCTGAGCTATGACAACATAGCGAAGGCCATTGCAGCCTACGAGCGCACCCTCATCACTCCCAACAGTGCGTTTGATCGCTTTGTGAAGGGCGATAAAAAAGCATTATCACCGGCGGCGCAGCGCGGCATGAAAACCGCGCAGGATGTGGGGTGTACTGCGTGTCACAGCGGCGTGAATTTCGCTGGGCCGGCATTGCCGATGGGCGAAGGGTTTTACCAGAAATTCCCCATGATGGAGAACAACGACTATGTGGCAAAGTACAAATTGGCCGAGGATGAAGGGCGTTTTGAAGTCACCAAGAACGCGGCCGACAAACACATGTTCCGCGTACCGACCTGGCGCAACGTGGCCTTGACCGCACCGTATTTCCACAACGGCGCCGTCAAGACCCTGGACGAAGCGGTGCGGGTAATGGGCAAAACCCAGCTCAACAAGGATTTGAGTGCGGAACAGGTCAGCGACATCGTCGCGTTCCTCAACAGCTTGACCGGGGAATTCCCCAAGCAGGCAATGCCGAGATTACCTGCCACGCCGAACTTCAGCGTGGTGAGTGAATAAGTCAGGGTATAAACAAAGGGGCGCGAATGCGCCCCTTTTCTATGCACCACCCGGTGGATTATTTGACCACCGAAGCCGAAGAAACAAAAATGATCCTATCGAATGTGCGATTCAGCGTTTTACTGGTGAACTTCTCCATCACCATGCTCTCGGCAAAACGCACCTTATCGCCCACTTTGGCCTTGGTGGTCGGCGCGGCAATCCAGAACCGTTTGCCGTCGGCACCTTCCAGCTCCATGTAGGTATAGATAGAAGCGTCCTTAGTGGAGACCACCTTGCCTTCGCTGGGCGTGGCAACCTGCGCCACGTTGCCGTGGGCCGCATCTACGGGAGCCTTTTCCGCGCCTACCGCCAGCAGCGGTCCGAACGAAACCGCCGTTATCAGGGCCATAGCAGCGGGTAAATAAGATATTTTCACAAAACCTCCATAATTTATCGTATTAATCATCAATCCAGAGGCGCACAACGCCTATTTCATTCACTATGACAGACAACTGGGACACGTAGTTCCTGTCAAGCCAGCCAATACGTCTCGGTAAAGCGCATGGAAAGGTCAATCGCATGCAAGTGCTTGGTGATTGCGCCCAGCGAAATAAAATCCACCCCAGTGTCGGCGATCTGGCGCAGGTTGTCCAGACCGATGCCGCCAGAGGCCTCCAGTTTAGCCTGTCCAGCGTTTAACGCAACCGCCGCACGCATCTGTTCCAGGTCGAAATTATCCAACAGCAGGATATCCGCACCCGCCGCCAAAGCCTCGCGCACCTCGTCGAGATTTTCCACTTCCACTTCCACCGGCCGGTCTTGGGCATGGACGCGTGCCGTTGCTATTGCCTCCCGGATGGAACCTGCGGCGAGAATGTGATTTTCCTTGATCAGAATGCCGTCGTACAGCCCATGCCGGTGATTGTGGCAGCCGCCGCAACGCACGGCGTATTTTTGCGCGTCGCGCAGGCCGGGAATGGTTTTACGGGTGTCGAGGATTTTTACCTTGGCGCCTTGCACCGCATCGGCGTAATGCCGCGCCTGGGTCGCGGTACCGGAGAGGGTTTGCAGAAAATTCAGAGCGGTGCGTTCCCCGCTCAACAGCGGCCGCGCCGGGCCATGCAGTGTGCACAATGTCTGGTTGGCAGTTACGGCATCGCCGTCGACGGCATGCCAGGTGATCTGAATGGCGCTATCCATCTGCCGGAAAACAGCGTCAAACCACGCCGTTCCGCACAGCACGGCATCCTCACGGCTGATAACGGTGGCATCACACACCGCATCGACCGGGATCAGCATGGCGGTGACATCGCCGCTGCCAATATCTTCGGCGAGTGCGCGGCGCACGGAAGCATCAATGTCGCTGGGTAATACGCGTTTTTCGCTCACGCTTCAACCTAAAAACGGCAGTTGGACGGGGTAGAGTGTGCGGTTTTCGGGGTGCAGGGCAAGGCGCAACGACGCGGAATGGTTGTTCCATTCCAAGGAGTTGCAACGCCGCCATGCGCACTGAAAATCGTGCAATCCACCCCGTAGCGGGCCTCACCAAACAGATGAACCCGCAGGATATGATAAAGTCTCACAAACATATTACTAGCCACCCAAAGAAGCGGTCAACTGCCGTTTTTAGGTTCCAATAACTCCCTTGATAAACGGTATGGTCAATTTGCGCTGGGCAGCCAGGGAAGCATGGTCAAGGCGCTCCAGCAAGGTGAACAGGGCGGGCATGTCGCGGCGCTCGCGGCGCAACAGAAACTGCGCCACGTCAACCGGCAGCTCAAGCCCCCGCTGACGCGCACGCAATTGCAATGCAGCGAGCATGCCCTCGTCATCGAGGGCATCAAGATGTAATACCAGCCCCCATGCCAGGCGCGAGGTTAGGTCGGGCAACACCACACCCAACCCGCCGGGCGCGGCGCTGCCAGCGATCATGCAATGTGAGCCGCTGTCGCGCATGCGGTTGTATAGATGAAACAGTGCCGCCTCCCATGCCGCTATCCCGGCTACCGCCTGGATGTCGTCGATGCACACCAATGCGAGCTGCTCGAATCCCTCCAATAGTCTGGGCGAGAACTCATCGGCCTGCGCCAATGGCACATAGGCGACAGCCTCGCCGCGCGCGTTCGCCTCATGGCAGGCGGCCTGCAACAGGTGGGTCTTGCCAACCCCAGGGGCGCCCCACAAATAGATCATTTGCTCGCCTTCGGCACACGCGCTGCGCTGCACAGCGGAGACGGCCTCGCTGTTGGCGCCAGGGAAATAATTGGCGAACGAGGCATCATCGCGCAAGCCTATGCCTAATGGGAGTTGTGCCATCACGGGAAGGACCGCATCTTTCATCCTAAGAACCGCCATTCCCGGCGTCATAGATCCGGCTATGCATATAACGCTCATGCGCATGGCGCAGCAACACCATGACCACGGCGGCGAACGGCAGCGCCAGCAGGATACCGAAAAAGCCGAACAACTGCCCGCCCGCCATGACGGCAAAGATCACCATTACCGGGTGTAGGCCGATACGGTCTCCGACCAGCAACGGCGTAAGCACCATACCTTCCAGCATCTGCCCCACGCCAAACACCGCCAACACCAGCAATAGATGGAACAGATCCTGATACTGGACAAGGGCGGCAATGCTCGCCGCCAGCAGGCCAATGGCAAACCCAAGATAAGGAACGAAACTGAGCAGCCCCGCCGCCATGCCGATCAGCAGGGCAACATCCAGGCCGACCATCCACAGACCAATGGAATAGATCGTCCCCAGCGCCAGCATAACCATGATCTGCCCACGCAAAAACGCCCCCAGCATCTCATCGCATTGACGCGCCAAACGGGTTACAACCGGCTCTGCGGTGCGCGGCAACAACTCCTGGATGCGGGCCACAAGCACATCCCAATCACGCAGCAGGTAAAAGGTCACCACCGGGATCAGCAGCAGATTCACGAGCCAGCCCAGCAGCGTCAAACCGGAACGGGTGACGGAGGCCATCGCCCCCGCCACCACTCCACCGGCGGTTTGCCAGTGATCGGCAATGGCCTGTTTCAAGGTATCCAGATCCAGGGAGTGTTCCTGAAGCTGCAATTTCGTCTGCAACCAGGGCAACGCAGTATATTGCAGCCAGTCGACATAGCCAGGCAGCTTGCTTATCAATATCTCGATCTGATGCGCCAGCAACGGCAGACCGATCAGCAATAGCAGCAGCAACAGCGCCAACAGTCCGGCCAAGACGAGCACGACCGCCATGGTGCGGGATAATCCCAGCTTTTCAAGGCGGTCGGCAAGCGGGTCCATGGCATAGGCCAGCAGGGCCGCGACAAGAAATGGCGTAAGCACCGGCGCCAGCAGGTACAACAGCGCGCCAACAGCTGCGACACCTAATAGCGTCAGCCACTTTTGAGAATCAGTCAGCGACGGCATTTATTCTCTATTTCTTATCAATGATAATGTTATCTGCAATGCCGGTCCGAGCGTCCGCGCATCGCACGAAGGGTCCAGGTTCTAAAATAATCCAGCCCGCTCAATACGGTCGTCGCCAGAACAAAATAAATCATGCCAGTGATAGCCCACGAAGGCAACGGTATCACGCTCAACGACATTACCAGCGCAAGCACCAGCACAATCTGGGCGAGGGTATTGATCTTGCTCACCAGGGTAGGTGCCATTTCAACATGGCCAATCAGATAGTGATAGGCAATGGCGCCAAACAGAATCAGCGCGTCGCGGACAATCACGGCAGCCACCAGCCACACCGGAATGATGCCCAGCCAACCCAATACCAGATACGACGACACCAGCAGCAGCTTGTCGGCGAGCGGATCCAGAATGGAGCCCAGACGGCTGGTCCAATGGAAATGCTTGGCGAGATAGCCATCCAGCGCATCCGACGCCCCCGCCACGGCGAACAGTAGCAACGCCTCGGCAAAGCGCTCCCGCATGAGTAGCCACACCACCAGCGGCACGAGCAGTATGCGCGCCATGCTGATGATGTTCGGGATGTCGCGACGGTTCATGGCAATAAGATGTATTTCAACTCCGACGCAGCGGGATCAGAATTGGCGACGCTCAGGATGCTGCCTAAAGCAATGCTTTGAGCAAGACCCGAATCGCTGCTGCGGGTCAATACACGGAATGTTACGCTGTCTGCTTTCACACGCACCACCGCTGCCTCCGTCACACCGGCCAGCGACTGCAAATAATTCATGGTCCGTGCATAATCATCGAGCGTAGTGATATTTGTCACCGTCATCAATACACTGGTGGCGGCAGCATCGCTCAACACCTGGGCAAACCTTTTGGCCAGCTCATCCGCCGCACCATCGATACCCGCCTCAAGCACATCCTGCGGCGCACTGGCGACGCTCTCCCAGTTGACGGCCTCCCCGCCGCCTTGATAAAACGTCCAGCGCACCCGCCAGGTGCCCGAGCGGAGGCTTAACCGGCCCGCCAGCACCGCCTCGGTCTGCCCGCGTGCTGCGGCCTTGAGCAGGGCATCCCGTGCATTACTCCAAACATCGGCAAAGCGCACGCCACCCTCTGCTTCCGCATCCTGCGGCAGGAGAACCGGCAAGCCACGGCGGCGCGCGCGGTTTTCCATAATCGACTGCAACTCGGGGCGGCTATCGCCCAGCAAAACAGTGCGCTGATCCTGTCCTTCCATCGCTAACAGGATCAATGTCGCCGGGCGCACCCGCCCCCATACCGGCAACCCGGCCTGGCGCAATGCCTGATTCACGGTAGCAGAATCAAAACTTACCCATAATACCTGCCCCTTCGCCGCCACTGGCTTGCCGGGAGGCTGAACTGCGGAGGGAGCCACCGGAATGATCCGCGCCATATCCTCCGTCAGTGGGCGGTAGCGGTATTGCTGCGCCACCTTATCGGCGCGCTTGAACATGGGGGCCAGCGTCGGAAGCGCCGCAACTCCGCGCCGTCCCGTCACCTTCATCAGCACCTCAGCCAGCGCCGCACGTATTGCCTCGCCCTGCTCCGCCTTGCCTTGACCCACCACCTGGATCTCGGCCTCATACAGGCCTTCCACTTCGGCGGCAGACAACAAACCTGGCATAACACTACTCATCAACAGAGTAAACAGGGCAATAACCCTGATGCGCAACTGCGTTTTACAATTAGACACCCGCATCCTCAAAAAATCATGCCACTGAAAATAACCCCGCGTATAATAGTTATAATACACCTTCCCCATAGAATAAAATAATGCGATTACCCAGATGAACTCGAAATCCGACACTGCCCAACATGGAACCAGCCTGAGCTACCGCGATGCAGGCGTAGACATTGAGGCCGGCAACAACCTGGTAAAAAGAATCAAACCCATTGCAGCACGCACCACCCGTCCCGGCGTGCTCGGCGGCCTGGGCGGCTTTGGTGCGCTGTTTGAACTGCCACTCGACCGCTATCGCAAGCCGGTACTGGTCTCCACCACCGATGGTGTCGGCACCAAGCTGAAGCTGGCGATAGAAATGGGCAAACACGACACCATCGGCATCGACCTGGTGGCGATGTGCGTCAATGATCTGGTTGTGCAGGGCGCCGAGCCACTGTTTTTCCTTGACTATTACGCCACCGGCCACCTGAGCATCGACCAGGCGGAGGATGTCATCAAGGGCATCGGCGCAGGTTGCGAACTCGCCGGTGCCGCACTGGTAGGCGGAGAGACCGCCGAAATGCCCGGCATGTACAGCCATGGTGACTATGACCTGGCAGGCTTCAGCGTCGGCGTAGTGGAAAAGGAAAACATCATCGACGGCAGCAAAGTCCAGCCCGGCGACGCATTGATCGGCATCGCCTCCAGCGGCCCGCACTCCAACGGCTATTCCCTGATCCGCAAAGTCATCGCCGTCAGCGGCGCGGATCTATCCCAGGACTTTCATGGCCGCACGCTGGGCGACACCCTTCTGGAGCCCACGCGCATCTATGTCAAGCCATTACTCAAACTGTTTGCGCAGATCCAGGTGCATGCCCTGGCCCACATCACCGGTGGCGGACTGCTGGAAAACCTGCCGCGCGTGATGCCCGACAACACCCAGGCCGTGATCGGCAAGACTGCATGGCCACGCCTCCCCATCTTTGATTGGCTGCAGGAAAAAGGCAATATCGCGGAGCAGGAAATGTACCGTACCTTCAACTGCGGCATCGGCATGGTCGTGTGCGTGGCGGAGGCCGACGCCAACGCCACGGTGGACATACTCAATGCGCAGGGCGAAACAGCGTGGCGCATCGGTTCGATTGAAGCAGCGCAAGACGGCCTGGAGCAGGTTTTAATCCGTGCATGATGCAAGCGCTCCGTTACCCATCGTTGTCCTGATCTCCGGCAGCGGCAGTAATCTCCAGGCGATCATCGACGCAGCCGCCCGCAAAACACCGCCCGTCGAGATTCGCGCCGTAATTAGCAACAACCCCAACGCCTTCGGCCTGGAGCGCGCCCGGCGGGCGGGCATCCCGGCACTGGTGCTTGACCACAAGACCTTCCCAGGCCGGGACGCGTTTGACACCGCGCTGCAAACGATGATCGACCGCTTCGAACCGGCACTGGTCGTGCTCGCCGGTTTCATGCGCATCCTCGGCCCCGGATTCGTGACGCACTATCTTGGGCGTATGCTAAACATCCACCCCTCTCTGCTGCCCGCCTTGCCCGGCCTCGACACCCACAGCCGCGCACTTGGGACAGGCATGCGGGAACACGGCGCCAGCGTCCACTTTGTCACCAATGAACTGGATGGCGGACCTGTCATAGTTCAGACGCGCGTGCCGATATTACCGGATGACAACGTCAAGACACTTGCACACCGGGTACTCGAACAGGAACATCGCATCTATCCCTTGGCGATACACTGGTTCGCTGAAGGACGGCTGCAACTCGACCATGAGCGCAATCAAGTAGTACTTGACGGAACACGCCTAACATCGCCAGTGGACTATACCGATGCCGATAACAACCCGCACGATCCGCAATGATAGACACAACCGCAAGATATCTAGCCTGTGGCCCTACTTCGCAGCCTTCTTGCTGGGCATGACCCTTTATTCCACCGCCTTTGCCGACCCTCTCCCCCTTTTCACCGCCCGTTACACCCTGAGCAAAGCAGGCATCCCGCTGGGCGAGAACATCCGCACCCTGACCAAGACCGACGACGGAGGGTATCTTTATCAATCGGTAACCCACGCTACCGGACTGCTCGCCAAATTTGTAAAACAAGAAATCGTAGAACGCAGCGAGTGGACCTACGAAGGCGAGGGACAAAACGCGCAGCCTCGCCCACTGGAATACCTCAGCCGCCGTAGCGGGAAAAGCGACAAATGGATAAAGCAGATCTTCAACTGGGAAAAAAACACCACCACCAACATCACCAGCAGCAAATCGTGGCATACGCCACTGCGCCCAAAAATCCAGGACAAGCTCAGCTACCAGCTTGCCATCATGAACGACCTGCAAAATGGCCGAAAAACCCTGGAATACCTGATCGCGGATAGCGATAAAGTCAAGAATTACCGGTTCGTCATCCTGGGCGAAGAACAGGTCAAAACCGCCATGGGAACATTGCGCACACTAAAGATCCGGCGCACAGGCGACAGCAGAAACACCACAGTGTGGTGCGCTATCGACTTTCACTACCTGCCCGTAGTTCTGGAGCAGCACGATGACGAAGATGGCTGGCTTAAAATGCAGATCGAATCTATGCAGTTCGAGAACCAAAAACCTGAAAGCAAAAAGCAAACCCCTCCGGCCTGAACCCCGCCCAAAACATCATGCCTTCGGCAGCGTCACCCCGGTCTGCCCCTGATATTTGCCGCCACGATCCTTGTACGAGGTCTCGCACACCTCGTCAGATTCCAGAAACAACATCTGGGCGACACCTTCATTGGCATAAATCTTGGCCGGCAGGGTCGTGGTGTTGGAAAACTCCAGGGTCACATGCCCTTCCCATTCCGGCTCCAGCGGGGTCACATTGACGATGATGCCGCAGCGCGCATAGGTGGACTTACCCAGACAGATGGTCAGCACGCTGCGCGGGATGCGGAAATATTCCACCGTGCGTGCCAGGGCAAAGGAGTTCGGCGGGATGATGCACACATCCGACTGCACATCGACAAAGCTGTTGGCATCGAAATTTTTGGGATCGACAATCGCCGAATTGATATTGGTGAAAATCTTGAATTCATCCGCACAACGGACATCGTACCCGTAGCTGGACGTGCCATAAGAAATAATCCTGCCCGCCTCGCGCTCGCGCACCTGGCCCGGCTCGAACGGCTCGATCATGCCGTGCTTATCGACCATGCGCCGGATCCATTTATCAGACTTGATACTCATTCAACAACCTCTCGAAGTAGGGACAAGACTCCTCGCCCGCCCTAATATTATCCTGAAAATGGCGATTCACCGCAGAGCGCGCAGAGAATGCAGAGGAAAAACGAGACCTTGACAAAATATGCCAAACCACCCCCGCCAGGTGGGCACGCTTGTTACGCTAACTCCCTGAATTTCTTTGCGTCCTCTGCGTACTCTGCGGTTCAATAGCTTTTTTCGGATTACGTGTTCTGAACCACGATATTGGGAAATTTGGCGGCGTAATCCTTCCCCCGCAACGACAGCTTGGCCGCGACGCGCCGGGCAATGTCGCGATAGATCTGCGCAATCCTCCCGTCTGGATCGGCCACCACGGTGGGACGGCCGCCATCGGCATCTTCACGGATGCGGATATCGAGCGGCAATGACCCCAGGAAATCCACCCCATACTGCTCAGCCATTCGCTGGCCACCACCTGAACCGAATATATGTTCTTCGTGCCCGCAGTGGCTGCAAATATGCGTACTCATGTTCTCGACGACGCCAAACACCGGCACTTCCACCTTCTCAAACATTTTCAGCCCCCGGCGCGCATCCATTAGAGCGATGTCCTGCGGCGTGGTGACGATCACCGCACCACTCACCGGAATCTTTTGCGTGAGGGTCAGTTGCGTATCACCCGTACCCGGAGGGAGATCAACGATCAAGTAATCCAAATCCCGCCAATTGGTATCTCTCAGCAGTTGCTCCAGCGCCTGCGTAACCATCGGGCCACGCCAGATCATCGGCGCCTCGTCGTCGACAAGGTATCCTATAGACATGGACTGGATACCGTAACTCATCAACGGCTCCATGGACTTACCGTCACGCGACTCCGGCCGGGCATGAACGCCCAACATGAGCGGCTGGCTGGGGCCATAGATATCCGCATCCAGAATCCCCACCGCCGCGCCCTCCGCCGCCAGCGCCAGCGCAAGATTCACCGCCGTCGTCGACTTACCAACACCACCCTTGCCGGACGCCACGGCTATAATATTTTTCACGCCCTTCAATGGCTTAACGCCATGCTGCACAGCATGTGTGACAATTTTAGAGGAAACACGCACCTCAGCGCTTTTCACACCGCCGACTTCCTCAATCTGCTTTTTCAGCGCGGCCGCAAGCTCCTGCTGATAGCCCTTGGCCGGATAACCCAGCAACACATCCACAGTTACCTTGCCGCCATCAATCGCAACCTGCTTCACGGCGTTTGCCGACACCAAGTCCCGTTGAAGATAAGGGTCAATGAAGGCCTTGAGCGCTGCTTCTATCTGTAATTTAGATAATTCTGCCATAATCTTCCTCAGGAGAATGGATGAATAACACCTTAAATCCAACGATTCAAATGCCAAAATCCAAAATAATACATAATTACGATAAATATAATAATAACAGGTAGTCGGCGCCAAGTATCCAACTCACAATTGCAATCCCACCCAGCCTTTGGCCTCATGCCGTCACCTTACCTCTCGGGCGTCAAAAACATGGCAACCCAAAAAAGACACGCCTAACTCTTGAGATAGCCTGCCTTTTATGATATATACATATCATCCCTGATGAATGCGTTAAATAGACATTTTCAGCTTGACTAATCACACCAAACTTTTAGGAATTAACAAGGACTGCCGATGGATATAATGCCAAGATACCTGCTGCCAGTCCTTGCCGCCCTCTTCATTTTTATGCTTGGCATAAAAGAAGGCGCGGCCGAATTTGCGCTCAATTTTCAGCCGAGTCCCAGCCTATCGCCCACTCCTGGCATCATCAACCTCAGCTGTAACCGGGGGGGAGTGGATGTAGGCTGCGTTCATGGCACTACGGCAGACCCACAGAAGACACCTTTCTTAAGCGAACTCGTCAGAGAAGGCACTACTGACTATTGGCACCAAATCATAGGCGACCCCACTAAAGGCTTCGCCCAGGAGACTTACATTAGAGTAGGAGTATGCTGCTGGCCAAATGGCCAGCCTGGCACGTCCTCTGCCGGGCTTATAGGCAATGGGGGCTTTAGCGGCCCTGGACTCGCGCCCTTGGACCCCGCTTCAGCAGGCTCCGGCTCCGGCACTGGCAACCCCCAGAGAGTACAATTGCGGATGGTGCTAAATGATGGGGGAATGGCTCAGGAATTCTTGAAAAGCACCTTCGCTACAAAGCCCAAGATCACTCAAGACATTGAAACCCCTGATATCTCCGCTCGTTTTGTTGTGGACATGAGCGCCATACCGTACACAGGCGCCGCCGCAACCTCAACACCAGCAATAGTCACCAATACGGTCAACCTACTCTCCTCTTCCTCCGGCGGGAGCTTCGACGTGGTCGCTGGAGGACAAAAAAATAATGTAACTGCAGGCAGTTTCACTTGGACTCCTGGAACAGGTTTCGGCCAAAGCAATGGCACATATAATTACACAGACGGTAATTTCAATATAAATGCCATAGATTGGAAGGCCGCGTATGAACCAGGGATTAATACATGCTGGTCATATAAGCAAAATCCGGGCTCTGCGCCGTGTACACCTTGAGCATCTAACCACCAACCAAAGCCCCATTCGCCTTTTCTGCGCTAGGACTCCCCGGCCCGTTCGCTTAAGGGCCGCCTCCCACCGACGGTCGACCAAGGCAATTTGGATCGTACCCCACCTATTAAGCTCATCTTAGCCTCTAATTTACCCCGATCTAGGACTTTTTCCTGGCCATCAGGCCATATTAGGCGCGACTTTTTCCTGCCTGACCGCATATGAGGCCGCACCCACCCCGCGTGAGATGCGACACGCTGCAGGTCTAGATTCATCATTCCAACCTGCCCCTCCTGGCCCGAATCATCCCGATGGTGCGCTCTGATGGAAGGGGGTGCCGAAGGCGTGTCAGCAGTTAACGGTGCCAGTCACAGCGACCGCTCTTGCTAGATTACCAGTAGCGCCACGGAGAGAGACAGCCGATGCCTTAGAAGATCAGCGCCAAGGCGCTGCCCCCTTCCCCAAGTCCTGGGCGACGCTGACCCACAATTGCGGGTCAGGGAACTCCGCAATCGATTAAGATCGATTGACTTTACGCCACTTGGGCCGGGATGTGATTGCGGTAATGCGTGATGCGGTTGGTTTCGTCGAGGTATACCATGACGGGCCTGAAGGAAGCCAGCTCATGCTGATTTAACACCGCATAAGTGCAGATGATGACTCGATCCCCCGGTTTGGCCTTGTGCGCGGCAGCGCCGTTGACGGAGATGATGCCGCTGCCTGCTTCGGCACGGATCGCGTAGGTGGTGAAGCGCTCGCCATTGGTGATGTTGTAGATCTGGATCTGCTCGTATTCGTGAATACTCGCCGCCTCCAGCAGCGTGGCGTCAATCGCGCACGACCCTTCATACTCCAGCTCGGAGTGGGTCACGCAGGCGCGGTGCAGCTTGGACTTCAGTAGGGTGTACTGCATTTGGCAGCTCCTCTAGGCTATGCAGGATGCGTTAGTAGAGCCTAACGCACCCCATTAGACTGATATTATGGGGTTTTGTTGCCGGTTTTTCAATTCTATCGGCAAGTTATCGATCAGGCGCGTCTTTCCCAGCCTGGCTGCTGCAAGAATCATCAAGGCGTGGTCCGCCACGGATGCAGGCATCAGATCCTCCGCGCGGCGCACGCTGACGTAGTCAGGATGGAAACCTGCGGCGGTCAACGCTTGCCCAGCCTCTGACTCGATCGCCGTATAGTTGACCTCGCCGCCCTGAATCCGCTCTTTCGCCTGACATAGCACCCGGTAGATCTGGGGGGCGCGCGCCCTTTCCTCGGCGGAGAGGTAGCTGTTGCGTGAGCTCATGGCTAGCCCATCGGGCTCGCGCACGGTCGGCACGCCAACAACCGTGACGGGCAGACACAGATCCGCCACCATACGCCGGATTACCAGCAGCTGCTGGTAATCCTTTTCACCAAACAGCGCCATATCGGGCTGGACGATATTAAATAACGTATTGACCACGGTGGCGACGCCGGTAAAGTGGCCGGGGCGAGACGCGCCGCACAGGATATCCGAGATTCCTGGCACCTCTACCCGCGTGGCACCGGCAACTCCCCTGGGATAGATCTCACCAGACTCGGGCACAAACAAAAGGTGTGCACCATTTTCGGCCAGTTTGATGCTGTCTTCGGATAATGTGCGGGGATAGGACGCAAAATCTTCATTTTCTCCAAACTGCATGGGATTCACGAATATGCTCACTACCACGCGGTCAGCGCGGTGCCTGGCCTGATTGACCAGATGGATATGCCCCGCATGGAGGTTGCCCATGGTGGGCACAAAGGCAATACGCTCGTCCTGGCCACGCCACAGACGAACCATGCTACGCACATCGGCAATAGCGCGAACGGTATGCATCAGTTAAAGGTGTGCTCTGGCGCGGGGAAGATGCCATTTTTGACGGCGTGCGCGTAAGCTGCGATGGCGGCCTGCGGGGTATGATTGCCCTGCATGAAATTCTTGGAAAACTTGGGCCGTTTACCCAGCGTAATGCCCAACATGTCATACAGCACCAGCACTTGAGCATCACAGCCCGACCCCGCGCCGATGCCGATCACTGGGATTTCGCTTGCGAGGGTGATTTCCGCTGCCAGGGCAGCGGGCACGCATTCCAGCAGCAGCATATCGGCGCCTGCGGCCTGTAATGCACGAGCGTCGTCACGCATTACTTGCGCGGCGGAGGCTTCGCGCCCCTGCACCCGGTAGCCGCCCAGCTTATGTACTGATTGCGGCTGGAGTCCCAGGTGGGCGCACACTGGAATGCCGCGTTCGGTAAGCTGACACACGATGTCGGCTTGCACAGCGCCCCCCTCCAGCTTGACCATATGCGCCCCGCCTTCCTGCATCAAACGTGCAGCGTTGCGCAATGCCTGCTCCGGCGTGGCGTAGCTCATGAATGGCATGTCCACCATCAGCAGTGCGCGGCTGCAGCCACGTGTCACACAACGACTGTGATAAACAATGTCATCGACCGTCACCGGTAGAGTGGTCTCGCGCCCCTGCACCACCATACCCAGCGAGTCTCCCACCAGAATCACCTCAACGCCTGCGTCATCTATTAGACGCGCAAAGCTGGCGTCATAGGCGGTCAGGCAGGCGAATTTTTCACCCGCGCGCCTCATATCGCGCAGAGTGTTAAGGGTGACGTGGGGTAGAGGCTGGGCATTCATGACGTCATCTCCAAAAATATTCAGGCAGGGGCCACGAGCCTGTTGGCGTTTCTTCGCGGCTCTAAACAGCAAAAGGCAGGGGATTAAGGTAATGGCGCCCGCCCCGAGGGGTGCGCACATGCTCTACCAGTGCATTGTAATCCTTGTCGTTTTCTGCAAAATTGGCGGTAGCGGCGTTGACGATCAGGAGCGGCGCGGCGGCATAGTTGTGGAAAAACCGCGCATAGGCTTCCGCCAGGCGTTGCAAGTAAGCGGACTCGATCAGCCTTTCATAGCCGAGACCACGTTTGGCGACACGCGCCAGCAACACTTCCACTGGCGCCTGGAGGTAGATCACCAGGTCCGGCGGGGGGATATCCAGCGTCAATTGCCGGTACACCTGTTCATAGAGGCGCAACTCATCGTCGTCCAGGGTGAGTTGGGCGAACAGGTAATCCTTCTCCATCAAGAAATCCGCTACCCGCCCCGGCTGGGAGGTTTCCGGCAGCAATAGCGATTGGCGCAGCTCCTGCATCTGGCGTGTGCGCTGCAGCAGGAAGTACAACTGGGTTTGCAGGGCTGCCTGACGTGGGTTTTGGTAAAAACGCTCAAGAAAGGGGTTGGACGCGGCATCCTCCAGCAGCAGCTCGCTACCGAAGGTCTCCGCCAGGCGCTTCACGAGACTGGTCTTACCCACCCCTATCGGCCCCTCGACGACGATATAGCCAGGCTGGCCGCGCGTCACGCCAGCACCTCACAAGATAGCGTATCATGCGCCCGGCACGCGGCCATCAATTGCCGTACGCCGCCAAACCCTGGAATCTCCAGGTCGGGGGCGATTTCGCACAGGGGATACAGCACAAAGCTGCGCTCCGCCAGCCGTGGATGGGGCACCGTCAATTCTTCACTCTCCAAACGCATATCTCCGTACAGTAATAAATCCAAATCAAGGGTGCGCGGCCCCCACTGCTCGGAACCGCGCACACGGCCGTGAATGCGCTCAATCCCTTGCAGTTCCGACAACAACTGCTGTGCCGACAGATGAGTGTCGAGCATGGCTACGGCGTTGATGTAATCCGGCTGGCCGGCCTGCCCCAGCGGCGCACTGCGATACAGCGACGAATGCCGCACACAGCGGGTTTCGGGGATGTCGTTCAATGCGGCAAGCGCAGCCTTCACCTGCCGCACTGGATCATTGAGGTTGCTACCCAGCCCTATATAGGCCCGAATCACAAGCCCATCACCCTGCCGCTGCGCCAGCCGGTTTGCGACGCTTGCGTGGGCGGCGGCGTTTTTTGGCGGGCGCGCGAGTTTCCGCATCTATCGCCGCCACTGGCACGTGCCGTTCGTCGGCCGCTCCCGGCATCCTCGGCAACCGCTCCTTGCGTTGCTCTACCTCCTGCATCCGTGCAGTCGTGCCTCCCGCAGCACTAGCACGTCCGTGTGCGTCGGCTGCTCCCAGCATCCTGCCTCCCGCAGCACTAGCACGTCCCTGTGCGTCGGCATTCACTTCCTGAAACTTTGTCCACCACTCGCACAAGTCCAGGACATCCTCGCCCGACTCGCCTCTCAAGAGAAGGAAGTCATAAGCTGCGCGAAAACGGGGGTGGGTAAGCAAACTAAAGGGGCGTTTGCCGTTGATCTGGGTGAAACGGGGCTGCATGGTCCAGATTTCGCGCATTGGCAGACTGAAACGTTTAGGCAAGGCTATGCGCTGCACCTGGCGCATGACCACCACATCACCCGCTTCCTGAATGGCCTGGATTTCGCTCTCCCCTCCCGCCTGCAACGGCTCGGCCTGGCGGCGCATCGGGCCCCACAGCAGGGCCGCGAATAAAAATGCCGGGGTCACGGGTTTTCCGGCGGCAACACGCGCATCGGTATTGGCCAGGGCGCGCGCCACCAATTCAGAGGGGAAGCCTTCCCGCTCCTGCGCAAGATCATCCTCGGTCTGCGGGAATAAATGCTCGAACAGGCGATAATGACGCAGCAGTTCGAAGGTTTCCAAGGCACAGCCGCCCATGAACAATTTGAGCACTTCTTCATAGAGGCGGGCGGAGGGGATATCCTCCAGCAGATAGCCCAGATCAAACAGCGGATCCTCGGTGTCGGGGTGGATGCGGAAACCCAGCTTGGCGGCAAAGCGCACCGCACGCAGCATGCGCACCGGGTCTTCGCGGTAACGCTGCACGGGATCGCCGATCAAGCGTATCCAGCCTGCCTTGAGGTCTTCCAGACCGCCGGTATAATCCACCACGGAAAAGTCGGCGATATTGTAATACAGGGCATTGATGGTGAAATCACGGCGCCAAGCGTCTTCTTCGAGCGTGCCGTAGACGTTGTCGCGCATGATGCGCCCGCTTTCGGTATGCAGGTCTTCGCCCCTTTTTGCACTGCGGGCCTCACCTTCTTCTGCGCTGGGCACATTGGCACGGAACGTAGCCACTTCAACAACATCACGCCCGACACGCACGTGGGCCAGCCGGAAGCGGCGCCCGATGAGATGACAACTGCGGAACTGCTCTTGCACTTCCTCGGGATGCGCATCGGTGGCGATATCGAAATCCTTGGGTTCGCGACCCAGCAGCATGTCACGTACACCGCCGCCGACCAGGTAGGCCTTATAGCCGGCGTCCTTCAGGCGGTAAAGCACCTTGACTGCGCTGTCGCTGATATTGGTGCGCGAGATGGAATGTTCGGCGCGAGGTATGACTCTGGGCGTGCTTATGGTTTTCCCTGCCTTTTTTAACCTGTCATTAAAAGAATCTTGAGCATTCATAATTAGCGCGTATAATACCACTTCTTTTTGCACACTGCTCCCTTCGTCTAGAGGCCTAGGACGCCGCCCTCTCACGGCAGCAACAGGGGTTCGAATCCCCTAGGGAGCGCCACAATTTTGCATCCGCTGTTGGCGGGTGTACTGGCATAGGCAGCCATGCCCATCTCCGACACCAAGCCTACCAATAATCGCGTCACCCAGTTGCGTGACGAAATCAATCATCACAACTACCGTTACTACGTCCTCGACGCCCCCATCATCTCCGATGCCGAATATGACCGTCTGTTGCGCGAATTGCAACGGCTTGAGGCAGAACACCCCGATCTGATCACTCCTGGTTCCCCCACCCAGCGCGTGGGGGCGAAGCCGCTGGAATTCCTCGGCGAGGTACACCATGGCATTCCCATGACCTCACTGGACAACGCCTTCGACGAAGCGGAAGTCCGGGACTGGGGCCGGCGCGTGCGCCAAGGGCTTGAAACATCCGAAGCCGTGCGCTACACCGCCGAACCTAAATTCGACGGCGCCTCGCTCAGCTTGCGCTATGAAAACGGCCTACTGGTGCGGGCGGGGACACGCGGTGACGGAACGAAGGGCGAGGACGTGACAGCCAATGCACGCACCATAAAGAGCGTGCCGCTGTGCTTGCTCGGCAAAGGCTGGCCGGCGGTACTGGAAGTGCGAGGTGAGGTGGTCATCCCCAAGCGCGACTTCGAACGTCTCAACGAAGAACGCTTGGCGCGAAGTGAAAATATCTTTGCCAACCCGCGCAATGCCGCCGCTGGCAGTCTGCGTCAACTCGATCCACGCATCACTGCCGGTCGCCCTTTGAGTTTCTTTCCGTGGGGGCTGGGCGAGGTTTCGGAACTGCCTGCGCCGCGTTATTCGCAGATCGTAAAACACCTCAAGGAATGGGGCTTCCCCGTCACTGAATTCTTCCGTGCCGTACACGGTATTGAAGAGTGTCTGGCTTATTACCAGGAAATAACCGCGCGCCGTAACGATCTGCCCTTTGAAGTGGATGGGGTGGTCTACAAGGTGGATGAGCTTGCCGCTCGCGATACCCTCGGCTTTACCGCCCGTGCGCCACGCTGGGGCATCGCCCACAAATTCCCCGCCCAGGAAGAGACCACTGTCGTCGAGGACATCCTCGCTTCGGTAGGCCGCACCGGAGTCATCACCCCGGTTGCGATGCTGCACCCAGTCGAGGTCGGCGGTGTGACCGTGAGCCGTGCCACGCTGCACAACGAGGATGAGTTGCGGCGCAAGGATATCCATATCGGCGACACCGTCATCGTGCGCCGCGCGGGGGATGTAATCCCCGAGGTGGTGGGCGTGATCGCGGAAAAGCGTCCCAAGCACGCCAGTGTATGGCATATGCCCAAGACATGCCCGATGTGCGGCTCAGAGGTGGTGCGCCTGGAAAACGAGTCTGCACACCACTGCATAGGCGGACTTTACTGCCCAGCGCAACGCATGGGCGCGATCCTCCATTTCGCCTCGCGCCACGCCATGGACATTGATGGCCTGGGCGACAAACTGGTGGCGCAACTGGTGGAGAAAGGGCAGGTAAAGACCGTGGCCGACCTCTATCACCTCACCAAAGAGGCGCTCGTGGCGCTGGAGCGCATGGGGGACAAGTCGGCAGACAATCTGCTCGCCGCCATCGAAAAATCCAAACGCACTACCCTGCCCCGCTTTCTCTACGCCTTGGGCATCAGTCAAGTCGGCGAGGTGACCGCAAAGCAGCTTGCCCGTTACTTTGGCGGCCTCGAACCACTTATTAACGCCTCTATAGATGAGCTGCAGGCCGTTCCCGATGTCGGCCCGGTGGTCGCCGCGAGCATTCATCATTTCTTCGCTCAACCGCATAACCGGGAGGTCATCGACGCCTTGCTCTATGCCGGCATCCACTGGCCACAGGAGGAGATCAGCCGTGCCTATACGCCGCTCTCCGGCAAGACCTTTGTCCTCACCGGCACGCTGGACAGCATGAGCCGCGATGAGTCAAAGGTGCGCATCGAGGCGCTGGGTGGCAAAGTGAGCGGCAGCGTCTCGCGCAAGACCAGTTACGTTGTTGTGGGGGCCGAAGCCGGCTCCAAGGCGGACAAGGCACGGGAACTAGGCGTGACGATGCTTGCGGAACAGGAATTTTTAGCGCTGCTGGAAGGGGCCTGATGGCTACGCGTTCCTCCCTGGCCGCTGGCGTCTCACGCCGCGAAGTCTGGGCGTGGGCGATGTACGACTTCGCCAATTCGGGCTATACCACAGTCGTCATCACCGCCATCTTCAACGCCTATTTCGTCTCGGTGGTGGCGGGCAACCAGGATTGGGCGACGTTTGCCTGGACGGCGGCGCTGGCGATCTCATACTTCCTGGTCATGCTGACAGCGCCAGTGCTGGGCGCCTATGCGGACGCCTACGCCGCCAAGAAACAACTGCTGCTTTTTACCACTGCAGGTTGCGTGCTGGGCACCGCAGGACTTGCCTTGGCCGGCCCCGGCAACCTGGCGCTCGCCATCGTATTCATCGTGCTTTCCAACTTCTTTTTCGGCAGCGGCGAAAATCTCATCGCCGCCTTTCTTCCCGAGCTGGCGCGCAGCCGCAGCCTGGGCAAGGTATCCGGCTGGGGCTGGAGCCTGGGCTATATGGGCGGCCTGGTAAGCCTGGGGTTATCGCTGGCCTATGTAAGCTGGGCGCAAGCGCGTGGCGACCAGGCATCTTCATTTGTGCCCGTGACCATGCTGATCACCGCCGGGCTGTTTGCCCTGTCCAGCCTGCCAACATTCCTGTTCCTGCGCGAACGAGCCATCCCCCAGCCACACCCTCCGGGCCGCAACCTGATTGGCGAGGCATTCACCCGCCTCGGCGCCACCATCAAACACGCGCGCCGTTACCGTGACCTGCGACGCTTTTTGATATGCACGGTATTTTACTCGGCAGGCATCAATACGGTTATCACCCTCGCCGCGATATACGCCCAGCAGGTAATGCACTTTGACACCCAACAGACCTTGCTGCTGGTCATGGTGGTCAACGTCACCGCCGCCGGCGGGGCCTTTCTGTTTGGCTACATCCAGGACCGCCTCGGCCACGTCCCCACGCTTGCCCTGACCCTGCTGGGCTGGCTCGTGATGATTGCGCTGGCGTGGACGGCACAGGGGCCGGGCATGTTCTGGGCCGCCGCCAACGTAGCCGGGTTGTGCATGGGCGCCAGCCAATCGGCGGGCCGCGCCCTAGTGGGGCTGCTCGCCCCCGCCGCACGCCACGCCGAATTTTTCGGTCTGTGGGGTTTGGCAGTCAAACTCTCTGCCATCTTTGGCCCGATCACCTATGGCCTGGTAAGCTGGCTATCCGGTGGAGACCACCGCCTCGCCATGCTCATCACCGGCAGCTATTTCGTGCTGGGATTGTTGATCCTGGCTGGAGTCGATGTAAAGCGTGGGCGGCGCGCGGCGTTGCGTAAGTAGTATCGCCATCGCCCCCCATTAAATTCGCTAAACAACAGGGTCCATCAATCACCAACATGGGGATGCGCCATATTAAAGCGATTATTTCTATCTGCTGCCCTCTCAGGCGCCAAGCCTGCACTCGCTTAATTAGCGCCCTACGAGCATTCAACTCACCTCGCCCGTTAAGGAGGAAGATGGGTCATGCTTAATGTGTTCCTGAAGATCAATTGGGTATGGATGCAGTATGATGTGATGAAGCGAAGGGGGCAAGCTCATGCACAAAAACGTGCCTGACTCCCTTTGCCCTGATTGTAATTTGCCTCCAACTCAAGTACTTTGCGTGAGCCTACCATGGGCAACTTATTGCTTTTTAATTTTCCTAAATCATAAAACTGGAGGGTTCAACCGTGAAATCAAAGCTAGCAATTATTGCTGTGGCATCCATATTTTCCATCTCCGCACAGGCAGAGAATATCTACGCGACTTATGCAGGATCTCAGTTGGGCGTGACTGAGCGTACCCAAGCATTGGTTCAGACGGGATTTTTCAGTACAGGTGTGACAGCTAGCGGTATTGCCCTGGGGGTGAACAATGATCTGTACATCTCGGCAGGCAACCATCTTATCAACTACAACATCAATGGCACACTGATCAACAACATGACGTTTCCGGATTCGGCCATTAATTACACTGACGTTGCCGTTGGTGGCGGCAACGTTCTGGCTTCCTACAACGGCTCGCAAATGGGTTTTACGGTTCGCGACTACAGTTTGAATCAGCTGAACGCCGTGACGACTGGCTTCAACATCAGCGGCATTGCAGCAGGCGATAGTGGCCATGTCTACTTGGCTTCCGGAAACCATTTGTATGATTACATGACAAATGGCACGCTGGTCACCAACATGACTTTCCCTGATGCCGCCATCAACTATACCGATATTGACTACAGCAATAACATGCTCGTCGCCTCCTATACCGGTTCGCAACAAGGTGTGACCTTACGTAACTTGGCACTGAACCAAACTAGCTTCTTTGGTGTGACTTTCAATATTGACAGCTTGGCGCTGGGCAATAACAACGATGTTTTTCTCGCATCGGGCAACAACCTGTACAACTACACGTTAGGTGGCACTTTGATCACCAGCATGACCTTTCCGGATGCGGGCATTCGCTACACCGGGATTGACGTGACACCCGTACCCGAAGCGGAATCATACGCGATGATGCTGGTCGGCCTGGGGTTGATGGGCTTCATGGCACGGCGCAGGAAAAGCAGCGTTTCATCACAAGCTTCCGCCTGACAACTGAAGTAGTACTATTTATAACCCCCCGTGTTCACTGCGGGGGGTTATTTTTCTAGCGGAAGCGATAGTACCGCCGTGCTCGAACAAATGGGGCCGGGCATGATTACCTCATGCTATCCTGCAAACCTGCCCATCTTTCTCCGTGAACATCCATGGTCCGTTTCCCCCCAGAGCAGATCACCAGCAGATCAGGACACCCATAATTTATTGGGGGCCAGCCAATAGGCGGGCCGCGCCCTGGTGGGGCTGCTCGCCCCCGCCGCGCGCCACGCCGATTTTTTCGGCCTGTGGGGTTTGGCGGTGAAACTCTCCGCCATCTTTGGCCCGATCACCTATGGCTTGGTAAGCTGGCTATCCAGTGGAGACCACCGCCTCGCCATGCTCATCACCGGCGGCTATTTCGTGCTGGGATTGTTGATCCTCGCGGGCGTCGATGTAAAGCGTGGGCGACGCGCGGCTTTGCGTAAGTAGCACCCCAGGCACCTTTAAAAAGCGCTTGAACCGCCAAGCAGGTCAATGTAAACAACACTTCTTGTATTTCTTACCACTTCCACAGGGACAGGGGTCATTTCGTCCGACTTTGGGCTGTTCCCGCACGTAGGTCTCAACCGGCATAAACTCTTCATCGTCAAACAAAAAACTGTCCTCGCCGGCGATATCTTCTTCCGCCCAGCGGCGCTGGCGCTGCGCGATGGCCTCGGGGTCATAAAAGGACCAGGGATCGGGAAAGCGCTCCCATTCAGGGGCGTCACCGGTTTGAAAAGCGTCAGCTATGTCATCGAGATTAAAGTCCATATACAGCAATCCGGCCTGTTGCTGCCTGAGCACCAGCGATTCCAGCAATGACCTGTGCCGTTCACGCGGAAAATTCAAGAGCATCGCTCCCATTCGGTAGCGTGTATCGTCATCTTCGGTTTCGTCGGCAGCAATGGCAGCAACAACCCCGTCCAGCGCCTCTTCCAGAGCCTCACTGCCTGATGCCGCGGCGGCCTCCAGGACACACTCCGTAGCAAAGCTACGGGGATACCAGCCCAAGGTGCGGTCTTCGGCGATGCGGCGCAAGGCAGGGGCAGCAGCTTCGCGCTTGTTCCTGAACAGGGCCGGCCAGTAAGCAGACACCCAGTCCCACAGATCATCATCCGGCAGATCCGGCATGCGTTTGAAAAGGCCCAGCAGCGGGACGGCGGCGCGGGGGTCGTCGATGGCGCCCAGAATGAAGATACAGTGCAGCAAGGCCCACCACCGGTCACCTGCAACATCCGGCTCCCAGTGTTGATCATCAGCAAGATAAGCCGTCAGGAACAGCAGCATGTCCGCGCCACGCCGCACGCATTCATCGACCACCACGCGCGGCAGACGATCGCCCATGGTAAGGACGAATAACATCAAGCCTTCTTCCGGGATTTCTCGCAGTTCGTCCTCGGTAAAATCAAATTCCACATCCTGCCCTGCAAAATCATCCTCTTCGTCTAGCAAACCTTTTTCAAATACCCGGCCTGCCATATTATTGATGATAGCCCCCGTAAGCCCACGAATTTCAGCAAGAAAGCCAGCATCAGTGAAGGACACGTCCTTGCTGAACAAGAGCGGCCCATAACGCTCCGGGTCAGCGATGACATTGATGCTCAACAACAGTTTGGCGAGATCAAGATCGTCACTGGTCATGTCCTCCCAGTCCTCGCTTGCCAATGCACAGGCTTGAACAAAGCCTTGGCACCAAAGATCCATCCTGGGCAGGGTATCACCACCGCGCAGCTCTGTTGCCGCCTGGGGCTCGAATGTCCCCTTGATCAAATCCTCCACAATGTCATCGGACACCTGCATCGCAAGATCGATAATTTCATCAGGAATATCTGCCTCATCGGGCAAACCCAGGGCCAGCGGCAACCAGGGCTGGTCAATCACCTCATATGGAACCATGGCCATTCCCGTCAGGAAGCCGTGCATCGTGGAAAAATCCAAGGCGTCCGGATAAATCCCGGCAACGGCGCGCAATTGTTGAAAGGGCGTGGGGTGTGCAAGTGATGAATTCATGAGTTGGTTCCTATTGGTGATTTTGACAGCCCTGCGGAGTTCGGGGGAGCTGACATCATTTTGTCACGTAAATACCCATATCACCCTAACGATCCTCGCGCGTATGCCACAGCGGCAGCACATAAATGGTAGATTCCTGAATTTCGTAGCGCCCGACGAGAATTCGACGTACCTCGCGCGCCTCGAATTCTTCGAGCCTTTCGCCGATGCGCGGGTTCGCCAACAGGCTTGCTGGTGCGGCGGCAAGCGACCGCACAGTGTGAGCAGCAGCTCCCCTGTTCACCAGAGCCAGAAATTCATATAGCCGCGCCAGATCGGATAACGCTTTGCTCGTCCACTTCAATTCCATTAGCGCGGTATCGGCAACGGGGCGTCAGTGCTGAGGCTATCGGCCCACGCCTGCACGGCCTGATGGTCGATGACGCGCCCAGCATCCACATCGGCCAATGCTACTCGCGTCAGACGGCTACGTTCCTCTTCCTGCTCGATCCAGTCCGACAGCGCCTGCTTCATGATCCAGCCACGCGAACGCTCAAGGCGAGTGGCCATCTGATCGACTTTCTCGGCCAGCGGCAATGGAACGTGGGCGGTAAGCACCTTGGTTTCTGTTTGCGCCATGACTGATCTCCTGATAGCTGTCGATTATTTTTGAATAATAATGATTTAATCAAGCGGGTGCATCATTTTAGGTAAGTTTGACGGAAGGGAAATTAAAGCAACGCCGTGCTTATGTAATGAAAGATTGATCTAGATCAAAGAAGTGCTGTCAGACGTGTGTTATTTGTTAAGTCAAGGTCGAGAAGACAGGCGGTCGGTCATATAGAGTGAACAGTATCACGTGGCACCGTAGGCAGGGGTGGCGGCGACAACAAAGAGGAGCAGGGCCATGTTTGATGCGTTACTGAAGACCAAATCGAATACGGATAGGGGCCGTGCAGTGGAGCGGCAAGGGATAGGTTTGTTCATTGAATCGTGTCCGACCCCATTAATACTAATTTTATATATATTAAGAGGGGCGCGTTCAAAATGTTCTATCGACAAATTCTATCCACGGCAATCGCCTTGAGTTCACTGTTGTTGGCAAATTCCCCAGCCAATGCCACTGCCTATGTTTTGATGGATTTTGATGGCAACGCCGCTTTTCCGAGCCTGACCTATCAATCCAACACCGCCGGGTTGGCGAGTTTCACCGGCAGCGCCTTCGGGCTCAATGCGGCCCAGCGCGACACAGTAGCCAACAACATCATGTCGCTCGTATCCCAAGATTACGCGTCTTACGACATATCCTTCGTGACAAATACCGGTGGCCTTGCCTCCTGGTACACATGGGGAATCGACGATAGCGCGTATGTATTTTCACAGAACAATTACAGCAATCCGCCAGGCGTGCCATATCCGGCCATCAATCCCGCCTTGCCGTGCCCGGCTACTGAAACCGGTTGCAGCAGATTATTCGGCAAAGCAGGCGCGGTCAATGCCAACGACCAGTTCGGCAATTCAATATTTAACCCCACCTTTGCCAGAACATGGGCAGGTAGTTTTGCGTTGGGAGCGGGAAGCGCTGACCCTTCGTCGCCATCTCTTTTGAACGCGACCGTTGCCGAGATCTCACAGGCGCTGGGCAACAGCGCTGCTCATGAGATCGCCCATTTGTTCGGCGTGGGTCACCCTGGAGCGTGTGCCGCCCCTTGTTTCGATTTGATGTGGGTCAACAATGAAGGCATCGAAGCCGCACGCAACAAGTCCTTCACCGCAGGTGATCAGGCCATATTGCTTGCGGCGCTTGGCCCCCACACCACGGTTCCCGAACCCGCGTCATTGGCACTGGTGGGGCTGGGTCTCGCCGGTCTGGCCGTTGCCCGCCGTCGCAGGACTGCCTAAGAGCGCCGACGGGCGCTTGGTGACATTCACATCGGTCGCCAGCAACTTGGCGGAGGGGGACACGAATGGTACGGTACAGAGGATGTTTTTGTGCATCAATGCAGCGCCGACCCGTCCGCCCTCATCACCGGCAAATCCAGCCTCCAGAATGCGCAGATCGACGGGTTGACGTTGACGCAGACCGCTGGCGCCACCTGCGCCCCGGTGATTACCCGCCCCACCGCGTTTCCGTTAGGTGTGGGGGCTATTCCGGGGAGCGGCACGGTGACCATCGACTTCACCAGCTGTGCCAATACAGCACGGTTTAGCGCCCTCACAGGTGTCGGCCTGCGCTCGCTTACGCGTCGCTTTCCCTGGCAGGCGCCAAAGAACTACCTGATGGCCACCCGTGCGCTGTTCGAGGCGGCGACGGCTATAAAAACGCCTTTCTCGAAGGGCCTATTCCTGATCACCCTGGTCGGTGGGTTGCTGCTATCACCCGGCTGGGCAGAGGCCGGACACCACCACCCGGGTGAGTGTGGACAGCGCCGGGGGGCAGAGAAAAGACAAAAGACAAGGAAAAAGGAAAAGACAAGGACACCCATAATTTATTTTGAACCATTGGCCCTTTGCGACAGCCGTTTTGTCATGCGTTAGGCGCCAGTGTTCGACCCCATTAATTCTACTTTGTCACATTTCATTCCCGTGCCGCCATTGACCGCCTGACGCACGATTCCTGGGCCGACTGGCGCATGCGGTGGCGCCTGTTGATCACATCGGCAATTGCCTCGGCGGTCTGCGACCGACGCGGCAACAGCTGAGCCATGGCGGTGACGAGGTCATTGAGCGACAGCATCGGCCAGCGCTGTCGGGCCACCCGCTTCTGCTTGACCAGAAACAAGGTGCCCAGCATCACCAGCGCCATGTGATGGTGCCACGCATCCCAGCGGCGCACCTGGTAGTCTGCCAATCCGCATTCGGTCTTGGCCTCCCGGAAGCTGTGCTCGATGAAGTAGCGCTGCGCCTGGAGGCGGGCCAGTGCTTCCAGTGGCGTATCGTCGGAGGCATTGGACAGGCAATAGCGCGAAACGGTGCCGGCGCCCACCTCCCGTCGCACCAGCAGGTGCCAGCGACGCGACTGCGCCTCGCGCCCATCCCATACCCAGACATGGGCGTGCAGGTACTCTGCCGCCAGCTTGCCTCGCTCGCCTTGGCGCACCGTCAACTTGCGCCACGCCGTCGCCGGCTGGGCAGCGGCCCAGTCGTCGACCCGCACGGCGGATGTCTGCGCTACCGCCTGGCGGGGGCGGCGCCCCCACCCGAACCGCTCCGGCACCACTGGCGCCGGGTCTTGCTCATACACACGCTGATCGCAATGCACGTCGGCCATGAAACGATGGCTGCGCCCGTCAAGCTCGCGCAGGAAGGTCGGTTCCTTGCCATAGCCACCGCCCACCGCAATCGCGCCAAAACGCACGCCCCGGCGCACCGCCGTGTCCACCATTTCCAGCACCAGCTCCGACTTGCTGCGATAGCGGCGCTCTGCCTCCGGGATCGCCGCCTTCTGGCCCCCTGTGTCAGGCTAGTTGTCGCCTCTAAATTTTAATTTTCTAAAATAGAGGCGACGATGAAAATAACGTATTCTGAGGCATTTATAGAACAAGCACTGGTCAAGGTATTTTCTCGTGGAGATCGGACAGTCCGGTCGGTGGCGGAAGACCTGAGCGTTAGTTTCCATACTTTAAAGAATTGGATGAAAAGGAAATCGATGGGCAAGCTCAGTGTATCGGTGACAAAAGAGAAACGGCCCCAGGACTGGAGTACGGAGGAGCAACTGGTGGCATTGCATGAAACCCATGGCTTGTCAGGCGAGACCTTGCATGCGTGGTGTCGTGAAAAAGGTTTATTTGCCCATCATCTGACAAGCTGGAAAACGGCTTTTTGTACCGAGGTGAAAGCGGTACCAGGCACCCGTGAATTTCGGACATTGAAAGATGAAAATGAGAAACTCAAGCGTGAGTTAGTGCGAAAAGAGAAGGCATTGGCGGAGGCGGCAGCCTTGCTGATCCTGCAAAAAAAGTTCCGCGCACTCTGGGAGGACGAGGTCAAATGACCTCCCTCGCAGAGCGCGGCCAAGTCATGGCACTGGTGGCGGAAGCAATCGCTGCAGGTGCGCACCAGGATCGCGCCTGTGCGGCGATCTCTCTGGGCGAACGCACTTTGCAACGCTGGCAGCTCGACCCATTACGCGGCGATCAGCGACCCATGCGGTTGCAGGCGCCCAAAAACAAGCTCAGTGTGCTGGAACGCGAACGCCTGCTGGCAGTCGTAAATTCAGACGAATTTGGGGATCTTCCGCTAGGTCAAATCGTTCCACGGCTGGCCGACCGTGGGCAATATATCGCTTCCGAGTCAACCATTTACCGCGCTCTGAGAGAAGAAAATCAGCTCAGGCATCGTGGCGCAGAACGACCCGCGCAACAGCGCCACAAGCCGCGTGCGCTCTGTGCAACGGCGCCCAATGCGTTATTTAGCTGGGACATCACTTATCTGCGAACGCAGGTGAAGGGAATCTATTTTTATCTGTATTTGTTCATGGATATTTTTAGCCGAAAAATCGTTGGCTGGCAGATCTATGATGCAGAAAGTAGTGACTTGGCAAGCGAAGTTATGCGCGATATTTGCAAGCGGGAAAACATCGCACTGAATCAGGTGGTGTTGCATTCTGACAATGGCAGCCCGATGAAAGGCGCCACGATGCTGGCCACCCTGCAAGCGCTGGGCGTGATGCCATCGTTCAGTCGCCCGGCGGTCAGCAACGACAATCCTTTTTCGGAGTCGCTATTCAAGACGTTGAAATACCGGCCAGTCTATCCCCTCCGACCGTTTGAAAGTCTCATTGCCGCCAGGCAGTGGGTCAGCATGTTTGTTCATTGGTACAACCATGAACATCGTCACAGTGCCATCAGATTCGTTACCCCCGCAGAGCGCCATGCGGGCCTGGACACTGCGTTGCTACAGAAGCGCGTCGACGTCTATGAAGCAGCGAAGAAAAGACATCCAGAGCGTTGGAGTGGCGTTACTCGAAACTGGCAGCCAGTCCGCGTTGTTCACTTGAATCCCGATCAACAAGTCGCCGAAAAACCCGATCCAAAGGAGGAAAATTTAGAACTCAAAAAGGCAGCATAAATTCAAGCATTCAGGCGACAACTAGCTTGACAACTACCGCTGGCAGCGGGCCGCATCCGTCACCCACCGTTGCGGTAGATACAACCGGCCGTCGATCAGGCTCGCGTGTTCGCCCCGGCATAAGGCCGCAAACACCCCCACCTGACAGTTATCTACCTTGCCCAGCCGGCCGTTTCACTGTCGCGCTACACCCGCCGACGACTCGCCTTTATTGGCGATGGCGCTCTCATCGAGAATCAGCACCGAGGACTCTCCCCCCAGCAGATCATCGGTCTCCTTGGCGAGCGCATCGCCCAAACCCTCCCAATCAACACTCGCCTCGGTCAGCATGTGCGGCATCGTCTGATGGTCGGTGGCAATTGGCCTCGTTGATCCTCAGCATGTTGGCTCGCTCAGACTGGAATAAACCGCGCACGTAACCCTGGAAGGCTTGCCAGGACGTTGCGTGTACGCGAGACAAAAACGAGGAGTAGCCCTCCAAATGCGCATCAAGGGCGCGAGGGAGGCGTTGAAGGACGGCTTCGAGACAGGAGGAGATATTTTCACGTCGACATCGTTATTTACCATTATTAAACAATTGGTTATTGAATAATTCCTGCGCGTCGTTGGCCAGCCTTCTAATTTGACAAAGTAGAATTAAACTCAATGCATTATTGCCTTGACTGTGGGATCCACTATATTACGCGTGCTTTTTCCGTGAGCTGCCAGTACGGTCTGTATTATTTCGAGCAAACAGCGCGTATGCGACTGATATCTGTATGGCCTTGCACCACTTTCTCTATTCCATCCTGTTTAAGACTGCGCATACCTTCATCAAGAGCAATAGCGGTGACCTGCGGCACTGACAGATGATCGACAATGGCTTTCTTTATCGCATCACTTGCAATAAGCAATTCGTGAATGCCCAGACGCCCTCGATATCCAGTATTGTCACATTTTTCGCAACCAACAGCTCGACACAAGTGATGCTTGCCGTCCTCCGTTGCATAACGCATTTTCCACTCATTCAGCACTTGAACTATGCATTCCTTCTTACTTTCATTTTTAGCAAGATTTTCGCAATATTCTTCGGACAGACCATACATTTCCTGGTCGTCCGGAATATATGTCTGTTTGCAATCGCTACATAAGCGCTTTGTCAGGCGTTGAGCCAAGATGCCCAGCAAGGCATCAGAGAAGTTGAAAGGATCCATGCCTATGTCGAGCAGACGTACAATGCTCTCTGGCGCACTATTCGTATGTAATGTTGAAAACACCAAGTGACCCGTGAGTGAGGCTTCGATGCCTGCACTGGCAGTCTCCTCGTCACGCATTTCACCCACCATAATGACATCTGGATCAGCGCGTAAAAATGCGCGGAGAGCCACAGCAAAGGTAAGGCCGATTTTTGGCAATACCTGCATTTGGCGCAACCCCTTTTGAGTGATTTCAACCGGGTCTTCAGCAGTCCAGATCTTCCTCTCCGGCGTATTGAGATGCCCTAATATGGAATGCAGCGTTGTTGTTTTACCAGACCCTGTTGGCCCGCACACCAAAAAAAGTCCGTGAGGTTTGTCGATAGTCTTAAGCAGGCTCAGCCTATTCGAATCGGTGAGGCCTAGATTTTCCAATGGCACAGGTTCGCTACTGGAAAGAATTCGCATAACGACGTCTTCCATTCCACCGGCGGTCGGGAGTGTCGCAACTCGCAACTCGATTTTAAGTGGCCCAAATTTTTTAAAATCAATCTTTCCATCCTGGGGTTTTCGTCGCTCAGATATATCCAGCTGTGCCATAATTTTGATGCGTGAAATCAGTGCGTTACGGTACTGCGCGGGTAATTCATGATAATTTATAAGTGTGCCATCCTTGCGAAATCGGATGCGCACTTTGCCTTTGCCCGGGTAGGGTTCGATATGGATATCGGAAGCATTTCGATCGAAGGCATCTACAATTACCTTATTGATAAGTTTGACCACCACATTATCAGCCAGAGCCTGCGCTTCAGACGACATCGATTTGTCTTCTTCTTCGTTTATCTCTGCCGCAGCAAGCTCATCCAACGACGCATCATCAATCTGTGACGGGTAATAAAATTTTATAGCCCACTTGATATCTGTAGCGTTAGCGATAACCGCTTCGGCAAACAGCTTGGTCTGAAAGCGCAGGTCATCCAAAATCTTGGTATTGAGGGGATTTTCAATTGCAACAACCAGGTTTCCCTTATGTATCGCAATGGGAACAATAGTGTATTTGTCCGCAAAATCACGTGGAACGGAACCAAGCACATTAGGCGCAATTTTGTATTCGCGCAGATTCACCATGGGAATACCGAGCTTCTTGGCTAGTGCTTGTTGCACATCAATAGCTGTGATCAGCCCCTGCTGAATCAAAATCTCACCCAACGGTACGCTTCGATTTGTTTTCTGATGCTCCAGAGCACCGTCAATCTGCTCCTGAGTCACCAATCCTTCCATGAGCAGGATTTCTCCCAGGCGCAGGCTTGGCATGGTCTTTTGATGATTCAAAGCGCGTATCAGATCTTCTTCCGTGCTTACTATGGCTATAGACTTTTCTGCATTAGCCATCCGCAGATGAGATGCTTGCTGCTTGCCGTTTTTTGAGCTTATGATGCTGTTCAGTGAGAATGCTGTGTAGGTGTAGCGATCTTTACCCTCTTTCACAAAAATGTGCAGACAGTACTCATCCTTGTACGAAGCAAACATCTCTCCCCCAAAAATCGCGCCATCCTGACACTCAATTTCGAAATTTTTCGGCTCAAGATAGGGTTTAACATTCTTATCGAGAATGGAGGGCAACGCGCTTTCCCACAAACGAGGCTCGGGAAAACTGAACATTTTTATCTGACGCAGGTTAAGAACGCTTTCTGAACCCTGCCCATCTGGGAGTAGAGTAATTTCACCTTCCTCGCGAGCCAAGTAGGATATGAATTTCCCGCTGACTTTTTTTCCGCTTGTCAGGTTAATAATTACATCCGCACCTACCTTCATAATATTATATGGCGCAGAAGCCGCATTAAATACGGGCAACTTTCCACTCGAACTTAACATGACACGTTCAATTCCCTATAGCCCCTAGCAATAGCAGGTAATCCACAATGTTCCAAATATTACCTAGGGTAATTAGACATAATAGAGGCATCAACCGATTGGTGACTTTTTCGACCTCTCCATTGGCCTTATCGGCATGATGAGAGGAAATCTTAGAAAATCGCATGTAAGTGAATTACGGCTTTTCTATAGTGATTTAAGCTATACCCTATCTCAGGGACGGGGGAAGAAAGACTGTAAACGCTCCACAAACCCCAACCTATTCAGGTTGTCATTTCGCTGGTTAAAGCCAGCGCATGCAAATTCCACGGCAACAGTGCTTCCATTTCTTCCACCGTCCTGGCGGCGGGCAAGTCACGCATGACGCGGCGCAACCAGGCGTAGGGTTCCTGGCCATTGGCCTTGGCCGTCTGCAGCAGCGAGTAAATAATAGCACTGGCGTTGGCACCGGCAGGCGTGTCGCTAAACAGCCAAAGAACAGAAAACAGCCAAGAACAGAAGACCAGACGATGCCGCCGTGCTCACGTGTATGAGTTATGTCGACCTCAATCCAATTCGTGCGAGCATGGCCCAAACGCCGGAAGAATCCGATTTCACGAGCATTCAACAACGCATTTGTAGCCTGCAACCACAACCTGCCTCGGCTCCCAAAGAAGCAGCGCCGCCTGTGTCACCGGAGACCACCAGCGTTCAACCGCCCTTGATGCCTTTGGTCAAAAGCCAATCAAGACGAACACGTGCATCGCCTAGGCTACACCGAACGCGACCACTTAGAATTAGTCGACTGGGCAGGTCGGGCTGTCCGATCTGACAAGCGTGGCGCAATTCCTGGCCATATTCCGCCAATCTTAAACCGACTCGGGCTTGATCCGGGACGTTATCTCCACTACATGAGCGGGAAATCCAAGCTCACCCACCATCTAACGGCAATTGGTCCGCTTGATCAACTGCAAGCCCTGGCAAAGAAAATGGGGCAATCCTTCTTGAAGAATGGGCTAGCCCGACAGCTGTATTGTGCCAGCGTGTAACGCGCGCGGGACAAATGGGGTCAGACACTCATGGCACTCGCTTAAGCAATCGCTGATCATAAATGAGGTCACGCGCGACTTGACGTGTCACGGTTAACAGCGGAAGGTTCTTGGGTCGTCGCTTCTTCGCAATACGCAATACTTACGGCTGACTGGAGGACTCTTACCTCCGGTCCGTTTCGGTCCTTTATGACAGCCTTTTTGGCTTTCGAACATCGTGACAGAGCTGAGGCCAATTAAAGTGTAGCGTCCTCTTTTGTTCGGCGCGCCAGCATGATAATGTAATCATTCATTTCCTTTCGCGGCGCTCAGGCCACCGGTCCATCCAAAGGAAGAGTCATGGTCACCAAGAAGACGGGCAGAAAGCGCGCTCGCAGCGCCGTCACCCCGCCCCCAGTTGCGGGGGCGCCGAATCAGAGCGAGCAAATCGCGCGCACCCTGGTCAAAACGGTTATTGCACTGCCGCTGCTCGACAAGATGAACGCCGAGACCGCCACCCGCCTCATGGATCCAACGATCGCGCCAGTCCTCTACGACGTCATCATCGATCTGCACCAGGAGTATCCGAAAGGGCGCGACGAAGCGCGCAAGTGGGTGATCCAGGCCATCAACCACATCTTCCAGGCGCGGAACATCGCGACCGGTCCCGCAGGGGAGCGCATCGATGTCGAGAAGAGCTCCTACACGAGCCAGTATCTCTTCGCGCGGCTTTCCGGCGGCGTGATCCGCGATCTGGTGGTCGCCGATGGGGAGCCGAAGACGATCGCCGACACAGACGTAAAGCGGACGTCGGGCCCTCACGCGATCTTCCAGATCTGGGAGGACTTCAAGGTCCATCCGCTCATCTGCGGTTCGATTTCGACCATGAAGGCCGATGCGGCGCGCGCCGCGTTCCGGGCCGAAGGCGGCGACATCGTCTGGGCAGTTATCGACTCAGGGATCCAGGGCGACCACGTTCATTTCAAGCAGCACGGCAACCTGGAAGGGCAAGTCAAGGAGTGGCACAAGGACTTCACCGGCGAAGGAAACGCGCTCGACGACGGCTTCGGCCACGGTACGCACGTCGCGGGGATCATCGCTGGCGAGGTCGCGGCGTGCGAGAAGGATCCGCACCCCGATATCGTCGCCTACACCCGGTTGCTGAAGCCCGATGGCGACCAAACTGAGCGCGAGCTCAGCTACGAGCGCCTGAAACTGGCATCGATCTGTGGCATGGCGCCGAAGACCAAGCTGGTCAGCCTGAAGGTGATCGGTGCCGACGAGCAGGGCGCGGTTTCAAACATCATCGCAGCGCTCGCATACATCCAGACGATCAACGCCAACGGCCGGCACATACGCATCCACGGCATCAACCTGTCGGTCGGCTACGCCTTCGATCCCGAGTGGTTCGCGTGCGGACAGAGCCAGCTGTGTGTCGAGGTCAACCGCTTGGTGCGTTCGGGCGTCGTGGTGGTCGTGGCGGCCGGCAACACTGGCTACGGCACCGTCGCAACCGAGTTCAATGCCGCGCGCAAGACCGGCCTCGCGCTGTCGATTAACGATCCCGGCAACGCGGATGGCGCGATCACGGTGGGGTCGACCCACCGCACCATGCCGCACGTCTACGGCGTGTCCTATTTCTCGTCGAAGGGTCCGACTGGCGACGGGCGCATGAAGCCCGACCTCGTCGCGCCGGGCGAGAAAGTGGTCTCGTGCGCATCGGGCAAGCTACGCGACCACATCGCCGCGAAGCTGGAAGACGGTGTCGTCCCGACCTACATCGAGAGCACCGGCACGAGCATGGCCGCGCCCCATGTCTCCGGCGCGGCAGCGGCGCTGTTGTCGGTGAAAAAGGAGTTCATCGGCCTGCCGGAGCGAGTGAAGGAGATTTTCGTCGCTACCGCGACCGATTTGCGCCGCGAGCGGCATTTCCAGGGTGCGGGCCTGATCGACTTGATGCGTGCGATCCAGTCCGTTTGACATAACTCAATGGCAGGAGATAACAATGGCTGACTTATCAGGATTCCCGTTCTTCCCAGTCGAGTTCGACAAGCAAGGCAATATCCACGACCCGGCTCAGCCGGCGGCGCTTGAAGCACATCTCGCGAAAGGCGGCACGACCGACCTCATAGTGTTCTCACACGGCTGGAACAACGACATGGACGAGGCGAGCCAACTCTATGCCGACTTTTTCGCGAGTGCGCGAGCGGTGCTCGATACCGGCAAGGTGCCGGGCGCTGCGGCGCGCACGTTCGCCGTGCTCGGTGTGCTATGGCCGTCGAAGAAGTTCGCCGACAAGGAACTCATCCCGAGCGGCGCGGCGGGCGCCGGGTCGACGGTGGAGATCGACGACCTGCGCGACAAGCTGCGCGGTCTGCACGGCACGTTTGACGCCCCGGACGCCGACCAGAAGCTCACCGACCTGGAAAAGCTGCTGCCCAAGCTCGAGGATAGCGCAAGCGCGTGCAAGACATTCGTCGACGGTGTGCGCGGGCTGATGAAACCGAGCGCGGGCGACGATGCCGATGCGGCGAAGCTGTTCTTCTCGATACCTGCGGGCGATCTGTTCACCAAGCTGCAGCAGCCGGTCTCGTTCACCGCAATCGCGGCCCCAGCGGGCGGAGGCGGGGCCGCGACCATCGGCGACACGGGTGGCGCTGCCGGCCTCGGAAGCTTTTTTAGCGGTATTGGCTCGGGCGTGCGCAACCTGCTCAACCTCACCACCTACTACCAGATGAAGGAGCGCGCCGGACTCGTGGGCGCAGTCGGCGTGAACCCACTCGTCTCCGGGCTCAAGAAGAAATACCCGGCACTGCGTTTGCATCTAGTCGGCCACAGCTTTGGCGGTCGGCTGGTCACCGCGGTTGCCGCTGGCGCCGACGATGCTAGCGTGATCAAGGCGAACTCGCTCAGCCTACTGCAGGCGGCGTATTCACATTACGGCCTGGCGCAGAAGTGGGACGGGCAGCAAGACGGCGCCTTCCGGCGCGTCGTCGCCCTGGGCGTCATCTTGGGACCGACGATCATCACCTGCACCGCGAACGACAAAGCGGTCGGTCTGGCTTATCCGATCGCGTCGATCGTCGCCGGCCAGGTCGCGGCTGGCCTCGGTGACGAGAACGACAAGTACGGCGGCATAGGACGCAACGGTGCCCAGAAGACCCCGGAGGCGGTGAAGGCGGAGCTGCTCGACGTCGGCGGCGCCTACGCGCTCACGCCGGGAAAGATCCACAACCTGCGCGCCGACCCGTTCATCTCCAGCCACAGCGACATCACCAACAAGCAGGTGGCCTATGCGGTGCTGACGGCGATTGCGGCGACCTGAATCCGAAAGTCTCGAAGATTCTCAGGGCAACAGTGCGGGGTACGGGTGGCGGCCGCAGAAGGCGCAGGTCAAGTCTTGCATTAACACATTCCGCCTGAAACCCAGTTCAAAACAATTAGAATCATTGGGCTCAGCATCAAAGAGTCAAATGGTCACAAGGCGGAAAAATGGTATCGCCTCGCCGCCGAGCAGGGTTACCCCGATGCACGAGCCAGCCTGGAGATCCTTTATAGCGGGGCACTGCTACACCACCATATGACGGAAAAAAGCCGACAGCTAACTTCCGAGTAAAATCCAGCGATGCCGTGGCGAACTACAAGGGAGGACTAATATCGCCCGTGCTGCTTGCTGATGTAGTTGGTCAGTTCAACATACTGGTTATTCATGCGCCGCACGATGGCATGCACCGAGCGAACGATGGAGCGCATCACGCGGTACACGATCAGGGGATCGGTGTTGAGCAGCGCTTCAAAAGACTCGCGGCGCAGAGTGAACACTTCGGTATCGCCAATCGACGTCAGGGTTGCGCTGTGTTCCAGTCCGTCGATAAAGCCCAAAGCACCCGCCAAATCGCCTGTCTTGAGGATATGCAGGGTGGCTGACTCGCCTCCCCCGCTCTCTTTGACTACGGCGAGCATGCCGCTCATGACCACATGCAGACTGTTGTCGCTATGTCCCTCCTGAATCAAAACCTCCCCGTCTTTCAAACGGCGGGTTTCGATAACCTTGGCTAATACCCTGCACTGCTCATCGGCCAACTCAACCGCAAAGGGCGAGGAACGGAGAATGTCATACTTGATCTGGTCACTCATAGAGAACCTATCCGGTGATGAATAAGTGCTTGATTATAGCCAAGCGGTGGGCAACCGCAACGCCCTACAATCTTAGACCATATTTTCCAATATGGCACGCTTAACGGACTCCAGCGTTGCCTCGACGGTATGCACCGGGGAGGTGCTCTGACTGATGGCAATGTCCGGGTCCTTTAGACCATGGCCCGTGAGGGTACACACCACCTTGCTGCCCTCGGGAATCTTGCCCGATTTGATATCGCGCATCGCACCTGCCAGCGAGGTCGCCGAAGCAGGCTCGCAGAATACGCCTTCCTTCAGAGCAAGCAACTTCTGCGCGGCGAGAATCTCCTGATCGGTGCATTCGTCAAACCAACCGTTGGACTCCTCTCTTACCTTCCACGCCTTGTCCCAGCTTTGCGGATGGCCGATGCGAATCGCCGTAGCCACGGTTTCGGGATTATCGACCGGCTGGCCGCGCATGAACGGGGCAGAACCGGCCGCTTGATAACCCACCATGCGCGGACGATTATTAGCGATGCCGTGCTCCTGGTATTCCTTATAACCCATCCAGTGGGCGGTAATGTTGCCCGCGTTGCCGACTGGCAGACAATGGAAATCCGGCGCGCACTCCAACTCTTCGACAATCTCAAAGGCGGCAGTCTTCTGGCCTTGCAGACGGAAGGGGTTAATGGAGTTGACGATAGTAACCGGCGCCTCCAGTGCGACATCCTTGACCAGTTGCATGCCGACATCGAAGTTGCCCTTGATCTGGATCACGCAGGCGCCGTGGATCATCGCCTGAGCAAGCTTGCCAAGCGCGATTTTCCCATCGGGGATCAGCACGAACGAAGCGATCCCCGCGCGCGCCGCATAGGCGGCAGCGGCAGCAGAGGTATTGCCGGTGGAAGCGCAGATGATGGCGCGGCTGCCCTCCTCCACCGCCTTGGTCACCGCCATGGTCATGCCACGGTCCTTGAACGAACCGGTGGGATTAAGGCCTTCATATTTGACGTAGATGTCTACTTCTTTTCCCAATAGGCGCGGGATATTGTTTAGCCGGATCAGCGGGGTATTACCCTCGCCGAGGCTGATGATGCGCGTGTCGTCATGGACGGGAAGGCGATCGCGGTATTTGTCGATCAGACCGGTGTAGCGGGGGCGGAATGGCATAAATAAACCTCAGAAATAAATTTCGAATGATCGGCTTGTATCAGGAATCGCAGCGCCCTGTCAGGCGGCAACCTCGATGTATTCAACATGACTAGAGGGCAGGGGGATAGCAAAACCATCCTCACGCAACCCGGACAGATGGAATTCAATGGCCTCACGAATGGCGCACTCGACTTCCTCCACGGTTGCGCCCGTAGCTACACAGCCGGGCAGATCGGGGACATAAGCAGAGTAGTTGCTTTCGATTTTTTCGATCACAATGGCATAGCGCATAATTGAAACCTCATTTCTTCAAGCCGGCTTGTCATCTGCTCTGTGATTCATGTCAGGTGTAGGTTGGGTCCGCTTCTCTTGACCCAACTTACACCTGACTGTATCTTTTTTCACCGAGAGAGAAAATTTTTCTTGACTTTTCATGAAGATATGCTTAAATATCAACAACATACGAAATAACCCATGATATGTTGTCACATTAATAATTCTTTATAATCTGAGCCAAATCATCTACCTCAGAAATTAAGTTACTGGGCAATTAATCCAGTACACATCCACTTCTTACTGCATATCCTGCTTAGTTACATCTCACCTTTAAAATTCTCTTTATTTGTTTTCCGCAGCCTTGCGCACAAAGTCAGCAAGGTTAAACACTCTTCATTGATCAACTAACGAAAGGTAAAACACACCATGAAGATTCCAACCAAGAAGAAGATATACATGCAAGTAGCAGTAACAATAATATTAATATCAAAATTAATAGTAATACTAAATTTAGAATTAAATTTAAATATTAATGTTAATATTTTTAGCTAGCACAATAACCTTCACTAAAAATCAACCTCCCAAAATCTACATCCTTGGATTCATCCTTACTTAAGTTAATCGCCACCTCCGATATCTTGCTAGACTTTGCGCAAGAGTGTAGGTTGGGTCAAGGAGCGCAAGCTCCGGACCCAACGAATCACAACCTGGAGTAATGTTGGGTCCGCTTCGCTTGACCCAACCTACATTTTCAAATCTCCATGCGCTCCGCGGCTCACCCCTTCAAAGACTCCACCCGCATCCTCATCACCGGCCCCGCCATCGTTCCCAGCGCCTCGATACAGCGGATGGCTTCGTTCATCTGTCTCTCGCAGATGCGGTGGGTGAGGATCACCACGGGCACCGTGTCGTCACCGCCGTTGGCCGGCGCCTTTTGCAGCATGGCCTCGATGCTGATGTTTTGATCGGCGAGAATGCGCGTCACGTCGGCCAGTACGCCGGGGCGATCTTGCGCCTGCATGCGCAGGTAATAGGCGGTTTCCACCTTTTCCATGGGCATAATCGGCAGGTCGGACAAGGCGTCTGGCTGGAACGCCAGGTGCGGCACACGGTTTTCCGGGTCGGAGGTGAGGGTACGCACCACGTCCACCAGGTCGGCCACCACTGCCGAGGCGGTGGGCTCGGCGCCCGCGCCCGCGCCGTAAAACAGCGTCGGGCCAACAGCGTCGCCCTTCACCAGTACGGCGTTCATTACGCCATCGACGTTGGCGATCAGGCGGCGATGCGGGATCAGCGTGGGATGCACACGCAACTCAATGCCTTCTTCGGTACGGCGCGCAATGCCCAGATGCTTGATGCGATAACCAAGCTCCTCAGCATAGCCTACGTCCTGGCGAGTGATGCGGGTGATGCCTTCAGTGTAGGCCTTATCGAATTGCAAGGGGATGCCGAAGGCAATGGAGGCGAGGATGGTGAGCTTGTGCGCCGCATCGATACCCTCCACGTCGAAGGTGGGATCGGCCTCGGCGTAACCCAGACGTTGCGCCTCGGCCAGCACATCGGCGAAATCACGCCCCTTATCACGCATCTCGGTGAGAATGAAATTTCCAGTGCCATTAATAATGCCCGCCAGCCATTCGATGCGGTTACCGGCCAGGCCTTCGCGAATCGCCTTGATGATCGGAATGCCGCCCGCCACTGCGGCCTCGAAGGCTACCATCACGCCCCTTTCGCGGGCTGCGGCGAAGATTTCGTTACCATAACGGGCGATCAGCGCCTTGTTGGCGGTCACTACATGCTTGCCGTTGGCGATGGCGCGCAGCACCAGGTCACGCGCCTGATCCGTGCCGCCGATCAGTTCGACGATGACCTGGAGATCGGGATTATTGACCACCTCGAAAGGATCTTGAGTGAGCTTGATACCGGTAGTATCGCAGATGCGCGACTTGCTCAAGTCCCGCGCGCTGGCGTGGACAACCTCGATACCACGACCAGCACGGCGCATAATCTCCTGGGCGTTACGCGCCAACACCTTGACCGTACCGCCGCCAACTGTACCCAAGCCCAGCAGACCTACTTTTACTGGATTCATGTTCCCGTCCCCAACAATATTCCGTCTTTCTTGAACATATCGCGTATACCGCGTATCGCCTGGCGGGTGCGGTGTTCATTCTCGATCAAACCGAAACGCACGTGGTCATCGCCATACTCGCCAAAACCAATGCCCGGCGCCACTGCGACCTTGGCATCTTCCAACAGTCTCTTGGAGAATTCCAGCGATCCGAGGTGACGGTACTGCTCGGGAATCAGCGCCCACACAAACATCGTCGCCTTGGGCAACTCTACCGGCCAGCCCAGGGCATTGAGGCCGCTGCACAGCACGTCGCGGCGACGTTTGTACATATCGGAAATCTCTTTTACGCACTCTTGCGGCCCTTCCAGGGCGGTAATCGCCGCCACCTGGATGGGCGTGAACATGCCATAATCGAGATAGGATTTCATGCGCGCCAGCGCCGCCACCAGCGTGGGATTGCCGACCATGAAGCCGACGCGCCAGCCCGGCATGTTATAGCTCTTGGACAGCGTGAAAAACTCCACCGCCACCTCTTTTGCACCCGGCACCTGCATGATGGACGGCGCCTCATAGCCATCGAACACGATATCGACATAGGCGAGGTCATGCACCACCCATATCTTGTGCTCGCGCGCGATGGCGATCACCTTTTCGAAAAACGGCAGATCCACGCACTGAGTAGTGGGGTTGCCTGGGAAGTTGAGCACCAGCATCTTGGGGCGCGGCCAGCAGTCCTTAATCGCCTTTTCCAGCTCGGCAAAAAAATCCCCGCCCGGCACCAGCGGTACATGGCGGATATCCGCGCCCGCAATCACGAAACCATAGGGATGGATGGGATAGGCGGGATTGGGCACCATCACCACGTCGCCCGGCCCCATGGTGGCAAAGGCGAGATGCGCCAGACCCTCCTTGGAGCCGATGGTGACGATAGCTTCGCTGTCCGGGTTCAGATCCACGCCGAAACGACGCTGATACCAGGTGCAAATCGCTTTGCGCAGACGTGGAATGCCTTTCGATACTGAATAACGGTGCGTGTCGCCACGCTGGGCGGCCTCGACCATCTTGTCCACGATATGCTTGGGCGTGGGCTGATCGGGATTGCCCATACCGAAGTCGATGATGTCCTCCCCGCGCGCGCGCGCCTTGGCCTTCAATTCACCAACGATATTGAAGACATAGGGGGGAAGGCGCTTAATTCTGGCAAATTCGTTGTTCAAGCTGGTTTATCCAAATAACTTCCGAGAAAAAACAAGACGCGCGGCGAAAACAGCAGCCGACACGTCAAAACTTTAAACATTACCGATGCCAGGCGAAACTGTCAATGATCGAAGCTGGAAATGGCTTGGAAATCAGGAGCGGGACACATAAAACTACCATGAAGAGACGTGAAAATTTTACCGTGAAAGCCATTGACAAAAAAACCTAAAGGGAGATGATGTACGTTCGATAACGTGTGCTGGTGATCAGGCGAAACAAGCACAACCACCGCCTGATCACATTCTCTTCCCTCAAAATGGAGCTTGATATGGCAAAGAACAAGACACTGACCACGGCTAACGGCATTCCCGTCGCAGATAATCAGAATACACTAACTGCCGGCGCACACGGACCGGCGCTGCTACAGGATTATCATCTCGTCGAAAAAAACGCACACTTCAATCGCGAGCGCATCCCGGAGCGGGTGGTTCACGCCAAAGGCGCGGGCGCCTATGGCTATTTTGAGGTTACCCATGATGTGGCGAAATGGACCAAGGCCAGATTCCTGGAAAAAATCGGCAAGAAAACTGAGGTATTCTTGCGTTTTTCAACTGTAGGTGGGGAAAAGGGCTCCGCCGACACCGATCGTGACCCGCGCGGCTTTGCCCTGAAGCTCTACACTGAAGACGGAAACTACGACATCACCGGCAATAACACGCCGGTATTTTTCTTGCGTGACCCGCTCAAATTCCCCGACTTCATCCACACCCAAAAACGCAATCCGCAGACCAACCTGAAAGATCCTGATGCCTTTTGGGATTTTCTGTCGCTCACGCCAGAAGCGCTGCATCAGGTGACGATCCTCTTCTCCAGCCGCGGCACCCCCAAGTCCTACCGGCATATGGACGGCTTCGGCTCGCATACCTTCATGTGGATCAACGCAGAAGGCAAAGGCGCGTGGATCAAGTACCACTTCAAGACCGAGACCGGCATCCAGAACCTGACACGGCAAGAGGCGGGGCATCTGGCGGGCGAAGATCCTGATCATGCCACGCGCGACCTGTTCAATCACATCAAAGACGGTGGTGAGGCGGCATGGAAACTTCACGTGCAAATCATGCCTTTCGAGGACGCGCCGAAATACCGCTTCAACCCCTTTGACGTGACCAAGGTATGGCCGCACAAGGATTACCCACTGATCCCGGTGGGACGTCTGGTGCTCAACCGCAACCCGGAAAATTATTTTGCCGAGGTCGAACAAGCGGCATTTTCACCTGGCAACATCGTGCCGGGCATAGGTTTCTCGCCGGACAAAATGCTGCAAGGGCGCATCTTTGCCTATGGCGACGCGCACCGCTACCGTCTGGGCGCGAACTACCAGCTTCTGCCCGTCAACCGTCCACACGCCGCCGAAGCGGTCAACCACCAGCGCGATGGCGCTATGCGTTTCGACGGCAATGGCGGCACAAGCCCGAACTACGAACCCAACAGCTTTGACGGCATCAAGGAAGCGCCCCAGCACGCGCCCTTCCCCTTACCCGTCGAAGGCGTGGTTGGCCATCATGCACCATCGCACGACGATGACTATGTGCAAGCAGGCAATCTGTACCGCCTGATGCCGGAGACAGAAAAGGCCATGCTCGTCGACAACATCGTCACCCACCTCAAAAATGCCCGCAAGGACATCCAAATCCGCCAGGTCGCGCACTTCCGTGGCGCGGACGAGGATTATGGAATGCGCATCGCCAAGGGGCTGGGTTTATAGAAAAAGGGGGTTATTAAGCATTAACCGATGCCCCGGTAAAATCTCAAGCGTGAGGTTTTACCGGGGTTTCTGTAAGATAGGGGAGTTACTATCACTGGACGCCTGCCGCCATGCAATTCAACCTGGAACGCGACCCTCGCACCCACACCTTTATTTCCTACGCCCCCGGACAGGTGGTTGTCACCATCCCCTGGCGGGAAGGCGATGACACCCCCCTGCTCGTAGACCGCGACGGCGAAGTGCGCGGGCGCATCCGTCACGAAACCTTGACCACCAGCATCATTGTGATGCCCGACCAGCTAATAAGAGACTGGCCGCCGAGCACCCCCGCCGAAATAACCGCCGCCCATTTTGAGGCCGTCGCCGAGTTGCAACCCGAAGTCGTGCTGTTCGGCTCCGGCGCGCGCCTATGGTGGCCACCCAGCGCCCTTCTTGAACCATTTATCAAGCGCGGAATAGGCATAGAGGTAATGGACACCGCAGCGGCGTGCCGCACGTACAATATCCTGGTCTATGAAGCGCGCAATGTCGCAGCAGCGTTGTTGATGATCTGACCTGTAGTGGCCCACAGAAAACACGGAGGAAAGGCCATAACCAAGATCTCCGACAGGACACGAACCCTCGTCATGAAGGGGCGGGAGTTACATTGCTAACGGCTTATTCCAATTCCAGTTCAATCAGAGAATTAATATATGCCCCACAGTAAATTTGCTCTCTGAGCAACTCTTTGATTGGCTGTGTTTCAGGAACGACAGCCATCGTTGATACTAGAGCTTACACCACAGCCTACAGAAATCTCCGGTTGTCCTTATAGTAATTAATCAACCCGTTGGTCGACGCATCATGACTACGAACTTCTTCATCACCCTTCAACTCCGGAAAAATGGCTTTCGCGAGCTGCTTGCCCAGCTCGACACCCCACTGATCGAATGAATTGATGTTCCAGATAATGCCCTGCACAAAGATTTTATGCTCATAAAGAGCGATAAGCTCGCCCAATGACTTGGGCGTAATTTTTTGAAGAATGAAGGAATTGGTGGGTTTGTTGCCCGCGAACACTTTATGAGGCAAGAGTTTTTCCAGCGCTTCGCCGCTCGTACCTGCCGCCTCCAATTCCGCACGCGCTTCGGCGGTGGTTTTGCCCTTCATCAATGCCTCGGGCTGGGCGAAGAAGTTGGACAGCAGGATGGCGTGGTGCTCGCTGACGGGGTTATGGGTTTCAATAGGCACGATGAAATCGGCGGGGATGACGCGCGTGCCCTGGTGAATGAGCTGGTAGAAGGCATGCTGGCCGTTGGTGCCCGGCTCACCCCAGATAATTGGGCCTGTAGCATAATCCACCTTCTCGCCATCACGGGTGACAGATTTGCCGTTACTCTCCATGTCGCCCTGCTGAAAATAGGCGGAAAAACGATGCAGATATTGATCGTACGGTAAGATGATGTGCGTCTGCGCGCCAAAGAAATTGTTATACCAGATGCCGAGCAAACCCAGGATCACTGGCATATTCTCTTCCAGTGGTGCGGAGCGAAAATGTTCATCCATCTCATGCGCACCGCTGAGTAGTGCCTCGAAATTTTCCATGCCGATATAGATGGCGATAGACAGGCCGATTGCACTCCATAGCGAATAACGCCCACCGACCCAATCCCAGAATTCGAACATGTTGCGGGTGTCGATGCCGAACGCCGATACTTCTTTGGCATTCGTCGATAAGGCGACAAAGTGTTTTGCGACAGCGGATACGTCACCTGCGGATTTCAGCAGCCATTGCTTTGCCGCAAGCGCATTGGTCAGTGTTTCCTGTGTAGTGAAGGTTTTCGAGGCCACGATTACCAGGGTGGTTTCGGGGTTGAGATGTTTCAGCGTCTCGGCGATATGCGTACCGTCAATGTTCGAGACAAAATGGACGTTGAGTCCTTCTTTGCCATAGGGCTTGAGGGCCTCGGTTACCATCACCGGCCCCAGATCCGAACCGCCGATGCCGATATTCACCACGTCGCTGATCGGCTTGCCGGTATAGCCCCGCCATTCGCCACTGCGCACTGCATCGCTGAACGCCTTCATCTGCGCCAGCACCGCATTCACATCGGGCATGACATCCTTGCCATCGACCATAATCGGTCGATTGGCGCGGTTACGCAGAGCGATGTGCAGCACCGCACGATTTTCCGTGATATTGATTTTTTCGCCGGAGAACATCCCACTGATCCAGCCCGCGAGATCAGCCTGACGCGCCAGATCCATCAACAGGGAAAGCGTCTCACGCGTGATGATATTTTTTGAATAGTCGAGAAAGATATCGCCGGTTTTCAGCGAAAATTTTTCGAAGCGTTGCGCGTCTTGAGCAAACAAATCACGCATATGGACACGCGCCATAGTGCGATGGTGCGCGCTCAACGCCTGCCAGGCATCCGATTGCGTCAGTGCAGACATTCTTTCTCCCTATCTTCCTTAGGGTGGGTGATGCCCACCTTGTTTAACCCACACAGTCCATAAACCCCAAAACCGTTTGCCCTGAACCTGTCGAAGGACCGTTTATGGTTCGACAAGCTCACCACGAACGGCATTGTGCAGAAATCGTTTAGTACGCTTCCAGGTTGCCTCCATCCACATCCAGCGAATGCCGCCAGAACTGATCCTCGCGGTCAAACAGGCGATACGTGCCGCGCGGCCCCCACGTGCCTGACGGATAGGTATTGATGAACTCGCGCTCCATGGACCACACCTTGAGAATCGGGTCCACTACGCGCCACGCCCACTCGATCTCATCATAGCGCAAGAACAGCGAATGATCACCTCGCATGGCGTCAAGCAGCAGGTCTTCGTAGGCGTCATATTCCCGGTCATCGTCCTTGCGGTAGGAAGCATCAAGACCGATAGTGCGGGTATGCATTTCAAGGCCAGGTACTTTGACTTGCAGCTCCACTCTCATGGCCTCACTGGGCTGAATACCCAGCATGATCCAGTTTGGCGTGAGTGGTTCATGGTGCGTGTGCCGCAACAAGTGTTGCGGTGGATTTTTGAGGCGGATATAGATCGCCGAACTTCCTTCTATCATACGTTTGCCTGTACGCAGATAAAACGGTACGCCCTTCCACCGCCAGTTATCGATGTAGAGTTTTAGCGCAGCGTAGGTCTCGGTGGAACTATCAGACGCCACGCCCTCCTCCTCAAGATAACCCGGCACAGGCTTTCCGTTCACTGTGCCACGGGCATATTGCGCGCGGAAGGCATGGGCATGCACGGCGTTCTGCGGGATGGGGCGGATGGCCTTGAGCACTTTAACCTTCTCATCACGCAACGATTCGGCATCCATCATCACTGGCGGCTCCATCGCCACCAGCGTCAGCAATTGCATCAAATGGCTCTGAATCATGTCACGTAGTGCGCCCGCGCCTTCGTAATAATCCGCGCGCGCCTCGATACCCAAGGTTTCAGAATGTGTGATCTGCACATGATCGATGTAGTTGCGATTCCACAATGGCTCCAGCAGCAGATTGGCGAAGCGGAACACCAACACGTTCTGCACCGTGCCCTTGCCAAGGTAGTGATCAATGCGGTAGATCTGATTCTCGTTTAAATGTTTGCTCAACCCCTGTTGCAGGATCTGCGCACTGAGCAAGTCATAGCCAAAGGGTTTTTCGATCACCACCCTGCGCCAGCCGTTTTTCTCTACAAGCAAACCGGCCCCCGTCAACTTCTCGATCACCGAGCCAAATTCGGCAGGGCGGATCGACATGTAAAACATCGCATTGGGCGGAAAATTCGGATCTACATCAAGCGTCTGCTGCAAACGCTGATAAGCATCTGCATCGTCCAAATCACCCTCATGGTAGTACAACCGCTCACGGAAACGCTCGAAAGCCTTTTCATTGAGGCCATGCGGAAATTTTTCGCACAGCATACCGGACACTTCATCTATCCACTGCTCGCGTTGCCAAGGACGGCGCGCGAACGCAAGTATGACCATTTTGTCAGGCAACCGCCCCGCCACCTCCAACTGGAACAGCGCGGGTATCAGCTTGCGTCGCGCCAGGTTCCCGGTGGCACCGAATATCACCAGAGTGCAAGGATCAATCATCTTATTCACCCGCGCTCTTGATGGCGTGTCCGCCAAAGGCATTCCGCATCAAAGACAACAGGCGATAAGGATAACCCTCTTTGTCCTGGCTCGCGAACCGCATCTGCAACGCCAGCGTCATGACCGGCGTTGCAACACCCTGGTCAATGGCCTCCACCGCTGTCCAGCGTCCCTCACCGGAGTCCGCGACGTAGGGCGCGATATTCTCCAGCGTCTGACCACCATTCTTCAACGCCTCCGCCGTGAGATCGAGCAGCCAGCTCCGTACTACAGAACTGTGCCGCCATAGCTCAGTGATTTTTGCCAGATCCAGCGCAAACTCCTCTTTGCCACGCAGCAAGGACAGCCCTTCGGCGAAGGCCTGCATCATGCCGTATTCAATGCCATTGTGGATCATTTTGGTGAAGTGGCCGGCGCCTACCGGCCCGACATGCGCCCAGCCGCGATCTGGCGCGGGCGCCAACACTTTGAGCGCCGGTTCCAGCACTGCCGCCACTTCTGGCGTGCCACCCACCATCAGACAGTAGCCATTATCCAAGCCCCAGATACCGCCCGACGTGCCCGCGTCCATGAACCCGATGCCGTGTTCCGCCAACCACGCACCTCGGCGCTCGCTGTCGTGATAGTTGGAATTGCCTCCGTCCACCACGACGTCACCCCTGGAAAGCAGCGGGATCAAATCACGAATCTGCTGCTCGGTCGGCTCTCCGCTGGGCAACATTATCCATACCACGCGCGGCGACGGCAGTTGTTGCACCGCCTCGGCCACCGATGCCGCAGGGATCATGCCCTCTTCGGCGGCGATTTTCTTGACTATGTCTTGTGATCGGTTGTAACCCACCACCTCAACACCACCCCGGCACAAACGACGCGCCATGTTACCGCCCATTTTACCCAATCCTATCAATGCCATTTTCATGATTTTTTCCCTCTGGGTTATCCCTGCTGTGGTTAGAAGACAATGCCTCTATATCGCCACGTCCTGATAGTTACTTTAATTGAATATCGGGCCGGAGGAAATGACAAAGAAAATTACTGGAAGAATGGGAGGACGCGCGTCCCGCTACGCAAGCGGTTATTAAAGAGATAACACGGGAGAAGAAGCATGGCTCACTGGACGTGAGCCGCAAGACTATTCTAGGATTTGATCATGTTAGTCAGTGCGAGAGGGTTCGTTGCACTGCAACAAACGCCCGAGGCCATGGACGGCATCGGGCTGGGAATTCTCTTGCCCTAAAGGAATTTGGTCGGGGCGAGAGGATTTGAACCTCCGACCACCACCACCCCAAGGTGGTGCGCTACCAGGCTGCGCTACGCCCCGATTTTTTGGTACACCCAGTGGACCTCAACTGGGATGATGCGAGGGGGCTAATGATACTTCAAATGCACATCTGATAACAAACAAAAAATGACATTTATTCGGTTCTGCACCGCACTTAATTTTGCGGCCGAAATAACGCAGCATCGCGCAACAGCCGATCACCCTTTCAAAATATATAGCAACTCTTCTAGTTCATGCTGCATTTGCTGAACAATCTGCTGGCTATGAGTAACGTCGCTTTTCGCGCTGTCTCCTGACAAACGTTGGCGCGCACCGCCGATAGTGAAACCGTGTTCATAGAGCAAACTGCGGATCTGGCGCACCATGATCACGTCCTGCCGCTGATAATAACGCCGGTTACCGCGCCGCTTGATAGGCTTGAGCTGGGGGAATTCCTGCTCCCAGTAGCGCAACACGTGCGGTTTGACGTCGCACAGGTCACTCACCTCACCGATGGTGAAGTAGCGTTTGCCGGGAATGACCGGCAGTCCGTTATGGCTGCTGGCTTCCAGCATACGCCTCTACCCGCGCTTTTAATTTCTGACCAGGATGGAAGGTTACGACACGGCGCGATGTGATCGGAATCTCCTCGCCTGTCTTGGGGTTACGTCCAGGGCGCTGCCGCTTATCGCGCAGATTGAAATTACCGAAACCGGAGAGCTTGACCTGCACCCCTTTGGCCAACGCGTCGCGCACCTCCTCGAAAAACATTTCCACCAGCTCTTTGGCTTCACGCTTGTTCAAGCCAAGGTCTTCGAACAATTTTTCGGCCAATTCCGCCTTTGTCAACGCCATGATTCTAGTCTCTCAATTTAGCGCCAAGGTCCAACCCAAGCTTGTTTAACACTATTTCCATGAGGCTGTTAACATCCTCATCCGTAAGAGTGCGCGAAGAATCCTGCCACGTCAAGCCCAAAGCAAGGCTTTTTCTTCCAGGATCAATGCCTTTGCCGCGATATACGTCAAACAACTGCACGTTTTGCAACAGCGTACCAGCCACGCCGACCACGCAATCATGCACGGCCTGCGACGAAACAGCCTCATCCACGATGATAGCAATATCACGGCGGATTGCCGGGTATTTGGATATTTCATGAAAACGCGGCAACCTAGCTTGCCCGATAGCCGACAAGCACAATTCAAACAGCAATACTCTCCCCGTCAAGCCTAATTCACGCTCCACGACAGGGTGAACAGCACCTATCCAACCCACCAGATCACCGTCGCGCCGGGTAATGGCGGCGGATTGACCAGGATGAAGCGCCGGGTGTTGCCTGGCAGCAAAAATAAACTCATCTGAACACGCGGTCAATCCCAGCAAGGCTTCGACATCAGCCTTGAGATCATAAAAGTCCGCAAGCCGCATCTGCTCGCCCCATTGCTCCGGACAAAGGTTGCCAGTAACAACCCCCGCGACCATTTTTTCTTCTTTAATTCCATTGTCTTGCGGCAAGAATCTCACGCCCGCCTCAAATAGCCTGATCCGCCCCTGCTGACGATTTTGGTTATACATCAGCGCCTGTATCAGGCCCGGCCAGAGGCTGGTACGCATCACTGCCATATCCGCCGAAATCGGGTTAGCCAACGCCAAGGGTGTGGTTTGCGGATCCAGCACGCGTTGCAAAGCGGAATCGACAAAACTATAGGTGATCGCCTCCTGATAGCTTCGATCTATCAATATCTGACGCATCCGCCCCACATCAATACGTGACTCCGGTTGTGAATGAATGGTCAACGGCCCCACGGGCCGGGCGCTGGGGAGTTCGGTGTAGCCGTGAATCCGCCCGACCTCTTCGATGAGATCGGCCTCGATAGCAATATCAAAGCGGAAACTCGGCGGAGTAACCTGCCAATCTTCCCCCTCGTGAGCCACCCCCATACCAAGCCGTACCAAGATGTCGGAGACCTGATAGCCAGGAATAGCCACCCCCAGCAAACGGCGCACGCGCGCGGCGCGCAGCTTGATAGGCTTTCGCTCAGGCAGATGTTCCTGGGCCACGGCCTCGACCACCGGCCCCGCCTGCCCCCCCACAATTGCCAGCAACAAGGCGGTGGCACGTTCCATGGCGCGCCGCGGCAGGTTCGGATCAACCCCGCGCTCGAAGCGGTGCGATGAGTCAGTATGCAGTCCGTAGCGGCGCGCATGGCCGCTCACCGCCGCCGGCGCAAAGAAGGCGCTTTCCAGAAACAGCGTGTCCGTCACGTCACTGATCGCCGCGTCCAGCCCGCCCATGATCCCGGCGATAGCCTGCGGCTGACGCTGATCGCATATCAGCAAAGTGCCCGCATCGAGGGTGACCTGCTGTCCATCCAGTAGCGTGATAACCTCCCCTGCGAGCGCGTACCGCACATGGATGCTGCCGCTCAGCTTCGCCAGATCAAAGGCGTGCATCGGCTGGCCCATTTCCAGTAGAACGTAATTGGTAACGTCCACCACCGGGCCGATGCTGCGCACACCGCTACGGCGCAGACGTTCGCGCATCCACAACGGCGTCTCGGCGCTCGGATTGACGCCCTTGATGACGCGTCCCACATAACGCGGGCACGCAGCGGGGGCGGCGACTTCAATGGGCAAAATATCTGTGATGGTAGCAGGCACCTCAGCGATAGACGGCGCGGCCACAGTCAGCCGGTTCAACACCGCCACCTCGCGTGCAATCCCGGCGATACTCAGGCAATCACCGCGATTGGGCGTAATCCCCAATTCGATGCTGGCATCGTCGAGATGAAGATAGACGCGCACATCCGCACCGGGCAGGGTGTCGGGCGGCAAGACCATCAAACCATTAGCATTCTCTGCCAGACCCAGTTCCTTGGCGGAGCACAACATACCAAAGGATTCGACACCACGCAGCTTCGCCCGCTTGATCTCCAGCCCGCCGGGGAGCTGCGCTCCAACCAGTGCAGCGGGCACACGCAGCCCTACCTGCACATTGGCTGCACCACACACGATCTGCAATGGCTGCGCCTCACCGATATTCACCTGGCACACCTTGAGACGCTCGGCATCCGGATGCGGCGCAACCACCAGCACCTCGCCTACTACCACCTTTGAAAAGGCAGGCGCGACAGGCTCAATGGCATCGACTTCCAAGCCAGCCATGGTCAACTGCGCGGATAATTGTTCGGTGGTGATAGCGGGATTCACCCATTCCCGCAACCAGTGTTCGCTGAATTTCATGATGCTTTACCGTATAAGAACATTAACCCTAAAAAACTCAGCCATCCACGAAAATCACAAAAAACACGAAAATATTCAAACGCATATCGCGATATTACTTGCCACCTGTCCAGTGAATTGCTGAAAAAATCCATGTTTTTGTTTTATTTCGTAACAACGTGCCTTTCGCGGACAAAAAGCGGTTTTCAAGTTACCCAAACTGCCGCAAAAAGCGCAGGTCGTTTTCAAAAAACAGGCGCAGGTCGTTGACGCCATAGCGCAGCATGGCGAGACGCTCCACCCCCATACCGAAGGCAAAGCCGGTGTACTGCTCATTATCGATGCCGACGTTGGCAAACACCTGGGGATGGATCATGCCGCACCCCAGCACCTCCAGCCAGCCGGTATGCTTGCACACCCGGCAACCGCTGCCGCCGCACATCACGCACTGGATGTCCACCTCTGCCGAAGGTTCGGTAAAGGGAAAGTAGGAGGGACGAAAACGGGTATTGAGATCCTGCTCGAAAAAGCCACGCAAGAAATCGTTGAGCATCCCCTTCAAATCGGCGAAGCTCACATTTTCGTCGATCATGAAACCTTCCACCTGATGGAACATCGGGGTATGCGTCAGATCGGAATCGCAGCGATAGACGCGCCCGGGGGCGATCACCCGCAGCGGCGGCGGACGGTCTTGCATTACATGGATCTGTACCGGCGAGGTATGGGTGCGTAACAGGGTGTGGGCGTCGAAATAAAACGTGTCATGCATCGCGCGCGCCGGATGATGCGCTGGAATATTCAGCGCCTCAAAGTTGTAATAATCGCTCTCCGCCTCCGGTCCTTCGGCCACCTCGAAACCCACTTGGGCAAACAACTGCTCGATACGCTCAAGGGTGCGCGTTATCGGATGCAGACCACCTGACACTTGCCCCCTTCCGGGCAATGTTACATCAAGCGTTTCCGCCGCCAATTTGGCCGTAATCGCCGCACTCTCGATAACAGCGAGTCGCGCTTCAATGCTGGCCGTCACCGCTTCCTTGGTGGCGTTGACAGCCTGACCCGCCTTAGGTCTTTCTTCAGGCGAGAGATTGCCTAAACTCTTAAGGTATTCAGTAAGCAGGCCCTTTTTACCGAGATAACGTACCCGGGCCTGATCAAGATCGGACAAACTCTGTGCCTGCGCGATCTCTTTTTCGGCCTGCTGTACAAGCTCTGTCAGCTCTTGCACTAAAATATCCCCGCATGATGTAGTGTCAAATACCGGTGCGCATGGCGCACCCTACAATTGTGACTTCAACCCAGATTATCCATTAGCCCTAAAACCGTTCGCCCTGAGCCTGTCGAAGGGCCGTCCATGGTTCGACAAGCTCACCACGAACGGCGGTGTACTCCCTATTTCGCCTAACGGACAACCTGGGCTCGATCCCTAATAACAAAATAGGGGAAAGGTTTTGGCCTTTCCCCTGTCTTTATCGCTTCAACCGCCACCGAGATGGCGAATAATCACATCACTATTTTCAGCTCGACAGTCCAGCCTTGGCCTTTTCCGCCAATAGGGCAAATGCAGCCTTGTCATAGACCGCGATATCAGCCAAAACCTTACGGTCGATTGCCACAGCGGCCTTATTCAGGCCGTTGATCATACGGCTGTAGGACAGGCCGCACTCACGCGAGGCGGCGTTGATACGGGTAATCCACAGGGCGCGGAACTGACGCTTCCTCTGGCGGCGATCACGGTAGGCATACTGGCCGGCCTTGATGACGCTCTGGGTTGCTACGCGGAAGACACTGTTGCGTCTACCACGATGGCCCTTGGCCTGATCGATAATTTTTTTGTGTCTGGCGCGGGCGGTAACGCCACGTTTTACTCTTGGCATAGCTTAATTCCTCGTTCCTTAACTGTTGGGCAGCAGACGGTTAAGTCCTGCCACATCGGATTTGTCCAGCATCGAGTTATGACGCAGGTGCCGTTTCCGCTTTGAACTCTTTTTAGTGAGGATGTGGTTACGGAACGATTGTTTGTGTTTAAAGCCGCCAGAGGCCGTGCGCTTGAAACGCTTGGCCGCGCCGCTATTGGTTTTCAACTTAGGCATTAAAATAACTCCGCATTCGTTAAATAAAAATGTTTGCTTTGCAGGAGCGCCAACACCCTAAAGGGCACCATTACCGCTCCTACTTCTTGGGGGAAAGAACCATCACCATCTGGCGGCCTTCCATTTTCGGGTGTTGTTCAACAACACCGACTTCCGCCAGATCGACTTCAAGCCGTTTTACGATCTTGAACCCGAGTTCTTGGTGCACCAGCTCTCGGCCACGGAACCTGATGGTTACCTTGGCCTTATCCCCTTCACTCAGGAAACGTATCAGGTTGCGTAGTTTTACCTGATAATCCCCTTCCTCCGTCCCTGGTCGAAACTTTACTTCCTTAACCTGGATTTGCTTCTGTTTCTTTTTCGCCGCATGGCGCTTCTTGCTTTCTTCAAACAAGAACTTGCCATAATCCATAATGCGGCATACGGGAGGCGTCGCGTTCGGGACAATCTCCACAAGATCCAGCTCGGCCTCGATAGCCATTTGCAGCGCCTCTCTCGAGGTAACCACGCCTACCATCTCTCCATCGACTCCGATCAGGCGAACCTGCGGGGACCTTATCTCATCATTGAGGCGAACCTCTTTGTCAGCGGCGATACTCTAACCCTCCGAAACAGTAAGGCCGCGGCTCGCGATATCGGCATTGAGACGACCCAGGAAGGCATCAAGTGACATGCTGCCCAGATCTTCTCCGCCACGCGCACGCACGGCCAGCAAACGTTCATTTACTTCGCGATCTCCTATAACGAGGAGGTACGGCACACGCTGTAACGTGTGCTCACGAATTTTAAAGCCGATCTTCTCATTTCTCAAGTCTGATTTAACCCTGAAACCCTGTTTTCTCAGTAATTCTTCAATTTCCTGCGTATATCCGGCCTGTTTATCGGTAATATTCATCACCACCACCTGGACGGGCGCCAACCAGACAGGAAAGAAACCGGCATGGTGCTCGATCAAAATGCCGATAAAACGCTCCAGCGAACCCAGTATGGCGCGGTGCAGCATGACGGGTACTTTCCGGGAGCTGTCTTCGGAGATATAGGATGCGTCAAGCCGCTCCGGCAAGGAAAAATCAAGCTGTACTGTACCACATTGCCAGACGCGCCCAATGGAATCCTTGAGCGAGAACTCGATTTTCGGTCCATAGAAGGCGCCCTCGCCCGGCTGCAAATCCCACGACAGGCCTTTGCTGTTGAGTGCTTGCTCCAGCGCATGCTCCGCCTTGTCCCACGCCTCATCCAAGCCGACACGCTTTTCGGGACGGGTGGAGAGCTTAACTAAAATCTCGTTAAAACCAAAATCCGCGTATACCTTGCGCACCAGATCAATGAACACGGAGACCTCATCCTGAACCTGCTCCTCGGTGCAAAAGATATGCGCGTCATCCTGCGTGAAGCCGCGCACCCGCATGATGCCGTGCAGCGCGCCGGAGGGCTCATTGCGGTGACAGGAGCCAAACTCGGCCAGGCGCAGCGGCAGATCGCGGTAGCTCTTCAAGCCCTGATTGAACACCTGGATGTGTCCAGGGCAATTCATCGGCTTAACAGCAAAGTCGCGCGACTCGGAGTGCGTGGTAAACATGTTCTCGCGGTAATTTTCCCAGTGCCCGGATTTTTCCCACATCATCCGGTCCATCACCTGCGGGGTACGGATTTCCTGATAGCCGTTATCGCGGAATACCTGGCGCATGTACTGTTCCACCACCTGCCAAATACCCCACCCCTTGGGATGCCAGAACACCATGCCCGGCGCTTCCTCCTGAAGATGGAATAGATCCTGGGCCTTGCCTATCTTGCGGTGATCACGCTTTTCAGCCTCTTCCAGGCGGTGCAGATAGGCGTCGAGCGCCTTCTTGTCGGACCAGGCGGTGCCGTAGATGCGCTGCAACATCGCATTTTTCGAATCGCCGCGCCAATATGCCCCCGCCACCTTCATCAGCTTAAAGGCCTTGATCTTTCCGGTCGAAGGCACGTGCGGACCACGGCACAGATCGGTAAAGTCACCTTGGCTATAGAGGGACAACACTTCGTGCGCCGGGATATCTTCAATGATCTTGGCCTTGTATTCCTCACCCATGTTGCGGAAGAAGATCACGGCCTCATCACGCGGCATCACCGAGCGGGACACTGGCAGATCCTGGGCAGTCAATTCCAGCATCTTGTTTTCGATGGCCTGGAGATCTTCCGGGGTAAAGGGGCGCTGATAGGCAAAATCGTAGTAAAAGCCGTCTTCGATCACCGGGCCGATGGTCACCTGGGCGTCGGGAAATAACGCCTTGACGGCTTGCGCCAGCAAATGGGCGCAGGAATGACGGATAACTTCCAGGCCCTCGGGACCTTTGTCGGTCACAATCGCTAGGTGGGCGTCATGCTCGATGACATACGAGATATCGACCAGCCTGTCATCAATCTTGCCCGCCAGGGCGGCCTTGGCCAAACCGGCGCCAATGCTCGCGGCGACCTGCTGCACGGTCACGGGATGATCGAAGTTACGCTGACTACCGTCGGGAAGGGTTATGATGGGCATGATTACAGATGGGTATGATTACAAACGGTGGGACCAGCAATCCTGGTAGGCGCGATTGGACTCGAACCAACGACCCCCACCATGTCAAGGTGGTGCTCTAACCAACTGAGCTACGCGCCTACTTATTCAAGAGGCGAAAAAATAACATAATCCCGGGGACAATTACAAGCCATATCTTACATTTCGCCAGGGCCGCCCCATTAAAACTCTATTAGCAAGCTATCCGTTGGCGCGATAGAACTGCACTCAGCATATTGCCCCCCCCGTCGACCACAACCACTGTGCCTGCGGAGTATGAATTACCAAACACCAAACAGATACAGGTAGGCATCAGCCCCAATAATCAACCGCAAATTACGTGCGGCTGAAAATTGAAAAACCTCAGGGAAGCGGCCTGTCAGAGGTCTATGCAAGCTCACGAACATCCACAAAATGTCCCGCCACTGCCGCTGCGGCGGCCATTGCCGGGCTGACCAGATGTGTACGTCCACCTGGGCCTTGGCGGCCTTCGAAGTTGCGGTTCGAGGTGGAGGCGCAGCGCTCGCCCGGCTCCAGACGGTCGGCGTTCATGGCCAGGCACATGGAGCACCCTGGCTCGCGCCATTCAAAACCGGCCTCGATAAAAATCCTGTCCAGTCCTTCCGCTTCGGCCTGGCGTTTAACCAGACCTGAGCCCGGCACCACCAGGGCGAGCTTTACATTGCTGGCGACATGCTGGCCACGCGCAATCGCTGCGGCGGCGCGCAGGTCTTCAATGCGCGAATTGGTGCAGGAGCCGATGAACACCTTGTCGATGGCGATATCGGTGATCGCCATGCCCGGCGTCAGGTTCATATAACGTAGCGCCCGCGTCATCCCCTCGCGCTTTACTGCATCAGACTCCTGGGCAGGATCGGGCACGCGGCCATCCACCGGCACCACCATTTCCGGCGAGGTGCCCCACGTCACCTGAGGCTTGATGGAGGCGGCATTGATATGCAACACCCGGTCGAACACTGCGTCCGGATCGCTGTGCAGATCGCGCCAAGCCGTCACCGCCCGCTTCCATGCCTCGCCAACGGGGGCATAATGCCGCCCTTTCACATAGTCGATAGTCTTGTCGTCCACCGCCACCATGCCCGCACGCGCACCGGCCTCGATGGCCATGTTGCAGACCGTCATGCGGCCTTCCATGGAGAGCGCGCGGATCGCCTCACCGCCGAACTCGATGGCATAGCCTGTACCGCCCGCAGTGCCGATTTCACCGATAATCGCCAGCACGATATCCTTGGCCGTGACACCAGCGCCCACTTGGCCATCCACGCTGATGAGCATATTTTTCGATTTCTTCTGGATCAGGCACTGGGTGGCAAGCACATGCTCAACTTCGGAGGTGCCGATACCGTGCGCCAGCGCGCCAAAGGCGCCGTGAGTGGAGGTGTGCGAATCACCGCACACCACGGTCATGCCAGGCAGCGTCGCGCCCTGCTCCGGGCCGATGACATGGACGATGCCTTGGCGTGGGTCATTCATCCGGAATTCGGTGATACCAAACTCGTCGCAATTGTTATCAAGCGTCTCCACTTGCAAACGTGAGACAGGATCGGCTATTCCGTGACTGCGATCGGTAGTCGGAACGTTGTGATCGGCCACCGCCAGGTTTGCGTCCACGCGCCATGGCTTGCGCCCGGCCAGACGCAGCCCGTCAAAGGCCTGAGGGGAGGTAACCTCGTGCACAAGATGGCGATCAATGTACAAAAGACACGTACCATCATCATTGCAGCGCACCACATGCGCGTCCCACAATTTATCGTACAAGGTTTTTCCGGCCACTTTCCTGACTCCTACTTGATTTGCTCGCTAAAAGGTTGATTTTACGCCAGCAAGCGGGATTACACAAAAACACCAACATACGGATTAGCACAGAAATCCCCGCAACGGTTAGAATAGACACCTTCGTCACATTCGGGTTCAAACATGAAGGCACAGATCATAGATGGCAAGGCACAGGCTGCCGATCTCAGGCAAGCGGTAAAACGCGGCGTAGAACAGCGCCTGGCGCACAGCAAACGCGCACCTGGTCTAGCCGTTATCCTGGTTGGCAACAATCCGGCCTCGGAGGTCTATGTCGCCAGCAAGAGAAAAGCCTGCTTTGAAGCCGGCATTATCTCCAAGAGCTATGACCTGCCCGACAGCGTCAGCCAGGAAGCTCTCCTCGCGCTGATTGACGAACTGAATGACGCCCCCGATATTGATGGCATTCTGGTCCAGCTCCCATTGCCCACACATATCGATTCCGAAATCGTCATTGAGCGAATACACCCCGGCAAAGACGTGGACGGCTTTCACCCCTATAACGTCGGACGGCTGGCGCTACGCCTGCCCGCGCTTCGGCCTTGCACCCCGCACGGGGTTATGACCTTGCTGGAAAGTACCGGGCAAATCCTCAAAGGGCAGGAGGCGGTTATAGTAGGCGCATCCAATATCGTCGGACGCCCGATGTCCCTGGAGTTGCTGCTGGCCGGATGCACCGTCACCACCTGTCACCGCTTCACCCGCGACCTGCCCAGCCATGTGGGGCGCGCCGACATCCTGGTGGTGGCCGTGGGCAAACCGGGGTTCATCAAGGGTGAATGGATCAAGCCAGGCGCCATCGTGATTGACGTGGGCATCAATCGGCTGGCGGATGGAAAGATCGTGGGTGACGTGGAATTCGCCCCCGCCGCCGAACGCGCCGCCTGGATCACCCCCGTTCCCGGCGGGGTGGGACCGATGACGGTGGCGACGTTGTTGCAGAATACGCTTGATGCGGCGGAGCAACGGGGTTGATGCCCACTCATTGCTTGTGACACAGTAGAACTAAACGCAGTGCGTGCTCTTTTTTCGCCATTTATACTTCCTTTAAAATCCATTCGCGAATACTATTCTGTTAACCCCCCAGCTTCAGGGCGCGAACTTCTAATCGCATAAAAGCAAGAACAAGATTCAGGATATATATGACCTCAATAGCGATCTCTAACGGCGTCAAACAGCGCAGGCGCACGGACCGCCGCTCGGCATCATCCGCACCCTTTAGTCGCGCGGCCTGGCAGGGCCGGCGTCGAGGGGCGCAGCGCGCGGAAGATCGGGGGAATTCCTATGTTGACTGGTATGAGCCAGGATTGTTCTATATCGCCGTGGGAATCCTGCTTCTGTGCTGTATGGACGCGGCATTCACGCTCAGCTTGCTGCAGCGTGGCGCATCCGAGGCTAACCCGTTCATGACGTGGCTGCTCGAAATAGATACCCAGCTATTTCTTGTTACAAAGCTCGCCCTTACTGCGGCGGGACTGGTGTTCCTGGTTGCGCATAAAAACTTCTCCGTATTCAACCGCTTCACGGTGCGCCATGCGTTACACGGGTTGCTGTTTGGCTACGCGCTGCTTATACAGTATGAATTGGTTTTGCTGGGGGAATGGCTGTAGGACAGGTATCGGTTGCCTGGGGTTTCGGGTCGTCGTTCATGGGCATGCCGAACCAGATCCGCCAATGCTTTTGTCATCGCCCGGATGTTCTATAAAACATCCGGGCTTGAATGCGAATTACACGTGAAAAATGGGCGCCAGGACAGCGCTCAGGGCTACAAATCAAGCAAACCCCATCAAGCGTCACTTAACGCCACTGCGTTCAAGTATCTCCATATCATACGAAATGCGTTGTACTGGCGTTAGTATCGCGCGCATTTCCAGAATATGTGCGTAACGGGAACGCATTATCTGTTTTTTTACGCCCATCAGCTCATCGATTTTCGTGTGAAGCGAATTTGTGGCTGTATTATCCCGCGCCACCAACACGTTAATCTGTTTTTGTACAAGCTCCTCTTGCGCCTTCAACACAACGAGTTCACGGTCGAGTTCAAGATGCATTATATCCACCCGAGTTTTTTGATCGTCGCTCAATGTTTTTGCCCAATGGTCAGTAAAATGGTGGGCAGACTTATGTGCCTTTTCACTATGCGTATCGGGTTCCGCTGACACCGCAAATGGCACTAGCAATGTTGCTGCCATCGCGAATGGTAGTATTCGATGCGTCATCGTCATATTCGATCCCTCCTGGTTATTATTGATATGTTACGACCTCGAACCTGGGGAGACCAGAGAAATTTTACTACGATGTCGTAACGAAGGCGCTCGGCTTCCGAAAGAATCAATTCCACATCGCATGCTCCGGCCAGCCCGGTCTATGGGCTCACATAACCCCTATCCATCATTTGTGCCTGAGGGTGGCCTGCCGGTGACGCCTAATCCGTAAAAAATCAAAAAATCCGGCCTAACCCGCAGCACGCATGAAAACTCATCGGACTACATAAACCCGCTTGTACCCGCTATACTTTGCGCCACGCTCCATTTACGAATAAAAGGGTTTGTTTTGACATACACCACTCTTTCTGGCGACGCCCCGTCGCCTGACGTCTCGACCTTCCAGGGCCTGATTCTGGCGCTCCAGAATTACTGGGCTGCGCAGGGTTGCGTGCTGTTGCAGCCTTACGATATGGAAGTCGGCGCGGGCACGTTCCATTCCGCTACTTTCCTGCGTGCCATCGGCCCCGAGCCATGGCGCGCGGCTTATGTGCAACCCTCGCGCCGCCCCACCGATGGGCGTTACGGCGAGAACCCTAACCGTTTGCAGCATTATTACCAATTCCAGGTGATCCTCAAGCCGTCGCCGCTTGACATCCAAGACCTGTACCTGGGTTCACTGAAAATGCTGGGTATCGACCCGCTGGTGCATGACATCCGCTTCGTCGAGGACAACTGGGAATCGCCGACGCTGGGCGCGTGGGGCCTGGGCTGGGAGGTGTGGCTGAACGGCATGGAGGTGACGCAGTTCACCTATTTCCAGCAGGTGGGCGGGCTGGAATGCCAGCCGGTGACCGGCGAGATCACCTATGGACTGGAGCGCATCGCCATGTACCTGCAAGGGGTAGAGAGCGTTTTTGACCTGACGTGGACCAACGGGATGCCGGGAGCGGCGAAAGTCACCTATGGGGATGTGTTTCACCAGAACGAAGTGGAAATGTCCACATACAATTTTGAACACGCCGATGTTGCATCGCTGCTTGGCTGGTTCGACACCTGTGAACGCGAGAGCAGCAAACTGATCGAGGAGGGATTGCCGCTGCCCGCCTATGAGATGGTGCTCAAAGCCTCGCACACCTTCAACCTGCTCGATGCGCGCCGCGCGATTTCAGTGACCGAACGCCAACGCTACATCCTGCGCGTGCGCACCCTGGCGCGCGCGGTAGCGGAAACCTATTACAAACGCCGCGAGGCACTAGGTTTCCCCATGGCGCAGACTGCGACTGCGGGAGGTGCGTCATGACACAGCATCGTGACCTGCTGGTGGAAATCGGCACCGAAGAACTGCCACCCAAGGCTTTAAAGAAGCTCATGGAGGCATTTGCCAACGGCATAATGGATGGACTCAACAAAGCCGGCCTGGAATTTGGCACAGTACACCCCTACGCCACACCACGCCGATTAGCGGTACACATTGAGGCGTTGATCACCACCCAGGCTGACCGTCTGGTGGAACGCCGTGGTCCGGCGTTGAATGCTGCGTTTGACGGCGACGGCCTGCCTACCAAGGCTACCGAAGGCTTCGCGCGCTCGTGTGGTGTTGCGGTCGAGCAACTCGAAAAACTGGAAACCGACAAAGGTTCCTGGCTGGTGTTCCGCGCCACGCAGCCTGGCCGCACCACAAAGGATTTGCTGACCGGCATCATAGAGCAATCCCTCGCTGCACTCCCTATCCCCAAGCGCATGCGCTGGGGTAGCTCGCGCGTGGAATTTGTGCGCCCGGTGCATTGGATAGTTCTGCTGTTTGGTGATGAAGTGGTCGACGCCGAAATCCTCGGCGTGCAAACCGGACGCGAGACACGCGGGCACCGCTTCCATCACCCTGACTCCATGTATCTGGCCGAACCCGCCGCCTACGCCCCGTTGCTGGAAACCGAAGGACGTGTGATGCCCGACTTCGCCGCGCGTCGCGAGGCGATCTATGGGCAGGTGCAGGAAAAGGCCGTCTCGGTCGGCGGCACAGCGGTGATCGACGACGCCCTGCTCGACGAAGTCACCGCCCTGGTGGAATGGCCGGCGGCACTGCTGGGCCAGTTTGAGGAACGCTTTCTGAGCGTGCCCCAGGAGGCGCTGATCTCCACCATGAAGGGCAACCAGAAGTATTTTCATGTAGTGGACGGGGCGGGCAAACTGCTGCCCTACTTCATCACCGTTTCCAACATCGAAAGCCGCGACCCGGACCAGGTTCGCGCCGGTAATGAACGCGTGATACGCCCGCGTCTAAGCGATGCCGCGTTTTTCTGGGATCAAGACCGTAAGCAAAAACTGGAAGTGCGACTCGAAAGTCTCAAACATGTGGTGTTTCAAAACGAGCTGGGCACCATATACGACAAGACAATACGCGTCATGGGTGTGGCTGGGGTTTGCGCGAACAATATTGGCGGTGATGTGGGGCGAGCGCAGCGCGCGGCAGCACTATCAAAATGTGACCTCATGACCGCCATGGTAGGAGAATTTCCTGAATTGCAAGGCAGCATGGGGCGTTATTATGCCCTGCATGACGACGAACAAGACGACGTGTCACAAGCCATTGATGAGCAGTACATGCCGCGCTACGCTGGCGATGCGCTGCCCTTGACCCACACCGGCCAAGCCCTGTCCATTGCCGACAAGCTTGACACCTTGGTCGGCATCTTCGGCATCGGCCAAGCCCCAAGCGGCGACAAGGACCCCTTCGCACTGCGCCGCGCCGCGCTGGGCGTGCTGCGCACCATAATAGAAAAACAGCTGAATCTGGATTTGCTCACTACGCTGGAAGCAGTGCGGAAACAGTATTGGGGGACTTTTAAGCCAGAGGGCAAATACCACAGGTTTTCCAACTCCACATTGGAGGAACAGGTATTCGATTTCATGATGGAGCGTCTGCGCGCCTATTATCATGACCAGGGCATCCGCCCCGACGTCTTCGAGGCCGTGCTGGCACACCGCCCCACCCATCCCTACGACTTTGACCGCCGCATGCACGCCGTCACAGCATTCCGCGCCCTGCCCGAGGCCGAAAGCCTGGCTGCGGCGAACAAGCGTATTGCCAATATCCTGCGGCAGGCTATTGAACGGGGAGAAACGATACCCGATGTGGTTGCCGACAGCCTTCTTACCGAACCTGCCGAGCGCGCCCTAGCGGAGCAAGTGGCCCTGATTCGTGCGGAGGTCATGCCGTTGCTCGAAGATACCGATTACACTCAGGCCATGGTGCGTCTGGCGCGACTGCGCGAGACCGTGGATACCTTCTTCGACAAGGTAATGGTGATGGCCGAAGACGCGTCGCTGCGCACCAACCGCCTCGCCCTGCTCAAGCAGCTCGCGGAGCTGATGAATCCCGTGGCGGATATTTCCAAATTGGCGACGGCATAGGCCATGTAGGGTGTGTCTCACGCACCCTATTAAAATGAATAATGAACCCAGATTGTCCCACGCCCCAAAACCGTTCGCCCTGAGCCTGTCGAAGGGCTGTTCATGGTTCGACAAGCTCACCACGAACGGCGATGTACGCTCTATTTCGCCGTGGGACAAGCTGGGATGAATGGTGCGCATGGCGCACCCTACAACCTGCATTTGACCTCCAGACTATGACGATGCTCACCCTCCGCTCCCTCCTGTTCTCCCTCGGCATGGCGCTCTCAACGCTGGTCTTTGCGCCGCTCAGTCTGCTCACTTTCCCTTTGCCGTTGCGGCAGCGCTATGCGTTCATCACCCAATGGTCGCGTTTTAACCTGTGGTGGCTGGCGGTGACGTGCAATCTGCGCTACACCGTGGAGGGCCGGGAAAACATCCCCCCGACCAACGGCATCATCCTCTGCAAGCACCAATCCGCCTGGGAGACGCTGGCGTTACAGAGGGTTTTTCCGCCACAGGTGTGGTTGCTCAAGCGCGAGCTGCTGTGGGTGCCGTTTTTCGGCTGGGGACTGGCCATGCTCAACCCCATCGCCATCGACCGCAAAGCAGGCAAAAAGGCCTTGCGCCAACTCCGGGAACAGGGCGCGCAGCGTTTGGCCGATGGTTTATGGGTGGTGATTTTCCCCGAAGGCACGCGCGTCACGCCCGGTGAAAAGCGCCCTTACGCCCCCGGCGGCGCGATGCTGGCCCATCACACCGGCTATCCTGTGGTGCCGGTGGCGCATAACGCCGGTGAGTTCTGGCCAAAACACGGCTTCATCAAGCGGCCTGGCACCATCCGGCTCGTCATCGGCCCGGCCATTGCCGACACCGGGCGCTCGACATCTGAGATCAATGCGGGTGCGGAGGCATGGATTGAAAACAAGATGCGCGAAATCAGTGCCGCCCACACACATTCAAATTTATTGAAGTAATACTTCGAAACTATTTGCTATCACTGGAGAGAATCCGGGTGTAGCCTGTCACCTATCTTTCAAAATCGCTGAATGAACATGGACGATCTATTAGCAAACCCCGCATTCCAGGCCTCCGTAGCGCCCTTTTTTGTAGCGCTCGTCGCCGGTTTCCTGCTTAAATATGTGGGATGGTATTGGGCAGGACTGGCCGTGATGCTGGGCTTTTATGCCAGCGTGTCACTGATCACAGGCTTTGAGTTCACGCCGCTCACCAGCACCCGCAAAGTAGTGTTGCTGGGCATGATAGCGGTAGCCGTTGGCCTGCTGCTCGACCTGTTCACGATCAAGCGGCAGTATCTTTTGTCCCTCCTCGCCATCACCGGGGCCGCGGCACTGCTGTGGGTGATCTGGCCGCCGTTGATGCGCATGGAAGGACAGGCCTTTTGGCTGTACGCAGCAGGCGGTATTGCTTATGTGGTTTGGCTGATGCTTTCACTGGAAGGTCTGCGCAGCCGCCCCTTGCGTGCCGACGCGGCTACGTTGACACTGAGCCTGGGCACAGGCATTGCTGCGCTGATCGGCGCTTCAGCCCTGCTCGGGCAATTGGCGTCGTCTCTGGCTGCGGCACTCGGTGCGTTTCTGCTGTTGAGCGTGATAAAGAAGACCTTGCCAGTGGGGTTCGTAATGATGCTGCCGGTGACGCTGCTCAGCGGGTTGATCGGCATGAGCGGGCTGGTGTATGCAAAGCTGCCATGGTATAGCTTATCCATCCTGGCGCTGACACCGCTGCTGGCGCGCATCCCCTTGCCCAAGCGCTTGCCGTTGTGGGGGCAGGCGCTGGCGCTGGTAGCCGCCACCGCGCCTGCCGCAGCAGGCGCGATTTATGTGGCATTGAAAATTGCCGGGGCACCGCCTATATAGTCTTAAACCCAGATTGTCCATTAGCCCCAAAACCGCTCGCCCTGAGCCTGTCGAAGGGCCGTTTTTCGTCTAATGGACAATCCGGGTTAAATATTCCCCTTCACCCCCCAACCCAAGGAGAGCACCATGCGTAAAGTCGTACTTGCTGTTGCATTAACCACACTGTCTTGCACCGCATTCGCAGCGGCAGAAAACTACACGATCGACCCGGACCACACCTTTCCTCACTTCACCATCAACCATCTCGGTTTTTCCACCATGCACGGCCGTTTCAACACCACCAAGGGCAAGATCGTGATGGATCGCACCGGCAACACCAGCTCGGTGGACATCACGATTGATGCAGCTTCTGTTGATACCGGCTTCAAAAAGCGCGACGACCACCTGCGCTCACCGGATTTTCTGAATGTTGCGGAATTCCCGGAAATCACCTACAAATCCACCAAGATCACCTTCAACGGCCCCTCCAAGGCCACCGTGGATGGCACGATGACCATTGCCGGGGTATCCAAGCCCGTCAAGCTGGACGTGCAAAGCATCAACTGCGGCATCCACCCCATGGACCCGAAGAAACAAAAATTCGTCTGCGGTTTCGACGCTACCACCAAAATCAAACGCTCGGACTTCGGCGTGAAATTCGCCCTGCCGGCGGTAGGCGATGACATGGCGATTGCACTGGAAGTCGAAGGGGTAAGGAACTAACAACCCCTTCCATCCCACAACTCCCCCGGCTCCGATCCTGTCTCTTGATCACATTTCATATGAGAGCTATCTTGTAACCCTCTGAGGCAAAAGGAGCGTTCGGTTGCAATGATACCCAAGGATGAGATGGAATGGTCACGACGGATGTTTGGCGACTGTGAACTAGGCGACGCGCGGCGCACGGGGCGCTTGGTGGACGTGGCGGCACTCATGTCGAAGCAGATGGGCCGTTCACTGGCGAAGAGCTGCCAGGGCGATGGCGCGGCATTATTGGGCGGCTACCGATTGCTGCGTAACGACGGCGTGAAACCGGAAGCCATCCGAGAGGGTAGCTTCGCCAGCGTAGCGCGGCACGCCCAAGCGCATGCGTTGTTGCTGGCCGTGGAAGACACCACCAGCGTGAGCTATACGCATGCGGTGGAGGGCGAGCTGGGCATCACGAGCAACCAAAAAGACGCGAAGCGCAAAGACCACGGCAAGAAACACTCACGCAAGCAACGCGCCTATGAAGACAAGGAAAGCTACAAGTGGGAACAAGCTTCGGAGCGCACCGCCGAGCGTTTGGGCGCCACGATGGCGCGCACCATCTCGGTGTGTGATCGTGAATCCGACGTGTACGAGTACCTGGATTACAAGTTGCGGCACGCGCAGCGCTTTGTGATCCGGGCCAAGGTGGATCGACGCGTGCTGCACAGCGCGTCAAGCCACGGTGCATCTGCGCAGTCTGAGTCTGGAACTACACGCCCCGGCAGGGGGTGCCGGCTGCCGTGAGCCGTTGACCGTGAACGCGATTCTGGTTGAGGAGAAGGATGCACCGCCGGACGTGGAACCGTTACGCTGGGTGTTGCTGACGAGCGAACTGGTGGGCAGCGCGGACGAGGCGCGGCAGGTGGTGCGCTCACTCGCGCCAGATTGCGCATTGAGGATTATCACAAGGCGTGAAAGAGTGGCGTGGGAGTGGAAAGGCAACGCTTCCAAAGCGCGGCGAACCTGGAACGGATGTTAGTGATCACCGCGTTTCTGGCCGTGCGCTTGTTGCAATTGCGAGAAATGCTGGACACGCCGGAGGAGGATGAGCAGGTGAGCTGCGACACGCTACTGAGCGAAGACGAGTGGACCGTGTTGTGGGTATCGACCCAGCGCAGCGCGCCACCGACGACGGCGCCATCGATTCGTTGGGCGTGCTTGGCGGTCGCGAAGTTGGGCGGATTTACTGACACCAAGCGCACTGGGCGTCCTGGGTGGGACACGATGTGGCATGGCTGGTTTCGCTTGAAGGAGCGACTTGAGGGCTATCAAATGAGCAGGCTCGCGCGTGCCACATTGTGATCAAGAGACAGAGGCTATCCGGGGGTTGCCAGCCATCGCTCGCTTACGCGTCGCTTCCATGGCTGGCGCCCAGGCTGCTAGAAATAGACATCATTTCAAAAATATAGAAACTGTTTTCACATATAGATTTGTCGTTGGCATATTATAGAAATCAGGTATCTACATCGCCAATATTTGGCGCAACATCCGTCCCGAATACCGCCACTACAGGCGTATGATCCGAAGGCCTCTCAAGCTTGCGTGGCGTTTTGTCGATCTGGCAGGAGATGCTCGCCCCGCATAATTCCTGGCTGACCAGAATGTGGTCGATACGCAGGCCCATGTTGCGGCGGAAGGCGGCCATGCGGTAGTCCCACCAGGTGAATTGGCTTTCTTCCTGATTAAAGAGCCGGAATGTGTCACATAGGCCAAGGCCGATCAGTTGGCGGTAGGCGGCGCGTTCCGGCTCGGAGCACAGCACGCTGTTTTCCCAGAGCTGCGGGTCGTGTACGTCGCGCGCCTCGGGGGCGATGTTGAAATCTCCCAGCAGCACCAGGCGCGGGCGTGCGGCAAGCTGTACTTTCACATAGGCGGTGAGTTTTTCCAACCAGCCGAGTTTGTAAGCGTATTTATCCGAGCCTACGGCCTCGCCGTTGGGCACATACACATTAAGTATTCGGATATCTCCATAAGTGGCGAAGAGGATGCGGCGCTGATGATCGTCCAGGCCGGGAATGTCAGTCACAATGTCTTGTGCGGCGGTGCGGCTTAGTATCGCCACGCCGTTATAGGTCTTCTGGCCAGAGTAAATCACTTGGTAGCCCGCGGCCTCAATCTCCGCCACGGGAAAGTTTTTATCTTCCAGCTTGGTTTCCTGCAGAGCAAGGATGTCCGGTTGCTCAGCGGTGATCCAGTCCAATACCTGCGGCAAGCGCACGCGCAGGGAGTTTACGTTCCAGGTTGCGATTTTCATTCTTGACGGCTCGCGATCATGCAGTAATCCCGCTATGCCGTAGCAGCGCGTCGATTTGCGGTTCTCTGCCGCGGAACTCGATGAACAGTTCCATCGGGTCGCGCGAGCCGCCCTGTTCGAGGATAGCGGAGAGGAATCGCAGGCCGGTGTCGCGGTCGAAGATGCCGTTTTCCTCAAATTTGGAGAAGGCGTCCGACGATAGCACTTCGGCCCATTTGTAGCTGTAATATCCCGCCGCGTAGCCGCCAGCGAAGATGTGCGAGAAGCTATGCGGAAAGCGGTTGAATGAGGGTGGCCTGATCACCGCCACCTGTTGCCGAACTTCGTTCAGAATCTCGTAAATGCGCCCGCCTTTGGCGGGATCATATTCCAGGTGCATGCGGAAATCGAAGATCGAAAACTCTAGTTGCCGTGCCATCTGCATGCCGGACTGGAAGTTCTTCGCCGCAATCATTTTGTCGAACAGGGCCTGTGGCAGCGGCACGCCGGTCTGAAAATGACCCGCGATCAGATCCAGCGCCTCGCGTTCCCAGCACCAGTTTTCCATGAACTGACTGGGTAGCTCCACAGCATCCCACGGCACGCCGCTGATGCCCGCCACGCTGGGGTAATTCACCTGAGTGAGCATGTGGTGCAGGCCGTGGCCGAATTCGTGGAACAGTGTCAGCACCTCGTCGTGGCTGAACAGCGCCGGATCCGAGCCAATGGGCGAAGAAAAGTTGCAGGTGAGATAGGCCACCGGGGTCTGCACACCGTTTTCGACACGCTTGCGTGTCATGCACTCGTCCATCCACGCTCCGCCGCGCTTGTGCGGCCGCGCATATAGATCGAGATAAAACTGGCCGCGCAGCGTGCCCTGGGCGTCGCGGATCTCGAAGAAGCGCACATCCGGGTGCCAGGTTTCCACGCTCTTGATCTCCTGAATGTCGAGACCATAGAGGCGCTGTACCACCGCGAACATGCCGTTCACTACACGCGGCTCGGGAAAGTAGGGCTTCACTTCTTCCTGGGAAATAGTGTATTTGTGCTGGCGCAGCTTTTCCGAATAGTAGGGGATGTCCCAGGATTCCAGATCGTCCATGCCGTGCTGCGCACGGGCGAACTCCCTGATCTCATCCAGATCCTGGCGTGCGATGGGTAGCGAGCGCCGCGCCAGATCGTGGAGGAATTCCATCACCTGCGCAGTGGATGCCGCCATCTTGGTGGCTATCGAGCGTTCCGCGTAATTGGCAAAGCCGAGCAGTTGCGCAACCTCATGACGCAGTTGCAGGATTTTTTCCATAATTACCGTATTGTCCCACCGGCCCGCATTCGGCCCCTCGTCGGAGGCGCGCGTCACATAGGCCTCGTAGACTTCGCGGCGCAATGCGCGGTTGTCGGCATAGGTGATGACAGGAAAATAGGAAGGGAATTCCAGGTTGAGCAGCCAGCCCTGTTTGCCTTCGCGCTCGGCGGCCTGCGCTGCCGCCGCCTTGGCGGATTCCGGCAGGCCCACCAGCGCTGTCTCATTTTCGATGAGTTTCTGCCAGGCGTTGGTGGCGTCGAGCAGGTTTTCCTCGAATTTGCTGGTAAGCGCAGACATTTCTTGCATGATGGCCTTGTAACGTGCCTTGTGTTCCAGACTCAGGTCAATGCCGGAGAGCCGGAAATCGCGCAGGGCGTTGTCGATGATCTTCTTCTGCGCGGTGTCGAGTCTGCCGTACTCCGGGCCTTCTGCGATGGACTGGTAGGCACGGAATAACCCTTCGTTTTGCCCCATTTCGGTGGCATAGTCGCTCAACTTTGGTAGGCAGGCGTTGTATTCCGCGCGCAACTCTTCGGAATTGACCACCGAGTTCATGTGGCCGATGGGGGACCACACTCGGTTGAGCCGTTCGCCCATGTCTTCGATCGGTTGCACCAGGCTACCCCAGGTGTAGGGGCCGGGCGCGTCCAGTAGCGCCTGCACGCCTAGGCGGTTTTCCGTCAATAACCAATCAATGGCGGACTCAACGTGTTCGGGGCGGATCTGGGTGAACGGCGGCAGGCCGGTCATTTCAAGCAGGGGGTTGTTATTCATCGTTGAATTCCCTAATAAACTAAGCGGCGTTGTCGTTTTTGGATAAGATGGCCACAGGAGGCCTGGCACCTAATCTACCATGGACGACCATGCCTCAACAAAGGGACATTTGGAGCTCTTATCAGGATTTTTTTCGGCACCCTGCTTGCTGTAGGCCCCTGATTTGCGTATCATGTTGCGTTCCTGTCGCGGAGCGTGGTGCGCGATGCAAAGTTTTGATACACGAGTATGAGGTTGCAAATGAAAGCCGATATCCATCCTGCCTACAATGAAATCACCGTAACCTGCAGTTGCGGCAACACATTCAAGACGCGCTCCACCTCCAGCAAAAACCTGGGGCTGGATGTATGTTCTGTTTGCCATCCTTTTTACACCGGCAAGCAGAGAATTGTCGATACCGCTGGCCGCGTGGATAAGTTCCGCCAGAGATACGGCGCGAAATAATACACAACAATGCCGTTGGATTGTTGTATCAGAAGGGTGCCCCGCAAAGGCGCCCTTTTTGTTTTGGGCGGCGTCAGCAGGATATCCATTGCCTGCTGCATGGTCTTACTTGCTGCCGTCTGCTCAGCCAATGATGCTGCACGCGACACGGCTACGGCTATAGGTTGCGCTTCGGACCGCATCGACGAGCATGTGACGGTTAATTATGTTTATGACGGTGATACGGTGCGCCTCAGCGATGGCCGCAAAGTGCGGTTTATCGGCATCGACACCCCAGAAGTCGGGCACAACGGCGCACCGTCCCAGCCCTTCGCCGCTGAGGCACGCACCGCGCTGGAAACCCTACTGGGTTCCGGCAAGGCTATGAGTCTGCGGTATGATGAGGAGCGTCACGACAGGTATGGGCGCGACCTTGCGCATATTTTCCTGAAAAATGGTGTGAGCATCGAAGCCCGGATGCTGGAGCAGGGCCTTGCGACTGTGTTGACCTACCCTCCAAACACGTGGAACTTAGCCTGCTATCAAGCTGCCGAGCAGCGCGCTCGCAAAGCGCAGCGCGGAATTTGGTCTTTACCGCAATACCAGCCTGTCGATGCCGCAAGCATGACGGGTGATGAGCGGGGTTTTCGCCTGATCAAGGGAAAGGTGGCACAGATCAGCGAAGATCGTGGTGGTCTGTTGCTTGAACTCAATGGCGGAATGCAGTTGTACATCTCCCGCAAAAACAGGCATTACTTTGCCAATTCAGCGCCGGAAGGATGGCAGGGCCGCACCGTGCTGGTTCGGGGCAAGTTATCGCCCTCTGACGAAAGCGGGCCACGTATCCATATTCGCCATCCTGCCGCATTGCAGGTGATCGAATAAGCCAAGAAGCAGCGCAGAAAAACCGAGTGTCGGCGTTATGAGAAAAATGCCATTGCAAGCATTGATGGTGGGTTCTCCTTGCATGTGCCGGATGCACGCAGGATGGCGCACCCGACAATAGCGTTTTCCTCAATCCAGAACGAGGCACATATATTGTCGTTGATCTGCTGGATACGGCAGATAACTATGCGTCCGTACGAGAACAAAAAAGCGCACTCGCATACGCCGGCATTAGCGCCGGATGCAGACACTCGTTTGCGCCCACGCCCTCAATACGCGGTGCTATGGCAAACGTCGACGCATGGCAAGCTGATACGGGAATGAACCTGTTGAGTGAGTAAGCGCTAGGTTGATTATAGGCCCGTAAGGAAGGGCTTTTGCAACAACTGTCATTCCACAGACCAGGCAAGGTGGGCACATAACAATGATTGAAATGCTCGTATAAAAATGAACCTGATCGTCGTAATGTCATTGCGGAAATTGCGCGTTGGAACACAAACCGTGCTCACCTATATGGCTACATAACCAACGTAATGGTACAAAACACACCCCCCCTTGCACCTGCGCTTTTTGCGGCCTATAGTTTAACGACAAGGGCGTGACTCAGCAGATGACCAGTCCCTTGCACATAGTCACATTTACTGCGTTCATAAGGAGATCACCATGAAATACAAAGGGATGATGCACAAAAGAATCGCTTCAGGCATTTTTTCCGCAATCTCTGCACTGGGAATTTGTTATTCCGCCCAGGCCGCCGAATTCACCTTCGACAGCACCTTCGTTCAAAGCGGCAGCACTGCGGCCGTCACGTTTCCGCTCCAGTTCTCCAACGTGCAACAAAACCAAATCACTGCATATTCTATCCAAAGAAGGTCTCAAGGCAGCACCGTATGGACCGACGTGACACTGTCGGGCTGCGGCGTATCATCATCATATTCAATGGCATCGAGCTTTATCGCCAGTTCAGGCGGCGTCAACGGGAATTTTGTCGCCACCTGCGGCCCCGGTGTCAATGCGGGTGATGCGGCCCGGCTGACGGTCACCGTCAATCCGCAACAACCGCTGATATTGGTCGCGGGGCCTCGCACATTGGCATCGAACAGCACCACCAAGCTGGCCTGGTTGCACAGCGGAGGCTTTTTTCAATGCCAACCGTATACACTTAACAACCAACACCCCGTCTGGAATCCAGGCAACTTTGCTTTGACGAGTCAGATCTCAACGTCGACACAGGGCGACATCAGCCTGGTGGCATCATCTTCGCCAAAGACCGTGTCTTTCGCCTTGCAATGCATCCCATCCTCCTTCGGGTTCAGCATACCACCTGTGGCGGTGGTGAACGTGACGGTAAACTAATTTATAATCTAGCGCTCTCCTTCCCTGCCGCGCGCACCAATGGATTCACCATGGTGCGTGCGGCGCACCCTACAATTACATAAGCACAGCCTCATTCCCGACCCTCCCTTTATTGGTTATGCTTAGGATGATTTTCAACTAAACTGTCAGGAAAGATTCCCATTGAACCTGGAGAAAAATAGTCGCATCGCCGCCTGGACTGTTGTCACACTATTGCTTTTTATAGCGCTTAACAATCACCTTCTTCCGGCACTGCTGGCGGGGTTGCTTGTCTATGAGATGGTTCACCTGCTCGCTCCGCGCATCCGATTAAAACGGCTGCAAGGCGGCAAAGCCAAGATTGCAGTAATTGCCCTGATTGCTGCTTTAATCGTTGGCGGACTAGCGGCGTTGATCGTTGGGGCGGCGGTGTTTTTTCGCGGCGACGCCGAAAACATTCCAATGCTTCTACAAAAAATGGCCGAGATTCTGGAAAGTTCCAGAGCCATGTTGCCGATCTCACTGGTGCAATATCTTCCAACCAATGTGGACGGACTTAAAGATACCGTTGTTCATTGGCTGAAGGAGCATGCCGGTGAGTTGCAAACAGTAGGAAAGGAGACGGGCCGCATGGCTGCGCACATCCTGATCGGCATGATCATCGGCGCGCTGATTTCGCTCAGGGAGGTTACGGAGGATCACAGGCATGGGCCGCTTGCATCCGCGCTCATCGAGCGCGCGTCGCGCCTTGGCGCTTCGTTCCGCCGGGTGGTTTTCGCCCAAGTGAGAATTGCCGCGCTCAACGCTACCTTTACCGGGATTTATTTGGCCGTTATCCTGCCTTTGGCGGGCGTTGACTTGCCGCTGGTCAAAACGATGATAGCGCTCACCTTCCTGCTCGGACTGCTGCCTGTGATCGGGAACCTGCTGTCAAACAGCATCATTGTCATCGTCAGCCTGAGTCTATCGGTTAATGTTGCCCTCGGGTCTCTGGCGTTTTTGATTGTGATCCACAAACTGGAATATTTTCTGAACGCGCGCATCGTGGGAACGCAGATACGCGCCTCCGCCTGGGAGTTATTGCTGGCGATGTTGGTAATGGAATCCATCTTCGGCTTGGTCGGCGTGGTGGCCGCGCCCATTTACTATGCCTATATCAAGGACGAGCTGGCGGCGAGAAAGCTGATTTAGCTCGCGCACAATTCATGGGTAATCCGGCTCAAAAACGCAAGGCCTCATCCAGCGCCTTACGCAACGCGTCCTGATCCTGCGCTCCACTCTCGCCATTAACAATGCCCAAACGGCGGCCATCACGCGCAAACAATATCAGGGAGGCGCTAGGCACCTGGTATTTTTCGGAAAATGCCAATCCTTCCCTGGTGTTGGCATCGGCAACACGAAATTCTATCCGATCAGCATATTCGCCCCGTACCTTATTGATCATCGACATGAGGTTCATGCTCTGCACGCCCTCCTTGTCATGCACCATCACAGCCACATTTTTTCCTTGGCCGATAACGGATAAATCCTCACTGAAGCCACGGGGCAGCATAACCACCACAAACGCGAGCGCCGCGACAATCAGCAGCATCGTCAGCCATTTCGACCAGGGTTTATTTATCTTTTTCGCATCACTCACAGCTCATCCCTCACGCTAAATTTGAACAACACACGACGATTGATAGGCCCGTTAACGCACCCTGCGCATCAACAACACCCCCGCCACAAAAAACACTGCCACGGGAAACACAGCACTGAACAACGGATTCATGTCATACACCAGGCCAACGTAGCCGAAGGTCTGGTTGAACAGGTAAAACCCGATGCCTACCAGCGCGCCGACCAGTATTCTTTGCCCTATGCCCACCGAACGCAGCCCCCCGAACACGAAGGGGATGGCGAGAAATACCATCACGCCAGTGGCGAGTGGCGAGATGACTTTTTTCCAGAAGGCGAGCTCGTAACGCTCGGCACTCAGACCATTGTCATGCAGATAATCAATGTACTTATACAGCCCCCACGCCGAGAGCTTTTCGGGCTTGACCGCGACAACACCAAGCACCGTAGGACTGAGTAGTGGACCCCATTCCGCACGCAGCAGGTGATCAGTGGTTACACCGCTTTCGCTGATCGTGCTGCGCTCAACATCCTGCAGCAACCATTTGTTGTTCTGATACGAGGCCGCGCCTGCATGGGTCACTACCTGCAGGCGTTGCCTGACATCAAAATCATAGACTGAAATATCACGCAGATTGCTGTCGGGGAGGATGTCGCGTACATGAATAAAGCTCTGGCCATCACGCGCCCAGAAGCCGGTTTTCGTTTTCAGGGATATGCGTTCCGCCAGCGCGCTGGAGCGCATGGTTTGGGCGTATTGTTCAGCTCTTGGAGCGATCCATTCTCCAACAATCACAGCTGCAAGCATGAGCAACACGCCCACCTTCATCACCGACAAAATAATCCGCGCCATGGAGACACCCGCAGCGCGCACCACGATCAACTCGCTGTTGCTGGCGAGCGTACCCAGACCAATCATGCTGCCTATCAACGCCACCGGCGGGAACAACTGGTAGATAAGGCTGGGCAGCGTGAACAACACATACAGCGCGGCCTGCGGCAGGCCGTAGTTACCCTTGCCGACGGAATCCATCTCACCAACAAAATTGGCGAAACAAAATAGCGCAAGGAATACCAGCATCACCACTACGGTATGACTGGCGACGGTAACGCCGATATAACGGTCGATTATTTTCATAGTTTCACCGCCCTGCCTGTGGCTGTAGCGAAAAACCACTTAATACCCACCTGCTGCAACAACAAGACCGCAATACCTAGCAGCAGCAGGCCATGCACCCACCACAAGCCGACCCCGGCAGGCACCACACCACGCTCCAGCCACGCGCGCGCGACGCCTAGCAGATTGTTATACACCACATAAATCAGTATCCCGGCAAACAGCTTGGCATAACGACCCTGACGCGGATTGCTGCGGCTTAACGGCACTGCCAGCAGGGCCAGCAGCACGGCAGAGACGGGCATGGCGATGCGCCACTGAATCTCCGCGCTCGCGCCCGGCTCGGTTGATTGCCATAATGCCTGCGTCGGAACCGCTGCCAATTGGCGCATGGTGGGCTCCACCGCCTTTTCCTCGACGCGAACGGCATGTTCTTTATACTGGACGATCTTGAAATCAGCTTTGCCGGGCGCGCCTTCGTAGCGGTAGCCGTTCACCAGCACAACAAATCGGTCGCCGGTTTTGGGGTCGGTACGCTGATAGGCGCTGGGCGCCGTGATAATGGTTTGCCTGCCCTTCTTCTCGCTCTGGATAAACACGTTATTCATCGCTCGCCGGTCTGGCGCCAGGCTCTCGATATAAACGATCAAATCCCCAGTGGTGGATTCCCTGAAACTGCCGGGTGTAATGGTGCTGATGTCCGAAGCCGTTTTGGCGCGATCCATAAGCTGATAGCTGCGTTCCTCCGCCCATGGCCCGGCATACAGCGACACTCCTGCCACGAGCACTGCGAACAGCAGACCAACCCCAAGGATATTCCTTAGCATCCGCCCCGGCCCCACCCCGCAGGCGGCCAGGGCTGTCATTTCGCTGTCTTTGTACAAACGTCCAAAGGCGAGCATGATGGCCAGATAGAGGGCCAGCGGCAACAGCAGCACCATGGCATTCAGCGACTTCAGCGAGAGCAGCTCGACCACCATGCCGGCTGGCAAGGCGCCCGCATCGGCCTCGGTCAGAAAACGCACAAAACGGTTGCTGACGTAAATGAGGGACAACACGCCCGTCACCGCCAATAGCGTTTGCAGCACTTCCTTCAATAAATAACGTTCAATTATCAACAGGTCACACCCGAAAGGAAAAATGCGTTCTCTATATGGAAAAAGGGGGTATTTCAGGTAAACTTGAAATCAGGCCTATTTTATAAAGTTTTCCTTATAGCCTCCGCTATCAGGATAAACGTCAAACGTCAAAGAAATACAATTATCCACTGGTTTATAGCCATTTGTCTTTAGGAGTTCGGCATGGAGTTCACAGTAAAAAGCGGCGATCCCGAAAAACAGCGCACAGCCTGCATAGTAATGGGGGTGTTCGAACCACGGCGGCTCTCACCCGTGGCGGAGAAACTGGATGACATCACCGGCGGCTATTTGTCCAAATTGATCCGGCGCGGCGACCTGGAGGGAAAGATCGGCCAGACGCTGCTGCTGCACGATGTTCCGAATACGCTGTGCGACCGCATACTGCTGATCGGCTGCGGGCGCGAGCGCGATCTGGGCGACACCCAGTATCGCAAAATCGTCAACACCGCTGTCAACACCCTGAATGAGATCGGCGCGATGGAGGCCGTGTGCTATCTGACCGAACTGCACATTAAGCAGCACGATGTACCGTGGAAGGTACGCCAAACGGTGGAGGCCGCGCAAAACGCTCTGTACCGTTTCGATCAGCTCAAAAGTAAAAAAGACACCGAGCGCCGCCCGTTGCGTAAACTGGTGTTGAGCGTGCCGAGTCGCCGCGATCTAACAGAGGGCGAACGGGCACTTGAGGTCGGGCTCGCTATTGCCGCGGGCGTGACGCTGACCAAAGACCTGGGCAACCTCCCTGCCAATATTTGCACACCCACCTACCTAGCCGAGCAGGCCAAGGAACTGGGCAAGCGTCACAAGAACATCAAGGTCGACGTGCTTGAAACCGCCGACATGGAAAAGCTCAAAATGGGCTCGCTGTTATCCGTGTCACGCGGCAGCGATCAACCTCCGAAGCTGATCACCCTCGAATACAGCGGCGGTAAAAAGCATGACAAGCCCGTGGTACTGGTCGGCAAGGGCGTCACCTTCGATTCCGGCGGCATTTCAATCAAGCCCGCCGACAAGATGGACGAAATGAAATATGACATGTGCGGCGCAGCCAGCGTGCTGGGCACCTTGTCCGCCGTGGCCGAAATGAAACTGCCCATCAACGTGGTCGGCATCATCCCCGCCACGGAAAACCTGCTCAACGGCCAGGCCACCAAACCAGGCGACATTGTCACCAGCCTGTCCGGCCAGACCATTGAGATCCTTAACACAGACGCAGAAGGCCGCCTGATCCTGTGCGACGCGCTGACCTATGCCGAACGTTATGAGCCGGACACAGTCATCGATATCGCCACCCTCACCGGCGCCTGCGTCATTGCCCTTGGCAGGCACGCCAGCGGCCTACTGAGCAATCACAGCCCCTTGACACACGACCTGCTCAACGCGGGCAAGGCCAGCGGCGACCGCGCCTGGGAGCTACCCCTGTGGGATGAATACCAGGATCAGCTCAAAAGCAACTTTGCCGACATGTCCAACGTCGGCGGGCGCGAGGGCGGCACCATCACCGCCGCCTGCTTCCTGGCGCGTTTCACCAAGAAATTCCATTGGGCGCACCTCGACATCGCCGGCACCGCCTGGCTGTCAGGCGACAAAAAGGGCGCCACCGGACGGCCCGTGCCGTTGCTGACACAGTATTTGATGGATAGGTGTGCGGAGAAGCAGGTATAGCGGTAAAAAACGACCACACCACGGGGGGGTATGTTGCATCCAACGTAGGGTGCGCCGTACCCGTGAAGGGCACAATGTGAAGGGCACGTTATCCCCTGCACGCTGACCAAGTGGCCCAATTCGTGGATGACGCCTGCGAAACCGGCACCGACTGCCGCGCCACCTCCGCCAAGCTATACACCCGCTATCAGGGCTGGGCGATGGATGCCGGAGTGCGGCGGCAACTCAACCGCAACAATTTCACCGGGCGGCTGAAACGGCTGGGCTATGCGTCGGGGCGGAGAACGAGCGGGGCGCGGATGATTGCGGGGGGGGGGAAGCCGAGGCAAGAGGTGGGTAGTTATGGCGCAGTGAAGGAGGGGGTGAAATGTCCAGATTTATCCTTATTCTTCTAGCCTGCCAACCAGAAATTGGCGCACAATTTCCACTTCGTGACATAAAAAATAGTGATGACAGGGGAATTTGTGAGCATGGATTTTTTTCAATTCACCATTCAACGGCTTGTGCTGCACAAGGTTCAGCCGCGCCAAAATCGTGCTCCAGTTGCTCCTGTTTATGGGCAGGGGCTTGTGAACATGGGGGCGGATGGGCTGCAAACCCTCCAGAATCGCATCGTCAAGGCCATGGGGAACGATTCTCGTGGGGTTGAAATGGCGATAGCCCAACATGGCGCGGGGAGTTTTTTTGCCACAGCCACGGGCCTGTTGGAATCTGATGACGTTTCATTTGTTGACAGGTCAAAACTCATTGCCGATATGCTTAACGTTGCCCAGGCAACCCGCGATTTACCAGGGGGCGCTCTGGTAGTCATGACAGGCATAACGGGCGCGAACGCAGCGCGTTTTCTGGCAGTGATTAAGGCGGAAATGCAAGACGGCTTTGATCTTGAAGAGTCCGAACAAGGGCTAACTGTTCAATATCTCAGCAATTTGATGCTGACCCCAGCGCAGCGCTTTTACAAGATCGGGCTGCTACTGGAACGCACCTACAATGAAGCTGGCGAGGAAGGAAGAGCGCCGGGCGATTTTGCCGCAATTTTGTATGACCAACAAATGAGCGCACAGGAAACCCGCTCGGCAGCCCAATATTTTTACCGGACCTTTCTTGGGTTCGAGGTGATGGACACCAGCAAGAAGCTGACCCGCGATTTCTTTTTGTTTACGCGAGAATTCATTACTGGCCGCGATCTTGACACCGAGAAGAAGCTAGACCTTAACGATGCCTTGCGCGTCATGGTCAAGTCTGATCAGACTTTAACGCTCTCGTCCGCCGAGTATGCCGATTCCTACTTGGCCTTTGACGAAGACACCCGAGACGATTATCTGCAATTCATGCAAACCAAGGGTTTTCCTGCTCAGGCGATTAGCAAGGACACTTCCTTGCTGGGCTCGTTGTTGAAGCGCCGCAAGGTTAAGTTCACCAGCGATGTCACCCTAACCGCTCCTGCCGACCAGTTCAAAGACTTAATACAGATCGAGGAAAGCGGCGCGGATTCAACCCTGGTCAGAATCAAAGGCAAGTTAAGGTCAGAGGAATGACCGAAGCAGACTTCATTGAGCGTTTTGAGAAAGATGCCCCAATGCTGGAGGCGTGGGGACGTTTTGTGGCCAAGGCAATCTGCGACAAACTTGGTGAATTACTGCCAGAATCTGAATCTGTTGAGACTTTTCTAAAACTTCCGGTTAGTCCGCGTGTAAAAACAGTGGAGTCGGCAATAGAAAAAGTTTTCGTTCGCAAGCCCTACCAAAACCCTTATGAAGACTTGAGCGATAAGGTCGGCGTCCGCTTTGTCGTTCTGCTTACCCAGGACATTGATAAAATCACTGGCGCCGTGGAATCAATCGAGCATTGGGCGGCATCAAAGGACAAGGACTACGAAAAAGAGCAGGAACAAAATCCCGAATCTTTTGATTACCAGTCCGTTCATTTTGTTGTTCGCGCCAAGCAGAACTTGCCAGTAGGCGGAATAACTGTACCGGCGGGTACACCCTGCGAAGTGCAGGTTCGCAGCCTCATGCAACATGCCTACAGCGAGCTTACCCACGATGCCACCTACAAGCCCAAGGCGGCAGCTACACCACAGGTTAAGCGCTACATGGCGCGCAGTATGGCGTTGATTGAAACGACCGACGAGCTTTTCTGTACCGCAAAAAAACAAATAGATATTGCAACAAGCCCAGAAGACGCCATTCTCAGGGATATAAAACGCCTATATGAAGTTTTGATCGGCGAAAGGGCTATTGCCACAAAAACCGAACTGGAACTTATTGACGCCTACCGGGAAAAATTCGTACCGGAAACCGCTTCAGAAATTCAGCAGTTTTTACAGGCTACCCCGGCACTTGTTCAATTGATAAAAGATCGTCGCACAGGGAATATCCTTTATCGGCAGGCCGCTATTCCGGTTGTTTACTATCTCGTGTCTGCGCGCAGCAAGTTCACAAAAGCCCAGTGGCCGCTGGGGAGCCGGGAAAAAGACCTTGAACAGATATTTACTGACTTGGACCATTCCTACACCACGGATTAGAAATAGGCGGAGTGACGTAAGTGATGCGGTGTTCTACATTTCTCCAATTTATCGCGTAGCGGCTTATTTAGTAGTGGCTCATCTGATGCACAGCCATGTAAGGGAAGATATGTAGGGGATAGCGTCACTTGTGTCACTGCTGGCTTTTTTAGGCAAAATATTCGTATGATGCACAGTGCAAATGGTTCTGTGCGCCGGCAGAAATTCAGAGAACACATTGGAACTGGCCTCTTTGACCATGACGGGACCAGCAATTTCAGTAGGTAAGAAAACGATGCTTCAACAACGCGAACAATTCAAAGCGGCGTTCATGCCGTACCTGCGACAGTTCATTCAGCAGGCACAGCTAGAGAAACCAGAACTTACCCAAGTGCCAGTCCCACCTGAACTTGGGCATATTTGTCAGGTCCACGGCATCGCCATGAAGACAAGCTTCGGAATGGGATCGCCCACCGTAATTCCCTGGATGGCATGTTTTTATCCCGGACAAACAGCGAGCAAGGAAGGTGTCTACCCTGTCATCTTGTATCGTCGCGATAACCACACGTTAAGCGTTTGCTATGGTGTGAGCGCCACAACCCAGGCGGCAGAAGGCGATTGGCCGAGGGAGTGGCCAGCGGAACTTGTTCAAACCCTGCCATTTTTTGGCCATAAAAAATATGGCGAATCGCACGAACTACGGCTTTTTCAAACTGATGAAAGAGAAGATTATTCGGGAATCACAGACGCATTCCTGCACGTCATGGATGATTATCTCACCTTGCCCAGAGCAACGCCAACACTGGAGCCGTTAATGTTGGAAATTTCCTTGCGAGCATTTCGAGAGCAATCACATGCAAGCTTTACTCGGGCGGGGTTGCGAGTTTCTGATAGCCTGTTGCTCCGTTTTGCCGCATCACTCCTCGCCAAGCGTTTCCTCATCCTCACCGGCCTTTCCGGCTCGGGCAAGACAAAGCTTGCTCACGCCTTCGCCGCCTGGATTTCGGAGACCGAAGACCAGTACCGCCTCGTTGCCGTAGGCGCGGACTGGACCACGAACGAAAACGTGGTCGGCTACCAGGACGCGCTGCAAACCGGCATTTACCGCAAGCCGTCCAACGGCGCGCTGGACGTGATCCTGCGTGCGGAGAGCGACCCGGCGCGCCCCTACTTCCTGATCCTGGACGAAATGAATCTTTCCCACGTGGAGCGCTATTTCGCCGATATTTTGTCCGCTGTTGAATCGGGGCAGGAAATCGCACTGCATTCGGCGGCGGGGAACCTGAAAGCGAGCGAGGACGACCCCTTGCCGGTGCCGCCCAAACTCCGCCTGCCGGACAACCTGTTTATCGTCGGCACGGTGAACGTGGACGAAACCACTTACATGTTTTCGCCCAAGGTGCTGGATCGCGCCAACGTAATCGAATTTCGCGCCACCGCTGACGACATCGCCGCGTTTCTCGATGCGCCGTCAAAGGTGGACATGGCCGCGCTGGCCGGCAAGGGCGCGGCTTTCGGCCCGGCCTTTGTAACGGAAGCCAGTGCGGACGCGCAACTGGACGGCGCGACAGCAGCGGACCTCAAGGCACGGCTAACGGAGATTTTTGGCGCGCTTGCCCCGATTGGCGCGGAATTCGGTTTCCGCACCGCGTATGAAATTACTCGCTTCACCCATTTTCACGCCAAGCTGGCTGGCAGCGGTTGGCAGTTCAAAGATGCCCTGGATGCCCAGGTGCTGCAAAAGCTGCTGCCCAAGCTGCATGGCTCGGAACGCAGGTTGGGGCCGGTGCTGAAAGCGTTGGAAGCGTTTTGCACGACGCATCAGTGCGATGACAGCCTGAAAAAAATCCGCCGCATGCAGGACCGTTTGAAAGACGGCTTCACCAGCTTCGCCGAGGCCTAAGTGGCAGAGCCGCTTCCCGAGGCACTGGAGTTTCTGGACGAACGCGGCAACCCTGTCGCAAGCCTGGAACTTTACCCGCCCGATAGCCCGGCCAACGCGTTGGTGCGGCTGGAAGATGCGGAAGCCAGGGAGGCCGGAGAGGAGCCGGTGCAGCTCATGGAAGGGCTGCGCTACGAATACGCTTTTGTCGGCCCCGGCGCTGATAACCTGCGGCTGGAAGAAGAATTTGGTAAGGGCGCGGTCGAGCCAAGCGGCATCAAGGGGCTGGCACACTGCGGCAGCATCGCCACCGGCCTGAATACCGGGCGGCTGGCTCTGGTGGTGCGCGATGCGGCGGGAGAAATTGCCGGGCGCGCAGCGCTTGAGGTACGCTCGCGCAAGGTCACGTATCGTTACGACTACCGGCGTATGCTGGAAGACATCACCGATCAATGCGTGGCTCTGCTCATGGAACTGCGCGCCCCTACGGCCATGCGCGTAGCGCCCGACCCTGGCCGGACACCGGACACGTTGCACCAGCGCTTTGCCTTTTTGCGCGGCCTGCTTGGCTCGCGCCAGTTTCGGGATGCGCTGCACCGCATTACTACCCACCCCCACCGGCGCTGGGAGCCAGAAGAATCCGTCCACGACATGCGGCGAGGCTTCAAGCCCGACGCCAGAACACTGCGCCAGCTTGCCCGTGCGCCCAGGCGGGTGCCGCTCCCGTCCGGCCACCCGCTGGCGAAGATCATTCCATCCCTGCCCGAGCGCATTTCGCTCCACCGCAACGCCCAGACCGAGGACACGCCGGAAAACCGCTTTGTCAGGTTCGCGCTGCAAACCTTTTCCGGTTTCCTGAACCGGATGCGCCTCAAGCTGGAAGAAGTCGGCAGCGCTGCCGACACGCGGCTGCAAGCGGAAATCGCCGCGCTGGAAAACCAGCTCGAAACGGCTTTGGCGGCAGACGTGTTCCGCAGCGTTTCCGACCCGGACATGCTGCCGCTGGGTAGCCCTGTTTTGCAGCGCAAGGAAGGCTATCGCGAGGTTTATCAGGCGTGGCTCAAGTTCGACATGGCGGCGCGCCTGGTATGGCACGGCGGCGATGACGTGTACGGCGCAGGCCAGCGCGACATCGCCACGCTGTACGAATACTGGGTTTTCTTCAAGCTGCTGGACATCGTTTCGGCGGTGTTCAAGCTGGAAAAACCTGCCGCCCATGCACTGATCGAAGAAACTGCGGACGGCTTCGGCCTCAAGCTCAAATCCGGCGAGCAACTGGCGTTCGATGGCGTAACTTTTGGCGGTGCTCGTCCGCTGCGAGTGCGTTTCAGCTACAACCGCAGCTTTTCTCACAATGCCGCGCCGGATCGGGTTGGATCGTGGACCGAGCGCATGCGCCCGGACTACTCGTTGAGCCTGTGGCCGGCAGAGTTTTCCGAAGCAGAAGCGGAAGCTCAGGAAATCATGGCGCATGTGCATTTTGATGCCAAATACCGCATCGACAACGTGGAGCAGCTTTTTGGGCGCGAGGACGAAAGTTTGGGTGCCGCTGGCGTGAATAGTGACTTGGCTGAAGAAAAGCAGGAGCAGCGCGAAGGCCGCTACAAACGCGCCGACCTGTTGAAAATGCACGCTTACCGCGATGCCATCCGCCGCACCCAAGGCGCTTATGTGCTCTACCCCGGCGATTCATCGCGCCAGTGGCAGGGCTACCATGAAATTTTGCCAGGGCTGGGCGCGTTCCCGCTCAAGCCCGGCAACGGCGCACAGGAAGTGGAAAACTTTATCCGCGAGGTTGTCGCCCACGCATGCAACCGTGCGACTGCGCGGGAGCGCCAGAGCTACCATACCTACCAAACGCAGGAAGCGCCAGCGAGCTATGCGGTGTTGAGCAAGTTGCCCGAGTTTGATGGCGCTACCCGCAGGCGCGCGCAACCTCCTGCCGAAACGCATGTGCTGGTTGGTTGGTACAAGGACGAGGCACATTTGAAATGGGTGCTGGCCCAGAAGCTATATAACTTCCGCATGGACACGAAAGCTGGCTCGCTACGGCTCACGCCGGAAGTTTCAGGCGCACAGTATCTGTTGCTGCACAGCTACAAGGGAAAAACGAGTTCCGGCCTTTTCCATGTCGCCAAGGAAGGACCGCGCGTGCTTTCACGAGAAAAGCTGAAGGAAAAGGGCTATCCCGGCGCACCATCCCAACCTTTCTACCTAGTCTATAACGTAGTGCCAGCGCCCGGATTTGATGGCTACGAATGGGATTACTCGAAACTGCCCGAGCGCCTGCAAAATCGCCAGTCCGCCGAGCCGCAAACAGTCACGCTCGACGAGTTGATGGCAGTAGCCAAGGAGAACCTGCTGGCTGGCGCTGGGGGCGGCTGACGTGGGATCGCGCAAATACCCTGTGGCAGTCAGAGAAGTTGCAGGGGCTTTGAAATACCGCTATCACGATTTCGACCATTACAACCTTAAAGACCCGCTGGACGAGCTGCTGTTCATTATTTGCAGCACGAAAACCGAAGAAGCGAGCTACCGGAATTCCTTTCGTGCCCTGAAAGAATCTTTCCCCACCCACCTCAAGATCGCCGAAGCACCAGCCGAATACATCGCCCAGACCATCGCAAGGGGCGGATTATCCAACCAGAAAGCCAAAGCCATCCGCAATCTGCTGGATGCTGTCGTGGCACGGTTTGGCGAACCAAGCCTCGAACCACTGCGTGCGATGAGCGATAAGGAAGCGGAAGATTTTTTGCTGTCGTTGCCCGGTGTCGGCAAGAAAATCGCGCGGTGCGTTCTGATGTACTCGCTAGACCGGCAGGTTTTCCCGGTTGACACGCACTGCTGGCGCATCGTCCGGCGACTGGGATGGGTCAGGCCAACGCAAAAAGACCGGCATTGCGCGCCGCGCGACATGGACCGCCTGCAATCCAAAATCCCCCCAGAGCTTCGTTACTCGCTACACGTGAACATGATTTCGCTAGGGCGCGAGATTTGCACTGCGGGTGCACCCCGTTGCGATGAATGCCCGTTAGCCGACTGGTGCCCCAAGATTGGCGTGGCTCGTGGCAAGGGAAGGGGGAAATAGTAGCGCTGAAATAGGCGGAGGACTGATCGGTAGCGCTGAGGTTGATTCGGAAAATGTGAGACTATGCGGCGCTGCTGGAAGACTCAGTAGCCGATGGCTCGCGGGATACCAGCGAAACGTCAATCTCGCCATTCTTGATGTTTTCCCTGCCACTAATCGTGACGCACTGATCGGTATTGAACACCTCCAACACATCGTCGAAAAATTCCTGCGGAAACCGGCAAACGTGATCTTTGCTGTCGTCCGTTTCTCGCAGGGTGAAGGACAGATCGTCCTTGTCGAGCTCGCGCACCAACCCTGTGACTTTGGTGATTCGCTCCTGGGATACGCGCGCTTTGCCAAGCGCCCGACGTACACGCTTTGATGTGTCACGGGTGAGCTGATAACGGGCGTGACCAGCACGGAAAATCCGGCCACGTAGCTCCACAGACTTGACGATGCCCGTTTGCGGCGGCACAAGCTTTTCGAGTGCTTCCAGCAGGTCAATGTCCAGCGGTTCGTTGTCTTCTTCGGGCTTGGCATCTATGGCCCACGAAAGTGCTTGCTCCAACAGCTTGCCGATTTCATCGAACTCACTGCCAAGTTCTTCCGGGGCTTCGCCTGCGCCCAAATTCAACTGCTTGCGATCGGGAAGTCGAAAGGCAATCTCGAAGCTGTTGTAGGCAACACCTTGCATGGGCAAGTCGTAGAATTGTCGGATAACATTAGCCTTGCGCCCTTGCGCGCGCGCCGCCTGAAATACTCGCCCAGCTATCTTTTTGAGCGCCGTTGTCGCGCCATCGACCACTTGCCGTATCACGCTGGCGGGTACGGTGCCTTCGCCCAAGCCGTCGCCAATCGCACGAAGCACAAAAACAGGTTCAAGGTGCGGCCACAGCATCACGCCCGGCCGCGGGAGAGTATCTACAGGCGCATCGGCTAGCGTACCCTTCCAGGCCGCAACAGGATTGCCGTCATATTGCGTATCGAGAAACCACACCCAAGGTTGATTAAGGGCGTCGCGGACAGATCGCACGCCTGATTTCATCAGATCAATAATGCTCGTGTTAGTTGGCGCGACGATGTACCGGCACAAGCCATCCTGTTCATCAGCCAAATAAAACAGCAGTTCCCCCATGACACTGCGCGCCGTGAAAATGCGCGGCCCATCAAACTCGTAAAGAATCTCCTCCGGGGAAATTCCCTGGAAACTTTCTACGTCAAATTGTGGAGCGGTTACCGTCCAATTCATTTTATTGAGCACCTACGCATACGAACGGGGCTACCCGATCAATACCATCATACGGCCACCAAGTGGTATGCGTTGGAAGTGTACCCTTGGTAAGAAGCGTCTTGCCGTGACCCGAATTGAGTTCACCACGGCAAATCAGCTTGCCATGCTTCGGAAATAACTCGGTTTGGTGAATGGCATCATCCAATGTCCTCAATAGGGACAAGCCAGCGCGCTTGCACGGGTTTGCCTTCGGGGCTGCGCCGCGTTCAGAATAAGACTTGAAATCATCCACGCCCGGTGGGTTATTGCTGACGACACGAAAACACTCGCCCTGCGCGTCTTGCGCATTGGCGGGAGGGCATTCAGGAGGCCAACTTTCCGGGAACTGCATAATTTATTTTCTGAAAATACACGAATAGGCGCAATGATAAACGGTTTTGTCATCAACCGACAACAAACTGCAGTCTATCGGAGCCTTCGAGGCTGAACCAGCTACCGACGCCATGAAACCGCCACACAGGACGATGTTCGATAAAACCCATGGCAACCTGGCCGTAATCAACCACGTTAGCTACACCCGGACCGAAACCCACTAGAGGCAAAGGCTCAGCCGCAATACAACTGCCGGAAACGGCAAGCAATCCGAAAAAGGCCGCTTTTTTGATGAGAAACTGAAATTCCAGGCAGCGTATTATAGCGGACCCCATTGCGCATCGAACTGCGGCAGACAGCTATGAAACAGACTTCAAACCAACCACCAACTCTTCTATAATTTATTGTTTTTATTGAATTTTTTATATTTATTGGCCACCAATACTTATAAACGTACACTACCACTCCCTCGGGTGTCAAGCCATTCTCTCACACAACTTCGTGATAAGATTAGCATTTATCCATTGATCTTCGCCTTGAGACCATGACTCGCATCGACTTCTATATCCTCCCCGACGCGCAGGTGCAGAGCAGGCCATTACTCGCCTGTCGCTTGGCAGACAAGGCCTACCGGCTGGGTCATCGCGTTTATATCCACACTGAATCCCAGGAGCAAGCCGTCTACATGGATGATTTACTGTGGACGTTCAGCCAGGGAAGCTTCCTGCCTCATGCACTGGTGGAGGCAACCGGCGAGCCGCCACCGGTATTAATCGGCCATGACGCAGCTCCGTTGGCTGGCACGGATGTATTAATCAATCTGGCAGGCAGCGTACCGTCATTTTTCGACCGCTTCGAGCGCGTCGCGGAGATCGTCGATCAAAGCGATGCGCAAAAACAGGTGGCGCGAGAACGTTACCGCTTTTATCGTGATCGCGGTTATGCTTTGCAGTCGCATAACGTTCCAACACCAGGCATTGAGACATGACGGAAAACCCCACACCTCTTGCGCCCTTCAGAGCAGATGATGATCTTCCACTGCTTGAAGATGTGGTCATCCCCGGCCAGACACTTGCCGGCCCATCTGCCACGCCCACAGTCTCGCCCGCTTTGCTTGATGAACTGACAATAGACTTGCAGCGCGAACTTGCCTGGCAGATCGAGGAAGCGCTGGACAACGCCGTTCGCGCCACGCTACCGCAGGTCACTGCAACACTAAAAGAAAGCCTCCGCGCCCACCTCAACGTGCGTGTGCCGGAGATTATCGAGGCGACGCTCAACAAAAGGGATCAGATGCCAGTTATCAGAGAACAGCAACCACACCTTCCCGAAAATCAAGATTTCAAAACCCAAAACTCAGCACAACCACAGAAAGACAGCATGGACAAAAGCTATAACCCAAACACCATAGAACAACGCTGGTACCAGGCCTGGGAAGAGCGCAGCCACTTCACCCCATCAGGTGAAGGTCCATCCTATTGCATCATGATCCCGCCGCCCAATGTGACAGGCACACTGCACATGGGGCACGCCTTCCAGGACACGCTGATGGACGCGCTGATCCGCTACCACCGCATGAAGGGCGACAATACATTATGGCAAGCGGGTACCGACCACGCCGGCATCGCCACACAGATGGTAGTGGAGCGCCAACTCGCCGCGCAAGGCAAGACACGCCATGACTTGGGGCGCGAGGCATTCATCGAACAGGTGTGGCAATGGAAAGAAGAGTCCGGCAGCACCATCACGCGCCAGCTGCGGCGCCTGGGGGCCTCTCCAGACTGGTCGCGCGAACGCTTCACCATGGACGAAGGCCTGTCGCATTCCGTCACCGAAGTATTTGTGCGCCTCCATGAAGAAGGGTTGATCTACCGTGGCAAGCGCTTGGTGAACTGGGACCCTGTGCTGCACACCGCCGTCTCCGACCTTGAGGTTGTTTCCCAAGAGGAAGACGGCCACATGTGGCACATTCGCTACCCGCTCGCCGATGGCAGCGGCCACCTGGTAGTGGCCACGACCCGCCCCGAGACCATGCTCGGCGATGCGGCGGTGGCGGTTCATCCCACTGACGAGCGCTATTGGTTGCTGATCGGCAAGGAGCTTGAACTGCCGCTCACCGGGCGTCGCATCCCCATCATCGCTGATGAATACGTTGACCCGGCGTTCGGTACTGGCTGCGTGAAAATCACTCCGGCGCATGATTTCAATGATTACGCTGTTGGGCAACGCCACAACCTGCCGCAAATCAACATCTTTACCATTGATGCACGCATCAATGACGCCGCGCCGCAGCAATATCAAGGCCTCGACCGCTTCGAGGCACGCAAGCGCATTGTTGCCGATCTAGAAAGAACCGGTCTGCTGGAAAAGATCGACAAACACAAACTCATGGTACCTCGCGGTGATCGTTCACACGCGGTGATCGAGCCCTTGCTCACCGATCAGTGGTATGTGAAAGTCGCCCCCCTTGCCGAGCCCGCCATCAAGGCCGTGGAAAACGGCGAGATACGCTTCATCCCGGAAAATTGGAGCCGCACCTATTTCGACTGGATGCACAAGATTGAAGATTGGTGCATCTCGCGTCAGATCTGGTGGGGGCACCGCATACCTGCATGGTATGACGACAACGGCAATATCTACGTCGGCCGCAACGAACAGGAAGTTCGCATCAAACACCACCTGGACGATAGCATTGCACTCAAGCAAGACGAAGACGTGCTCGACACCTGGTTCTCCTCCGCGCTGTGGCCCTTCTCCACGCTGGGCTGGCCGGAACAGACCCCAGAACTCAAGACCTTCTATCCCACCAATGTGTTGGTCACCGGCTTCGACATCATCTTCTTCTGGGTGGCGCGCATGATCATGATGGGGCTCAAATTCACCGGCGAGGTACCGTTCCGCGAGGTCTACGTCACCGGCCTGGTGCGCGACGCCGAAGGCCAGAAGATGTCCAAATCGAAGGGCAACGTGCTCGACCCTATCGACCTCATCGACGGCATCGATCTGGAAGCGCTGGTCGCCAAGCGTACCAGCGGCCTCATGCAACCCGGCATGGCAGCCAAGATCGAAAAGGCCACACGCAAGCAATTCCCCGGCGGCATCGCCGCCCATGGCACAGACGCACTGCGCTTCACCCTCGCCAGCCTCGCCTCCACCGGACGCGACATCAAATTCGACCTGGGGCGCACCGAGGGCTACCGCAACTTCTGCAACAAACTGTGGAACGCCGCACGCTATGTGCTGATGAACACCGAGGGACATGATTGCGACGCACAGGGATGTGCTAGTGTCGCGGGAGGCAGGATGCCGGGAGTGACCGGACAAAACGGCGGCGATGTGGAATTAAGCCTCGCCGACCGCTGGATCATATCGCGCCTGCAAAACGCAGAACAGGCCGTGATAGATGCCATTGAAAACTACCGCTTCGACCTCGCCGCGCAGGCGATCTACGAATTCACCTGGAACGAATACTGCGACTGGTATCTGGAGCTTTCCAAGACCGTCCTCACCGACAACAACAGCTCACAGGCCGCGCAACGAGGCACGCGCCGCACCCTGGTGCGCGTACTGGAAACCCTGCTACGCCTCGCGCACCCGTTGATCCCCTTTATCACCGAGGAAATCTGGCAACGCGTTGCGCCGCTGGCAGGCCAGCAAGGTGACACCATCATGCTGCAGTCCTACCCTATACCGCAGCCAGAAATGATCGACACAGAGATCGTCGCCGAAATGGAGTGGGTAATGAGCTTCATCAATGCCGTGCGCCAAATTCGTAGCGGCATGAATATCGCCCCCGGCAAACCGCTGCCCGTGCTGCTGCAAAACTGCACTGCACAGGATGAGTCACGCGTGGTAACCAGCCTGCCGTACCTGTTAAGCCTTGCCAGACTCGAATCCATCACTGTACTGGAACCCGATACTGAAGCACCTGAGTCCGCCACCGCATTGATTGGTGAAATAAAGCTCCTCATCCCCATGGCAGGCCTGATCGACAAACAAGCCGAACTCGCCCGCCTCACCAAAGAAATGGATAAACTCCACAAAGACGTGGAAAGAGGCGAAATCAAACTCGCCAACCCTAGCTATGTCGAACGCGCTCCGGCGGATGTGGTAGAGAAGGAACGTCAGCGAGTGAGCGACATGCGCTCGGCGCTGGAGAAACTGGAAGAGCAGAAGAAGAAGATAGAGGCATTGTGAGTCGGGGGGGCATCAATATAAGATGTGTAACCGTTAGAGGCCATATGTACTTTCAGAATAAATTTTAAAGGAGAAAAAAATTCATGAAAAAATTAATCGCAATCGCTGTTTTCCTCGCCGCCACCGTTTCCAGCAGTATTTCCGAACAGGCGATGGCAGCCAACACCGACGTGATCAACCTGAACTCACAAGCGTGGCTGGGCAATTTCAAGCTGGATCAAAAACAGTTGGCATCGGTAAAAGCTGCTGTGGAAAGGGCGCTGGAAGCCCCAATTGACGTTGAACAGCAGTGCGGCGATGAGACAGGCCTTTGCGTAGTACGCTCTGCCCGCGAATGGATTTATGATGGCGTCAAATACCGGAAGATTGTCATTCATCTCCACACAATAGGAGATGCCGCTGGCGCGGCTCGTCAAATCAATGGCAAATGGACCGAAATCACCGTCAAATAAATCAATGCTCCCGCGTTGCCCGGAACTCGATGTCCGGCCAGCGCTCCTTGGTCAGCTCCAGATTGACGCGGGTGGGGGCAATATAAGTCAAATCACCCGCGCCGTCGAGGGCCAGGTTGTCGCGCGCCTTGGTACGAAATTCTTCGAGCTTTTTGGAATCGTCGCAACTGACCCAGCGCGCGGTGGCTACCTGCACGTTTTCGAAGCTGCACTCCACGCCGTATTCGTGCTTCAGGCGGTAAGCCACCACATCAAATTGCAGCACGCCAACCGCGCCCAGGATCAAGTCGTTGCTATTGAGCGGGCGGAACAATTGCGTCGCACCCTCTTCGCAAAGCTGCAGCAGCCCCTTTTGCAGGGCCTTCGTACGCAGCGGATCGCGTAGCCGTGCACGGCGAAACAGCTCTGGGGCGAAGTGAGGGATGCCGGTAAATTTGAGATCCTCACCCTGTGTAAAGGTATCGCCGATCTGGATGGTGCCATGATTATGCAGACCGATAATGTCACCGGGATAAGCATCCTCGACATGCTCACGCTCGCGTGCCATGAAGGTAATAGCGTTAGAAATCTGCACATCGCGGCCAATTCGCACCTGACGCATTTTCATGCCCGTGGCAAAGCTACCCGAGCATATGCGCATGAAGGCGATGCGATCGCGGTGCTGCGGGTCCATATTGGCCTGTATCTTGAATACGAAGCCACTGAATTTTTCCTCCAGTGGTGACACCTCGCGCGTCGTCGTTTCACGCGGCAACGGCGGCGGGGCATATTCAACAAAGGCATCCAGCAGCTCCTTAACACCGAAGTTGTTGATCGCGGAGCCGAAGAACACTGGAGTCAGCCTGCCGTCCAGAAAAGCCTGCTTATCAAAGGTATTGCTCGCACCACGCACCAGCTCAATCTCGTCGCGGAATTCGCCCGCCAAACTTCCGAGCAGATCATCCAGGCGCGGATTATCCAGGCCCTCGATCACCTCGCCTTCTTTGATCTTGCCACCGTGGCTGGCACTAAACAGATGAACACAATCGTGGTAAAGATCGAACACGCCCTTGAAACCCTTGCCCATGCCGATCGGCCAGGTAATAGGCGCGCAACGGATCTTCAGCACCTCTTCCACCTCGTCGAGCAAATCGATGGGCGGGCGACCTTCGCGGTCGAGCTTGTTGATGAAGGTGATGATCGGCGTATCGCGCAAGCGGCACACCTCTATCAGTTTAATGGTGCGCTCTTCAACACCTTTGGCACTGTCAATCACCATCAGCGCGGAATCCACCGCCGTCAGGGTGCGGTAGGTGTCCTCGGAAAAGTCTTCATGCCCAGGCGTATCGAGCAGATTGATGATTGCATCCCGGTAGGGGAACTGCATCACTGACGATGTCACCGAGATGCCGCGCTGCTTCTCCAGCTCCATCCAGTCGGAGGTGGCATGGCGCGCGGCCTTGCGGCCCTTCACCGTACCAGCAAGCTGAATAGCGCCACCGAACAACAGCAGCTTCTCGGTGAGAGTAGTCTTACCCGCATCGGGGTGAGAGATAATGGCAAAGGTGCGGCGGCGCGCCGCCTCTTGGGCAATAATGGACATTATGGCGGAACCGGCTTGAATGAGCTGACAGCTGCAGAATGTTGGCACTGAAAAAACAATAAGGGCTGCACTCTATCGCAACTCTTCGATTTTATTGGCGGGCCCGCTCGGACTCGGGCCAAGGGATTATGAGTCCGTTAATTGAAGTCACTATATCAAACAATACATAACAATACAATAAGTTACATCGCGACACTCACGGTAAATTTGTTCTCAAGGAACCCGTGCCCCGCGACTGCAGAGTTCTGAGTCATCCGCAGATAGTCGAAGACAAGGCGGGTACGGAAGCTGAGTTTACGCATCAACTCGGCGATGGATTGAGTGGGTTTCTGAAATGCCTTGAGTATTCCGACCGCGAAGCGGCGCAGACGAGAAACGTTTTCCGGACCGAAACCGGTACGGCTGCGATCTTCGTCGTAGTTCCAATCGATAACAATGATGCCCCGCACAGCGAGAGGTTCACCAACATCGCGAAACTCTCGGTGAACCAAGAATATAGCCAGACAGATGGGATATCAGGATATCAGAGATGGCTTTGGTATCCATGGGGTATCTATGGTTATGCTCACTTCCGCCAAGCGTTCGTCCTCTTGGCAGCATGCCATTGCTTGCGCGTCAGGCTAAACAATTCCCAGGCAGTGAATAGTCGGCTGGGCCAGAACAATAGCTTGTTCCGAGGTGCGGGCAACAGCAGTGTGGTGCTCGCAACCGCCAGTACCGTCAGTACCGGATGGATGCGCATCGCCTGAACGATAGCGACCCCCGTGTCTACCAGACGCAAACGTTTTTGCAGGTGCAACGCGACAAAGGACACCTCGCTGCGCTGGGCTGCGGCCTGCGATACCAGTAGCTCGCGCCGTCGCCTTAGATATTCGACACGTGCATTCATAACTGGGATCCCAAGCTTTTACGGTCCTTATCCAACTCGGATAGGGTTGTCGAAAACAACCGTGGCCGAGTCCGGATCTTGTGTCGTACCACTAGTGCGGCTATGGCGCCGACTCCCAAATAAGAGACCGCGAGGCAGGCCAGAACATATAGCCGGTTAGTTTCCCAGAAGGCCATTACAACGAACAAGGTTACAAGCACCAGGCCTAATCCGAGAAAAAATACCGACACCAGTCCGTATACGAGCAGTTGCTGTACCCTACAAACCTCTTCTTCCAATTCCGTGGAAAGGATATCTACCCGGGTATGAAGTATCTCGGTAAAAGTTTTCAGCAACCGCCGCAACGAAACCAGCAGGCCGGGCGTCGGTTCCGTCGCACCTGCGTCGGTATTCACCACGCGCTTAGTGTCGACTGGTCAGCATACCGAGCAGGAAGCCCACTGCCGTGGCAAGGGCAACCGACTGCCAGGGGTTTTCATGGACAAGCTGATCAGTCGCCTTGGCCGCGGCCTTGGTTCGACCCACTAAGTTGCTCTCCATGTCGCCAAGCTTGCGCCGCGCCTCCCGTAAGCTTGCCTCAGCCCGCGCACGCACTGCACCAATTTTATCTCCCGTCTGATCGGAGGTGGCATTGAGCAGCTCTTCTGCGTCATGTATGACGGCCTTAAAATCCTCTACCAGCTTATCCCTTGCAGCTTGTGTTTCAGTAGTCATGCCGTACTCCTTTGCTTTACTTTGTAGGTTTAAAAGATTTGATCTTTCTTTTCCCTACTGGAAAATTCGCATACACACACGCATTCGCAGATATGTGAAGGATATTTAGATGTAATGGATAATGGGCACCTATTGGTGCCCATAGTACATCACTTGGGGTAATTATTTTTTTCGTTTATACGATCCTGCCACAAGGCGAGTTGCTTCTCAGCCTCATCCTTCGACAGGCCGTAGGTTTCCTGAATTTTGCCAGCGAGCTGGTCACGCTTACCCGCAATTACATCAATCTCATCATCAGTAAGCTTGCCCCATTGCTCTTTGACGTTGCCTTTGAGTTGCTTCCAATTTCCTTCGATACGATCCCAATTCATTTTCATTCCCTCGTGTGATTAACTATCGGAGGCTGATGAAATTTCAGCCCTGTATTTCTCTGCACCAATACCCGCGAGATTTCGCAATGCTATTAAGCATCTATGCGCAACCGCAATTACACGCATCTTTGGAGAGAGTTAGCACATTTTGTAGAAAAATATTGATAATCTCTGTCTGGTAGCGCACATAGAGAGGTGCTTGTCGGACGTCCAATTAAACGTTACATTTTCTTTTGGACATCTTTAGCCGCATCATGAACCTTTTCGCCGCCGCGTTCGATGTCTTTTCCCGCGCCCGCCACGGTATTGCACGCCGTAACGGCGCCCAATATCCCTGCCATCAACACTATCGCCAGTATTTTTTTCGCCATGATTCACTTCCTCCTGCAATTAATTCAAAGTTAAGGCTCGTCACTCTGCCCACCATCAGCACGTTTACCATAATCGAGACCGGGTTACAAGCCGGTCCACACCCACTGTCCAGCTGTATAGGGTTAATCCAAGGCCGCTACACGACACGACGACCTTGAATAACACGAATCAGAATCACCACGATAGCTATAACCAAAAGAATATGAATGAATCCGCCCATGGTGTATGCGGTGACCAAGCCAAATAGCCATAGAACAATTAAGATAATTGCAATAGTCTCGAGCATTTTTCTTACCCTCCCCTGTTATAAGTTTTCGGCGATCCGAGTCTGAGGGGCAGCCAGCGATCATTGCCGCCTGATGTCTCCAATATGGTCAGAATTTTCTTTTTCATTATTTATCTCCTTATCTCCTTGTGAAAATTATACCCCGCAAATAGTGAAATTTTACGGCGACACGGCATAAGAGGCGAACTCACCTCTATTTCACGGGCGATTTTTTTTCTTCAATTCCGCCGGAAAGCCCTGCAGCAAGTCCGCCAACTCGTCGGCGTGCTGCTCTTCCACCGCCAATATCCCTTCCAGCATTCGCCTTGTCGTGGGGTCTTGTTCGCCGAGGTACTGGATCATGTCACGATAGCTGTCGATGGCGATTCGTTCCGCCACTAGATCCTCTTTGATCATATCGATCAGTGAATCGCCCGCCACGTATTCCGAATGGCTGCGGCTTACCAGGCTCTCGGGCGCAAAATCCGGTTCGCCACCCAACTGTACGATACGTTCCGCTATCTGGTCGGCATGGCCCTGTTCCTCATTGGCATGTACCAGGAACTCGTCGGTAATGCTCTTGGAATGAATGCCTTTTGCCATGAAGTGATGGCGCCTATAACGCAGGACGCACACAATTTCGGTGGCCAGTGCGTCGTTAAGTAGTTTTAGCACCTTTTCCCGGTCCGCGCCATAACCGGCCGTCACGGCGCCTTCCTCTATATGCTGACGTGCTTGCTTGCGTAAGGTCTGGACGTCAGTCAGGAAAGATTTCTTGGTCACAGGGGTCACCTTTAATCTGTTATTCAAAAATGTGTTAACTGCGGGTTCGCAGACTAGATCTCAAATGGAGCCGTGTCGCATCAGGCAGAAACTACTGCTGAATTTCATATCCAACAGTGAGTCGCCCCTAACTATTTATCCCAAATAACCCATTAGCCCGTCATTCCCGCCTGCGCGGGAATGACGCAGTTTTGTGCGAATGGATTATTTGGGTTTATCTCTCATTTAAGCCGCATGTCGTCCTTGATGGATTTTACACCCTTGACGGTGCGTGCCATCTCAATCGCTTTTTGTTTGCTGGCCTCGGAACTCACAAAGCCACTCAATTGAACTACACCCTTAAATGTTTCAACATTGATCTCCATCGATTTCAACGAAGGTTCACCGAAGATTGCTGCCTTTACTTTGGTGGTGATAACGGTGTCATCAACGAATTCTCCAGTACCTTCCTGAGTTGACGTAGATGCGCAACCCATGGCAGAGACCAATATGATTGCAAAGAAAAAAGCAGTAATGTATTTTAGTATTTTCATAGCCATAATCTCCATATTTACATGATGTTATTATTAGAAATTACCGTAACCGATGATTATTTTCATGAAAAGATATTAATTAATCCATTCATATTTTTCCCATAAGTAAAAGCACGATCACGATTATCAATATCAGCCCTAGCGTTCCGCTCGGAGCGTAACCCCATCCTTTACTGTGTGGCCAAGTCGGGATAGCGCCTATCAGCATCAGTATCAGGATAATCAACAACACGGCTCCCAACATTTTCCTTCTCCTAATGACGTAACCTACAACGGTTAAACGGTTATTCTCTTACAATTTCCTCATAAAGAGATATCCTGCTTTATCGAATGCTCAGCGCGGCGCAATGCTGCCATTGTCGTCGGAAAGAATAATTTCCACGCGCCGATTCAATTGACGACCGGCAGTAGTTTCGTTACTGGCAACAGGGTACTCCTCACCATAACCACGTGTGCTTACACGGTCGCCGCTGACTCCCATGCGCATCAAAGTATTGCGCACGGCATTGGCACGACGATCAGAAAGATCCTGGTTGTGGTTGCTACTGCCCGTACTGTCAGTGAAACCCTCTATCAGGGCTTTACGTTCAGGGTATTCTTTGAAAAAATCGGCAAGTTTCTGCACACTATTGACACCTCCCGATCTAAGCTCCGCCTTGTTGGTATCGAACAACACGTCACCAAGAGTAATAACCAGGCCGCGCTCTGTTTTCTTGGCATTCAAGTCTTTAAGTTCTGTCTCCATCTGACTGACTCTGGCATTGGCGGCAGCCAATTCTGCTGTTTTCTGATCTGCGCCTTGCTGCGCAGTTATCGCTTGTTGCTTGGCCACATCGGCTTCCACCGTTTGAGCCTCAAGGAGGGCCTTGCCGCGTTCGGTATCGGCGTTAGCAGCCGCTAATGCGGTGGCTGCCTGATTGGCTGCCGCCTCCGAAATCACCGCCTGCTGCTTGGCTGTCTCCTGCGCAGTTGCCATCCCCTGTTTGGCGGCATCGGCTTCCGCCGTTCGTGCCTCAAGACGGACTTTGTCGCGTGCAGTACTGGCGTTAGCGACAGCCAGCTCGGCCGCTTTCTGTTTGGCTGTTTCCTGCGCAATCGCCACACGTTGCTTGGCTAGGTAGGCGAGATTATCGACCACTTCGCGGTCTTCGCGCTTGCTCTGAGCTTCGTTGGCTTTGTCCAGCGCTTTACCAGCCTGTTGCAATTCGACTGGAGCAAGATTGGTAACATCCGGATTGCTCTGTGCCGCACTGTAGCCGCTGCGGGCATCGTCCAGCACAGCGTTTTTCTCAGGCTGCATGCTGCATGCTGCAAGCGCGGTACTGGCTAACAGTATAGTAGGTAATATATAATTAATTTTCATAATAAATTCCTTTATGTTCATTCTTGGTAATGTGATTCGCGCTTACTTGGTGGTTCGTTTAATCTCTTCACGCAGAACGCGATTTGATTCTTGTGCATCATCGACCGCCTTCTGCGCCTTTGCCAAACCGGCCTTTGTTTCAGCAAGCTTGGCATCAAGCTGCGCTTGTTCTGCCAATCGTTTAGCAAGCGGGTAATCTTTCGCATCCATTGCCCGCTCTGCACCTTCCATCTTTTCCATGGCGGATTTGAGCTCCAGCGGTGCAAACTCATTGCCGCCACTTCTGGTTGCACTCGTCACTGCCGCCTTGGAAACCGCGAGTTGCTCTGTGGGGGCTGGAATACTTGCGCATCCAACCATAAAGATTGTAGTAACAGCGATTACTGTTGGTACGCCGACCCAGTTCATCATTCGAGTCGATCTGGGGTTAGTAAGTATCTTCATGATCATCTCCATCCAATAAAGTTAAATATCGTTTAATTGCCAACAACTGAACATCTATACCACGGGGGCTACTAACCCCTTCGATCGGTGCCACCTGAGATGACATGCCATCTTGATGCCATTCCGGCACAAGACCATGATTTTGAACAGCCATCTTCTCGTCGATCTAAACCTTTGATGGTAAGACTGACCCTAATACCAAGCGCCGTCTGTACGGTGACGCACATATAATGAATAGAGGTAATGCCTGGGCGCTTACCATGCACTCGAACGACACGGGACATAATGGGTGCCAACACAATCACGGAAAATAATCTGGGCGTCCCATTCCTTCACCTGAGCCCCAAGATTTTGCGTATAAGCATTGTTCGCTCCCATGAGTTACTCCTTAAGGGGGGGGGCGTTACAATTCGCCGTTACTTGGCTAACTTCACCACCAATTGATTTTCCACTCCCTTTACTTCCGCCACAGCACCCGCTATTTCTTTGGCTCTATCACTACTTTGCTGCGAGTCAACCGACCCGCTCAGTGTAGTCACGCCTTTCGTGGTGTCGACATTGATCTGAAGAACGCTCAGTCCAGGCTCCGCTAGAATGGCCGCTTTTACTTTAGCAGTGATCGCAGCGTCATCAATCGCCACACCGGCCTTGTCACCCTGATCACCAATATCTTTTGATGTCTCGTCCATTTTGTCGCCGGCTTTTTCTGTCGCTTGGTCTATTGACTTACCGGCCGTTTCTGCCGGACCTTTTTTGTCGCATGCGGAAATCCCAAAAACAAGAATCATTGACGCCCCTGCTAATAGAACTCTTTTTGAAATATTCATCGTTACTCTCCTTATGTTAACTATGTGATTTAAAAATTTATCCGCAAGCTTTGTCCAAGCTGCGTGCGGAGTGCTATGCAGCATACGGCACAAGACGGAAATGCTCTGTGCGGTATCCCACACAGGCGGCGCGGCGGGGTGTTTTATGGTTCGATTGTTTAGACTCAAAGTACATTTGACTAGCCATTATGACCGCGGGAGAGTTCTGATATGCCGGTTCTAAGTAGCTTGGTGTACTCCTCCGGAACCAACGGTCGGCTGAAATAGTAACCCTGTGCCTCGCCGCAGCCCGCGGCCCGGAGGAAAGTGAGCTGTTCTGGTGTTTCAACGCCCTCGGCGCTGACCCGTTTGTTGAGATTATTACCCATCCCGATCATGGCGTTAACTATAGTAGCGTCGTCCGGATCAGTGGTGATGTCGCGCACGAATGACTGGTCGATTTTCAGGGTATCGATCGGAAAGCGTTTCAGGTAACTTAAACTGGAATAGCCGGTGCCGAAATCATCGATGGCAAGCCGCACACCCATGGCTTTGAGTGCATCAAGCACGGTAATCGTGGACTCGCCATCCTGCATGAGAACGCTTTCGGTCAGTTCGATCTCGAGATGACCCGGCTCCAGGCTAGTCTCTTTGAGGATGTCACGAACGCCATCGAGAAAGTCATTGCTGCGGAATTCTACTGCAGAGATGTTGATCGCCACGGAGGGTGGCCGAAGGCCAGCTTCCACCCAAGTGCAGATTTGTCGGCATGCTTCGCGGAGCACCCACCGGCCGATCGGTACAATGAGACCACACTCTTCGGCGATTGGCACAAACTTCTCGGGTAAGAGGAGCCCGCGCACCGGGTGCAGCCAGCGGATGAGTGCCTCAGCGCCGGTAATCCTGCCTGTTTCGAGATTGATTCTGGGTTGGTAATGCAAGACAAACTCCTGCCTTGCCATGGCACGACGCAGGCTGGCCTCAAGGAATTGCCGCTCGACGACCCGGTCGTTCATGTCTTGCTTGAAAAACTGGTAATTGTTGCGCCCATTTTGCTTGGCGTGGTACATCGCGGCGTCGGCATTTTTGATCAGAGTTTCCGCATCCTCGCCGTCACTGGGGTAGATGCTGATACCAATGCTCATAGTGATAGTGAGATCGTGTCCCGCGATACTATGATGATCTTCCAGCACCGAGATGATATTTGACGCGCGGCGTGCCGCATCTTTTGCGTGCTCGATGTCTGAAAGCAGCACTATGAATTCATCCCCACCCTGGCGGCTGACTGTATCCGAACTACGTACACAAGTAATCAAGCGATCCGCAACCGACTGCAGCAATTTGTCGCCAATCAGATGACCCAATGAGTCATTGATGTTTTTGAACATATCCAGATCCAGAAACAGAACCGCCAATTGTTTGCGGTGCCGACGGACAACGGAAATCGCTTGTTTAAGCCGATCATTTAATAGCACGCGATTGGGCAAATCAGTGAGGAAATCGTGTTGTGCTAAATAAGACATTTTGAGCACCATCGCCCGCGCCTCGCTGACATCGTGGAAAACCATCACGGCGCCGATAACGCGGCCACCACGGTCGTGGATGGGCGCGGCAGAATCTTCTATGGGCAATTCAAACCCATCGCGCTTGATCAGGATGCAGTTCGCGCTGAGGCTGACGGGTTTGTTTCGCTGCATGGCCAGCTCTATTGGACTGCGGGCGGGTTCGCGTGTGACACTATCGACGATCTGGAGCACATCGGCAAGCGGCCGGCCGACCGGTCGCCTCTTCGCGCGACCAGCCGGTCATGCGCTCCGCGACCAGATTGAGATAGGTGACATTGCTGGCGATGTCGGCACTTATTACAGCATCGCCAATGGAATTAAGCGTGACTTGAGCGCGCTCCCTTTCGACAAACAGCGCCTCTTCCGCCACCTTGCGCGCAATCACGTTGCGTAGAACGTGAGACAATGAGTAACCGTCGATGTGACCTTTTAGGAAATAATCCTGCGCGCCATGCTGTACGGCTTGTTGTGCGATATCTTCTTGATCCAAGTCACTGAGAATCAGAATCGGGACATCACACGCGATCAAATAAAACCTATCGAAGGTCTCGATACCTTGGCTATCGGGCAGGGATAGATTGAGCAAGACGGCCTTAATCCCTCCCCTATTGAGCCGTTCGAGGCCATCGGAGAGGGTTGCAACCCATTCGATAGTGAATGGACCATATCTTGCGTCAGAGAGCGCATCCCTGACCAACTTGGCAGTAGCGGGGTCACACTCGATGAGAAGTACCCTTTCTTCCGTATTGCCCATGCTCATAAAACTCCTTTGTAACAAGATCCAAGCATACACCTCCAACGAGCTTATTATTATGAGGAATTATCGTTCTGCTATCGGACAGTCGTCATGGCGTAATGCGTGGTACCGAATATAAACCGCCTCTCTTGTCCGCACATACATCCATCAATTTGGCATGGCTCACCAGCACGATTATTGTGCAATGAGAAATCTGTCGTGTTCTGTGCGGTAGCATACATACCGAAAAAGAGTCAGCGTTAAACAAAAATAATCCATTGGCACAAAACTGCGTCGTTCCCGCTCAGTCGGGAATCCAGATGATTAAAAAATCTCCCGCGAAGCGGGACAGCATCGCGGTCTCGTCAGCTTCGCGGGATGTTCGTCCTTGTTAAATTCCCACCTGTTCGGAAATGATGGGTTAATGGATTATTTGGGTTTAACTGAAAGCGTTGGTTTTATAACGCCCAAAAAAAGGCCCTGCGAGGGGGGTCGCAGGGCTAAGGGGGGGTAAATCGTCCGCCTAACTAAATATAGGCACGGTAGGCACAGCCATCATCTCGATATAACGGCTATTGTCGCGGCCTCCCACAGTCACGCTCCTAGAGCCATTCATGTGTTTATTTATTTTAAAGTTGATCACAATAATGACGTTTTGACCGACAGAACCCCTGCGGGTGTGTGCACTAATGCACAACGTTCAGAAATCACCTTTAGATGCTCCACGACTATGGCTTTAATCTGCTCATTTTAAATCAGACAAACCCACTCCAAGGAAAACTTCCACTGCCACTGATATCTTTATACCCCTCTCACACAAGACGTTCTGTGCACTGACACACATAGCGAGGGCAGGTTGAGGCTTTCCTGTTTCAACGGCTATTTAACTACTTCTTGGGCTTTGTCGATCTCGTAGACAAATTCAGTGAGACAGAAAAAACTCACTCAAAAATAGAAGAAAAAGCGGGGTAGCACCTTTCCGCCGCATGTGAAAGGTTACCCTCTTAAACCCGATGCATTATTGTCTTGACTGATGAGTCCACTATAGTCTCACTCAATCCTTTGCTTTATCTTCGACAACGTTTTTTGGCGGCACGAAAAAATCCAGAGGTGCCACCAAAAAACGTGCCAGCAATGCCTTGAGCAGTGTTGGCCATTTGGTGAAGCGCACTTGGCGCGCGCGTAATGCCACGAACAGCGCCAGGGAAAAGCTAACTAACAGGTTTACCGCGCCAATACTGAGTACGCCCAAGGTAGAAATAACGGCGGTTTGCCATGTTATATAATGTTCCAAGCCGACTAATGATATAGCGAAATTGGCGGCAGAAAAGGTAATGTGGCGAATATCTATGGGTAGGCCGAGCAGGAAACCCAGGGTGCCCATGCTGCCGAGTAGTATGCCAAAGTAAAAGTTGCCCATTAATCCGCCCAGGTTATTTTCAATATAACCTGCAAAGTTTCTTAGCCGAGCTTCGCCAAGCAAGCGATGTAGCCAGCGTAACTGCGCTATACGTGCTGGAATGTGAGCGTAAACTGCTTTGTTATCATAATAGCCGGATATTAATCCCGACAAAAATAAACACACACCAGCAATAGCCGCATAAAAGAGTGCGAGACTGTGAAAAGGGTCTATGTCATGCAGCAAATGCTCAGCTTTTTCCGGTGTTACCAGATGCTGGCCTTGCAGGTAAAAATATCCCCAGGCAATCAGGTAGGCCATCGGAAAGGCGATGATGATATTGCCTAACACCGCCACGAATTGGGTGCGTATGACCTTTACTATTAGCTCAACCAGGCTATCAAGGTCGATGTTTCGGCCGTCGCGGCTCTGTAGTCCGGCGGCAATGCGGGAAGCGGTCATGGCCGGCTGCTTGGTTGCAACCGTGAAATGCAGCACGTGGATCAGCATGAAGCCCAGAGAATAATTCATGCTGAACAGAAAGGCCTCCACCAACGGTGCGGCGCGCAAGTAGGATGCGAGAATCTTGAGCATCGCCATGAAGCTGATGATGAAACCGGCGCCGGCTGCAGAGCGGAACATCGCGGCATACTCGCTGCGGGTATCCGCGACGTAGTGCTCGCCGGTGCGGCTGGCATTTTCCGTGATGTTTCGGGCAAGCAGATCAATGTTGCTGGCGAACAGCTCACGCACCGCGTATTTGCGGTTGTGGGCCTCGATCAACTCCAGGCCTAGCGACAAGGCTGCACCCCTCCGCTCAGAGGGTGCAGTGGTTTCGCCACATTCTGGGATAGAGCTGGGCAGATCGTGGGCTACATCTATCAGCGCCAGCAGTTTCCGCAACCGGTCGATGCTCTGGGTGAGTCGTCCCAGCAAATAGGTGAGCGCTACACTGGTGCCCTGACGCAGCGCGTTTTTGCGAATTTTGGTGACGACCATCTCGCACTGATCCAGCATCACCAACAAATGTTTGGCATCATCGGGCGTCGCCGCGCTGCCATCCAGGAAGCGGGCATAACCCTCGGCAGGCGTGGCTGGTTTGTTGGCTACCGGCGTCGAGTCGCCATCCAAAAATCGGGCGTAGCCGTTAAGGTATTGGTGTACCTCAAAATTTTGCATCAAAAACGGTGATTCGAAGGTTTCGAGATCCGGATTGTTACGAATCAATTCAGGTTCCAACCCCATCGCACTGATGCGGTAAGACAATGTCTGGATGGACTCCAGCAGTTGCACCATCGTTTTTTGTTGGGCTGACGTGTCCCCATTCTCTCCCCCGTCAGCGATGGCCAAGGTATCGAACAGCGCCAACCAGTCCGCCGCAGGCACGCCGCTTATCCACAGGTAATCAGTCTTTGCGGGGAGTATCTGATCCAAACAGTCACGCATATAGCGATCATCCACTGCGGGTGGCAGCATGCGATATGAGAGGCGCTGGAACAACTCAGTGAAAAAACCGTTGCTGGAGAGGATTCCCGTATCGGTATAAAGGTTGGTCTGATGCCGTGCCGAGAACACGCGCAACAGATAGTGACGCAGCGCAATGGCATGACTATGATTGCCTTGAAGCAACTGAGTGAGGGTGCGGACGTTGGCGGCGGCCCGATCAATCTGATGAGGCTTCGCTGGGCGCAATTTCTGGACGAGATCCGCCAGACCGTCAATTACGTCGGTGTCCGGGTGAGCGGCGATACGTTCGAGCAGGTCCAGCATTCGGAAAGTTCGGGGCGCCACGCGCATGCTCATGATGATCCGCCTTACGTTGCGGCCTACAGCGCCCGCATGAAGGCTACAAGATCCTTCTTCTCCTGTTCATTCAGCTTCACTTCCAACACGAGGTTGAAGAACTCCACCGTATCCTCCAGCGTCAGCAGGCGATCATCGTGCAGATACGGCGGCGAATCTTTGATGCCTCGAAGCGGGAAGGTCTTGATCGGGCCGTCGGCTGACGCTCTGCGGCCGTTAATTGTGACCTCCTTGAAGAATCGCTCTACCTTCAAATTGTGCATGGAGTTGTCGGTGTAGTACGGTGGAGTATGGCAAGTCGAGCACTGACCCTTGCCAAAAAAGATTTCCTGACCGCGTATCTCGCTCTCACTGGCTTTGGCGGGATTGAGCTTGCCGAAGACGTTGAGCTTCGGCGCGGGCGGAAAGTCGAGCAGCGCCTGAAACTCCGCCATGAAATGCACTTGGCTACCGCGTTCGAGAATGTTGGTGCCTTTGCGTGTCGCGTCGGCCGGGATACCGTCGAAGTAGGCGGCTCGCTGTTCGAACTCGGTAAAATCTTCCACTGTTTTCAGGGCACGCTGTGAACCGAATAAACGCTGAACATTCACGCCGCGCAGCGATGGCGTGTCGATGCGATGGCGATGCTCGTTGGGCCGAATGTCGCCGACCGTATGAGTGGAGGCGTTCGTATGTCCGTTAGCGTGGCAGTCGAAACAGGCAACGCCCGAATGGGCCTTCAAACTACGGCGGTCTTCCGTGGCATTGAACTGCTGCTGGGGAAACGGCGTAACCAACAAGCGCAATCCTTCGAGTTGTTTGGGATTGAGGATGTCTTTGAATAATGCGTTGAAGTTGCTGAGCGTTACCAGTTTCCCTTGCGAAACGTCGCCCAGATCCGGCCGCGTCGTCAGATAGATTGGCGCAGGGAACTCAGGCATGAAATGGTTCGGCAAGTCGAAGTCGAGATCGAAGCGAGCCAGATCCCGATCGGTCTGCTTCTTCGTTTCCTCGATGAGAAATTTGGGAAAGATCATGCCGCCCGCTTCGTGATGAGGATGCGGCAACGGCAGAAAGCCGGCCGGCCAGAACTGCTTTTCCTTGACTTCCTCCGGCGACAAGGCGGCGAGTTTCTCCCAAGTCATGCCATCAGCCAACTTGACGCGCACGCCCTCTTGCACCGGCTTGCCACGCGACATGACTGTTCCCTTGGCCGGACGATCAGCAAGGTTGTAGCGTTTTGCGAGCAAAGCCTGTTGGCGCTCTGCGAACTTTGATTTCTCCGCTTCAAGGCGTTTTGTCAGCGTGGAGAAGTCTTCATCGGCGGCCGAAGCTGTCAGTGTGAAGCAGACAACCGCAGTGGCAGGCAGTGCGGCCAGAAACCAGCGGGTTCGAGACAAATATGACATGGTTGACTCCTTCTGAATTAGTTTACCTGGTTCTCGATTTTGGGTTTTTCTACAGCCTCAATGCTTCGACTGAGCAACGCGCCGTTTATTGGTCGTGCTCTCTACAAGCAGTGGATGGAGAAATTGCTGTGATCGCCCAAGTTATTTACCCTCGATTCCTTGACCTCCCCAGACGCATTACCCGCCGAGTGTCTGATCCTGGCCTTTAAACCAGGCGAGTGCGTCCTCAAAATGCTGCGGATCAAAATCTGGCCAATATTCATCTCTAATATAAAAGTCCGCATAAACCGATTGCACCGGAAGAAAACCGCTCAACCGGCGTCCTCCTCCCCAGCGCACAATCAAATCCAGACGTGAAACTTCAGATGAACGCAGGCCGCCGTTTTTAAGACCGGCCAGATCCCATTCCCAGCCATAGTTGACGAGTAGATTCACCTTCATTCCGACACCCTGGCGCTGCCGGAATTCTTTTAAGACATTAGGGAATTGCGTCGATGTCTCATCGCCGACAACCAGCAGAGCCGCCCCACGGCGTACAATCTCGAAAGCGAATGCAACACAGGCCTCACTGAATGCCTGCTTCTGAATGTAAGGCCGCTTGGTGTTGTCCTGGGTAAAGCCGTAGATGGAAACTTCCTTGATCCCGCATTCTTTACATTTTTCATACAGCTGCAACCCTGGGTTGATACCATGAGCATATCCGGCTTCTTTGCGCAGACCACGATCCACGGCCCAGCGGCGATTTCCATCGGGAATGAAGCCGACATGACACGGGATATTATTTTTCACCATTGCAAGCCTTCTTCCAACATGATGTGAGGCCATACGATACGAAGATTATCATTCGGATCCGTGCACGCCAGTTCAATGAATAATTTTCTGTCATCCTGCGATGGACGTCAGACCTAAAATACTGGAGACCCTCGTCGGCAAAGCGACATCAGGTCTTAAGGAAAGCTAGCAGGTCATCGTTGAGTTGATCCTTGTGCGTGTCCGCAAGGCCGTGGGGTGCGCCCGCGTAGATCTTCAGGGTCGCGTTCTTGACCAGCTCAGCTGAGCGGAGAGCCGCGGCGCCGATCGGCACGATCTGGTCGTCGTCGCCATGGAGGATCAGCGTCGGCACGTCGAACTTCTTGAGGTCTTCGGTGAAATCCGTCTCGGAGAACGCCTTGATGCAGTCGAAGGTGTTCTTGTGACCGGCCTGCATGCCCTGGAGCCAGAACGAGTCGATCATGCCCTGCGAGACCTTGGCGCCGGGCCTGTTGGCCCCGAAAAAAGGACCGCTGGCGAGATCCTTGTAAAACTGCGAGCGGTCGGCCAGGGAGGCGAGGCGTATCTCGTCGAACTTCTCCAGCGGCAAGCCGCCAGGATTGGCCGCAGTTTTCAGCATCAGCGGCGGCACGGCGGAAATCAGCGCGGCCTTGACCACCCGCTTCGTGCCGTGACGGCCGATATAACGGGCAACTTCGCCGCCGCCCATCGAAAAGCCGATCAGAACGGCGTCCTTCAGGTCGAGCGCTTTGATGAGCTCCTCGAGGTCATCGGCAAAGGTATCCATGTTGTTGCCATTCCAGGGCTGGCTCGACCGCCCATGGCCGCGCCGGTCATGGGCGATACAGCGATAGCCGTTGGCGGCCAGGAACAGCATCTGCGCCTCCCAGCTATCCGCACTGAGGGGCCAGCCGTGGCTGAACACTACAGGCTGTCCTGCGCCCCAGTCCTTGTAATAGATCTGCGTACCGTCTTTCGTCGTGATCGTACTCATCGTTTGCCTCCTTTTTTTGTCGGCGGGGGTCCCCGTCGACCTTTCGTGTCCGTCCGAGTGTCCGAATTATTTAAATTGCCTCGCCTAATTATTTGAACTCGCGCCTGCTTCCATGCCCGCGAAGCAGGCTTTCAGGGATGAAAGGCATCGGGTCGGAATCCGTATGACTCGATAATGGCCGACCCGACTAATCTCGTAATTATGGTGCGCGACGTAATGTGTGGTTCGCGATACTCACCCTAGCCTACCCCACCTCAGGAATCGAAAGCATCCATGGTTCGGTGGGGAATATCTTTCATTTGCCGGAGGTCAAAGGTGCTCCTGGTTTATTACTCATATCGCGGATAGCTTTTCGGCGGTATAAGCCAAAGGCTGCGGCAGCCATTACCAATAAGCCGACAATGAGCTGATTCCCAGCCAACGTGGTAAGAGAACCACTTATAAGCATTCCATTGCCGAAAAGATATGAAGCGGCGATCAGCCAGGATGCCAACGCAACCAGGACAAATTCTATCCAAGCGTTGGGACGAAGGATTGCTGCAATAGCCACCACTGTCAAGAATACGCCGACGATCAGCGAATTATTGAAAAGTTTAAAGTCCCCCATGGTTCGGGGAAGTATAAAAGGAGAAACGATTAACCAAAAACCCAGAAACAGTATTACCATATCCTGCCATCTTTTTTTCATGACACATCTCCATTAAAATTTAAGATCGATAGTTAACCCGAATTTATGAAACATTCGGGTTAACGTACACATAGATAATTTATTGAGCTTCAGAGAATTACGCCTTACAACGCATACTCTTACTTCTGTATCTTCGTGATCTTGGAACCTTCAAGTGACAAGTCACCTATCAGGCCCTTCTCTCCGAAAACGAAGCCGAGGATGGGTTTCTGCAGTGTTTTGGTGTCGTATTGACCCCCGGCACCCAGAGACACAATGGCAACACCTGCATCAACGCCAATTTTCCAACCCTTGCTATTCTTGAATTTGTCGAACGATTCCTGGGTCATGAACATAACGATCTCGCTACGACTCGCAATACCGAGTGTGAGTCCGACTGACGCAGACCTTATGTTGTAGTAGTCGATAGTCATGTCCTTGACTTGCAGGACGCCCTCGCCAAACTCGCCAGCGACACCCACACCACCCTTAGTGATACTCGGGAAGACGAGCATGCCAGCCGCCTTGTCTGCGAGTTCCTTGTGCTTCGGGTTGTGCGCGTAGAACTGCTTCAAGGCCTGGCTCACATTCGCGTCGATCTCTGCCTTGCTGTCGGCAAAGGCCGTGGTATTGGCGAACAGACTGAGCATTATCAGGCCAATTGCAGCCAACGGGTTTTTCCAGTTCATAGTTTAAATCTCCATGTTCATTGTGTTTCGAAATTTTGGGACAGTTCCGTTCACTTCACGGTTCCTGCCCCGCCTTGGCGCCTCGCAGGGCTACCATAAGTGCAAGATACTGCGTCTAATCATCGGCCAGGTCTGTACGACATCGCACATAACGCGGATCAGAAGCGGTATACACCGCCCAGATACCAGCCCTGAACATTGTCTTTCGTGCCATCAACGCCGGAAATATCAGTATAGAGCTGGTATTCCGCACGCAACATCCAATTGCTGGCAAGATCGAACTTCACGCCGGCGCCAAAATAGGGCTTGGTGCTATTCTTGTCCGCCACCGGCACGCCCTGGACAGTTCCGCTGTTGCTAACGTTGTATCTTGCAAGGCCCAGCCGGCCGAAGATGCCGAAGCGTTCGGCAACCGGCCACGTGCCCAATGCGCTGGCTGTCCATGCGCTGGCATCTTGCTTGGCATTTACGTTGTTATCATTGGCATTAAATAGTGTCCCGAAACTGGTGTAGCCCAGCTCGGCGCCCAGATTATTATTGAACTGATATCCAACCTCGCCGCGCACACTGGTATCAGCGCTATCGCAGTTCGTTATATTATTGCAATATTTACGCGCTTCGGCTTGGCCTGCGTTTAGCCCTAGATAAACGCCGCTCTCGGCAGCTTGGGCAACATTCGCACCCGTCGTGCCGACGAGTGCCATGCACAATGCAGTAAGTTTTATTTTGTTCTTCAACATGGCGATTCCTTTTAATTAAGAGTATGGAGAGTCACAGCAGGGCAAAATACTTGCCGGGAAGCCAAAGATAGACTTATGGGTAAATTTCGTCTGTGCGCTATGCAACATAGCGAAAGGAGCGTCATCTGCCGAAAAAAGAAGTTCTTTCAGCTATACTCACTTGCAAAGATGGTCTCTTCCCGTAACTCAATCGAATACTTCTTTATAACGGCTATCAGCGTTCGAAAAAATCTGACCTATAAGTGCGATAGCGCACTGAGCGCATTTAAAAAGAAGAGGATAATCACCATTAAATCTGTTATATCTCGCGTGGGTTTGACGAGATTGATTGAATTCGCGATGGAAGTTTGATTGTAAGGAGAGATGTCATGGGTAAATATTTTATTGGATGGCTGCTCGGTGTTCCGGTTATTGTGTTGGTGATTATTTATTTCTTTATGAACTAAACAATCTCTCAATGACCTTTGGCCAATATAGCCGCATGATGGGCATGGTGTTGGCTTGACTCCAGCATCAGTGTGTTTACACTTAGTTAATCCATGCCACCCTACCTAGAGCAAGGCGCCATGGACACCACCACTATTTCATCAGCCGCACCACATGAATCCTAAACCCCAGGCCAACTCAGAAAATCATACTGGAGAATCCTTGGTCAGCCAGGGGACTGCTATGCCGGATACTGCTCAGCAGCCCACCGTCCGCATGCCGGTTGACGTGCACAGCCTTTCGCTCGCGCTGCTCACAGTGCTTGCAGTCATCTTCGCGCTGTATTGGGCACGTGCGTTTTTCATCCCGCTGATGTTTGGCGTGATGATCAGCTACGCGCTCTCCCCCCTCGTTAACTTGATGCAAAAATGGAGAATTCCCCGCGCCATCGGGGCCGCAGCGTTATTGATCGGTATCATGGGAGGGGTAAGCTCTCTGGCTTATTCCCTCAGCGACGAAGCCGCTGCAGCGATAGAAACCTTGCCCGAAGCGGCGCAGAAGTTCCGCCAAACTCTGAGCAAGGAACGCGGGACGTCCGAAAGCGCGATCGAGAAAGTGCAAAAAGCCACCACCGAGCTGGAGCGGGCGGCGAGCGATACGCCAACCCCGCCTCCTACTCCCCCGAGGGGTGTGATTCGTGTGCAAATCGAAAAATCCAAATTTAATATCCAAGACTATCTTTGGGCCGGAACGATGAGCGCGGCTGGGTTTGCCGGTCAGGCCGTCATAGTATTTTTTCTCGCGTATTTTCTGATGGTTTCAGGCGACAGTTTTCGGCGCAAGCTGGTCAGGATCAGCGGCCCTACCTTTAGCAAGAAAAAAATCACCATCCAAGTGTTGGATGAAATCACCGGCCAGATCCAACGTTATCTGCTGGTACAGCTATTCACCAGTTTTCTTGTGGGGGTGGCGACCTGGCTCGCATTTCTCTGGATCGGTTTGGAACATGCCGCGATTTGGGGGATTGCCGCCGCGATATTAAATACTATCCCCTATCTCGGTGCGGTAATCTTTACCACTGGCGCTGCTCTGGTCGCTTTTCTCCAATTCGGAACAATAAGCACAGCGCTCTTGGTCTCCGGAATCGCACTGGCTATCACCAGTCTCGAAGGTTTTTTGCTGACACCGTGGCTCACGAGCCGGGCAAGTCAGATGAACGCAGTAGTGATTTTCGCAGGCGTGCTGTTTTGGGGTTGGTTGTGGGGCGTGTGGGGTTTACTGCTAGGCATACCTATCCTCATGGCCATCAAGGCAGTATGCGACCATGTGGAAGATTTAAAACCTGTTGGGGAACTGCTGGGAAAGTAACCTGAATCTCTGTGCTATTCGGATGGGATGCGAACGAGAATTTGCAAGGGATTAGGGTGCGATTATCATGCCTGCATATGTCGCATATGGGTAGTGTCGTCTACGATAGAAATGCTGGCGTTACAAATATCTGCAGCGCCAATCATCACAGGGGGCCTGGCTTAGTTGCATCGCCTAATCCTGTTTCTGAAAAATTCAGTGCCCTATGCAGCATCTCCATTAACTCGTTGACCTTGATCGGCTTGGTGAGATAACTAAAAAATCCTGTCTCTAGCCCCTTTTCGACATCGTGCTGCATGGCATTGGCACTGAGGGCAATTATGGGGATGTGCTTTGTTACGGGGTCTTCACGCAGAATTCTCAATGCTTCGAATCCGGTGATATCAGGCAGATTGACATCCATCAAAATTACATCTGGCAGTTGGGTGGTTGCCAGTTTGATGCCACGATATCCGTCGATTGCGCTTAGCATGTGTATCTGTGGGTATGCCTCCATGATTTGCTCGACCAGCATCAGGTTAACCGGATTGTCTTCCACATAGAGCAGGGTACACTGCGCCATGTTGACTTGAGCTAATGGGGGCGGTAGCGTGGGCATAGCGCTCTCAGCGGCAAGTTGCGGCATAACGTCGCCAGTCAGTTCAATCCAAAATTCGCTGCCCATACCAACAGTGCTTTCAACGCCAACACTACCGCCCATCAACTCGACCAGTTGCTTCGTCACCACCAGGCCTATGCCTGTCCCTTCCTCGGGGCCGTTCTCTTGCCCGAGACGATTGAACGGCTGAAATAGCTGCGCCAGCTTTTCCGGAGGCAAACCCGCACCGCTGTCTTTAACACTGATGCGGATGCGGTCTGGAGTGCTCAGGCTGCACTTCACTTCGACTGTTCCTTGTGCTCGGTTGTATTTGATCGCATTCGAAAGCAGGTTAACCAGCGCCTGCTTGACGCGGATTCGATCGACATTGGCATGCCAATTAGGATCGAATGGCAGAAAGTTGATTTGGATGCCGCGTTGTTGCGCCTGCGGTTCGATCATGGCCTGGCAATCGCGTATCACCTCGATCAACGCTACCGACTCTCGCGACAGGGATACCTGGCCGGACTCTATTTTCGTGAGATCGAGAATTTGGGTAATCAGTTCCAGAAGATACCATCCTGCTTTGATAATCTGCTGTAGCCGGGCATTCTGGGTGGGCGTAGGCGGCGGTGTGCCAGCTTCCAGCAGCTGGGCAAAACCGAGAATGGAATTGAGCGGGGTACGCAGCTCGTGGCTCATGCTCGTTAAAAAAGCCGATTTGGCGAGGTTAGCTGTTTCTGCCACCGACTTGGCTCTTTCCAACTGATCTTTAGTCGCTTGAAGTTGTTCGGCCAGTTTCTGTGCTTCAATGGTCGTGATGACCAAGCGCTCATTCACGTGCTGCAACATCATCATGTGGTCGTCGGACGCTGCCTGTATCGTCTCTGCCGCGCGAACATCCTGTTCGCGCAAGGAGACAGCCCCTTCGTGCAGGTGAACAGCATCTTCACGCAAATCCGCGGCATCTTCACGTGAAGTGACCAACTCCTCGCGGCTTATAATACGCCTATCATCGGCGACATCGATCTCCCTGCGTCGCCTATCTTGTCCGCGGACAACGTGAGGCCTGTTTTTGACATGTCTAGCCGCACCCGATTGGCCTGAGCCATCGGTATAAGGAACATTGTCAGTATCACTGCTGCTCATTGCCGCGCTCTCAAAACTGATCGTCCTGGCTACGGACTGACCGTGGGCCGGCCAGACATAATTCCTTCATACCCAGATAAGGTCTCGCCAATAATGATGCCCGCATCTGTAATGTTAAACAATCGAATCTCCTTGCTGTGCTCACTGTCACGGACCTTAACGACCGAGAAAACGCGTTTGAATTGTCCACCGATTTCGATATAGCGCAGCACGATAATGGCGTCGGCGAGAAAAGCACTGCCAAAGGGGCTAAAGCGCAAATCGGTGTAGCGGTCTTCCAGTTCCGAGGTCATTAATATGGTCATGCCCAGGTTGGTCAGCTCAGCAACCATCCGGTACAGCGAGCCGCGAAAATCTTCTCTAAACTCGGGCGCCAGCGCCAGCTCGAATCCAGACAATGAGTCGATGACGACACGCTTTGCCTGCATGCGATTAATCATGGCAATCAAATCATGCAAGGTTTCATCAATCGACAAATCCAGCGAACGCGTATCGATCACCCCCACCTGCCCCGCCTTGACCAGCGCATTCAATTTACTGCCCAGCAGTTGGCTGGGGCTCTTTTCAAACGCCGCAATCACACCGGGTTCACCCCTGCGTACACCTTCGGCGAGAAAGTCCGTCGCCAATATGGTTTTCCCGCAACCGGAGGGCCCAACCACGAGTAGCGAATAGCCAGCCGGCAAACCGCCACCCAGCATCTCATCCAGCCCAGCTGTTCCCATCGAAACACGCTCTTTTTCAGTGGATACATTGATTGCTGAAGTAATTGCTGTGCCATGCTGGATAATTGCACGCGGGAAAACCTGAATGCCTGCATCACTGATGCGGAAGGTATGCAAACCCGGCGCCTGTGCTTGACCACGCATTTTGACGACTTGCATCTTGCGCACCATGGAATTGTGGTGCAAATTTTGCGACAACCAGAGGATACCATCGGCCACAGTAAAGACCGGGCTGGACTCCGCTTCCGGCATTAAATATTCACCGATTAAAAACGTAGTTGCTTGCCAGCTCGTCATTTGTATACCCAGTTGCTGCACGAACCGTTGCAGCCCGGAAGCGCCCTGCTCTTCCTGCTTCGCCGACTGCGCGACGGATCGAAACGAATCGACAAAAACAAAGCTGGGAGAATACGCTTTCACCTCTTCGGCAATACGCGACAATACCCGGTCAAAATCGCCGTCCAGGAGATCTGCAGAGAGATTGACGAAGCGGATCGATTCGTTGACTTTATCTATATCAAAAAACGGAAATTGTTGTTGATAACGGAGCATCTTCAAAGGCGGCTCCCCAAGCACAGTGAAAAACAGCGCCCGATTATCCGGGTTTGCCAGCGAGAACATGATCTGGTGGGCGAGCGTGGTTTTTCCGCTGCCCGGCGTGCCCGCAATCAGGTTAAACGAGAATTCCGGCAGGCCGCCACCCAACAGGTTGTCCAGCCCCGGTACGCCTGTGGGCAGACGACGTATGCTTACCTTTTTACTCATGTTTGAATTCCTTGTCGGCCCCATGCGAGGCGTCAGTGCCCCATGCCGAACGTAAAATACGGGTCGTTAACTGCTCGCCAATTAATGAGGCCACGATGTCGGTGAAAGTAATCAGTAGCAGAGTGTTGGCTGCGCTGGCTTGCGCAGATGGTTGTCCTTCAAGGCACATTTTTAATGCCGCGAAGCGGTGATCAGTCTGGGGTGACAGTGCGATGGCCTCAAGCCAGGGAAATGTGGACTGGGCAATAAATACACTTCTCGCGTAAAGTGAATTTAAACCCCCTTCGCCGACGATCGAAATGATTTGGGTCGCCATCTGCTCCCATAAGATAATCGCAGCATCCTCAATTTTTTCAGGGGGCTGTGTCATGAGACTTTCGATTATATGGTGTCGCACAAATCACTCGCTTCCATGAGAGAAATACTGACGGTCGGTTGATGGAGAAACGCCAATGGAATAAAGTCGCTGTTTAGATCTGGCCTTATGTATATGGCATGAATTTAGATCAGTTACACAAGAAGTTTACACTGAATCAGTACCTGTGCCGCAATGTTTATGTGCGCCATTCTTCTGCGAGACTATGACCTCTACGGCCAAAAAGCCTTGCGAATTGTAAGTATAATCGTCAGGGCACCTCTAATAATTCGTCATTCCCGCGAAGGCGGGAATCCAGAAGTTATTGATTTATCATCTGTTTCAGAATGCTGGATTCCCGCCTTCGCGGGAATGACGGAAATTTGAATTTTTAGAGGTGCCCGTCAGTGATTGTCTAGGGAAACGCAAAATAGAAGCCCGCTTTTTACCCTTCGTTTTTTTGCTATGTGGAAACGCAGCAAGTGCTTGGGGTGGATCATTCCGCCCATTTATGATGCAGGCGGGTGAGCGGTATCGCGCATGATCCCGGTAACGTCCCTGCCCACGCCGCGATAACCGGTAAAGCGGCCGGATGCGTCGAACATCGGCTCGCCGCTCACCTGAAAATATTGGCGCGCACCATCGCCATCGATCCGGCTATAGACGTAATCCAGGAACGGCTGCCGCGTCGCCATGTATGCTTCTAGCGCCGAGCGCTCGGCCTCATTCCAGCGCGCCACCTGCGCTTCCTTGGTTTCGCCGAGCAAGGTATCGACCGGGATGCCGAGCATCTCCAGCGCTGGGCCATAAACCTTGGTGAAATGCCCGTTCTGGTCCTGCTCCCAGTACCAGTCGGATGCCAATTCCGTCAAACGACGAAAGCGCGCCTCGCTTTCGCGCAGTTCGGCCGTGCGTTTCAGCACTGTTTGTTCCAGCGCTTTGTTGTAATGCTCGAGTTGCTTGTACAGCAACCGCACTTCCAGCATGTTGTGAATACGCGTCTTGACTTCGATCAGGTCAAACGGTTTGGCGACGAAATCCTTCGCGCCGGTAGCCAGCGCCCGCAGCTTGTGGCCCGGTTGGGCCGTAATCACGAGTATCGGAACATAATCATTGGTTTCGATTTCCTTCAGGCCTTCCATCACCTGGAAGCCGTTCATGCCGGGCATGTGCAGATCAAGCAAAATCAGGTCGTAGTGGTTGGCTCGATGCAGCGCGCAGACGGTATACGGATCCATCGTCGATGTTATGCGCCGATATCCGACTTCACGCAGCATTTGCTCCAGCAACTGCACATTGGCTTCCTGATCGTCTACGATCAGAATGCTGGCGTTAAGAATATCAGCGGCACTCACCATACTATTCACTTTCTTTCCTTTGCGCTAGGCGCAGTCTTATGAGGATCCGTTATGTCAACTACGCGCAATCGCTAACGGGTCGGTGCACACTGCAATGCGATAATCGTTCTTGCCTGTGAGCTTAGCTTCATACAAGGCCAGATCCGCGCTTTTCATCAGCGTCTCCACCTCCTCGCCATGCGTGGGATAAATGCCGACACCGGCGCTGGCGGTCATGCGCACGCAGCGGCCTTCAATGCTATAGGGTTGTGACACGGCCTGTATCACTTTTGACACCAGCTTGATCACACCGTCTGCATGGTTTACTTCCCAGAACGCGATCACGAATTCGTCGCCACCCAAGCGCGCCACTGTGTCCTCTTGACGCACCACAGCCGCCAGGCGATCGGCAACCATCCTCAGCAGCGTGTCGCCCGCATCGTGGCCCAATGTGTCATTGATCTGCTTAAACCCATCCAAATCCAAATACATCACCGCCATCGTACTTTTGTTCCTGTGCGCATGCGCGATGGCCAGGGAGAGTCTATCCATTAAAAGCCGTCTATTCGGCAGCCCGGTTAGCGCGTCATGCAGCGCCATGGATTCCAGCGCACGGCTGTAATGCTCGAGTTGCTTGTACAACAAACGCACTTCCAGCATGTTGTGAATGCGCGTATTGGCTTCCATCAGATTAAATGGTTTGCTGATAAAGTCCTTCGCTCCAGAGGCCAGCGCCCGCAGCATGTGGTCCGGTTGGGCTGTGATCACGAGCACCGGAAGGTAGCCGTCGGTTTCGATTTCCTTTAGGCGTTCCATCACCTGGAAGCCATCCATGCCGGGCATCAGCAGATCAAGCAGAATCAGGTCGTAGTGGTTGTCGCGATGCAGCGCGCAGACGGCATGCGGATCCATCGTCGACGTTATGCACCGATAGCCGGCTTCACGCAGCATTTGCTCCAGCAGCAGCACATTGGCTTGCTGATCATCTACGATCAGGATACTGGCGTTAAGAATATCGGCGGGGCTAATCATCACAGGGGTACTGGCACAACTGCGCCGTCCATTCCTGTTTGCGCAAGCTCCAGTGCCATGTCCAGCGCCTCCATGAACTCGTTGACTTTGATCGGCTTGGTGAGATAGCGGAAGAATCCTGCCGCCAGGCCTTTCTCGATATCGCGTGGCATGGCATTGGCACTGATGGCAAGCACCGGGATGTGTGCCGTTACCGGATCTTCACGCAGGATTTTTAGCGCCTGGATACCGCTGATGCCAGGCAGATTGATGTCCATCAGGATCACCTCCGGCTGATAGGTGCGCGCCAGCGCGATGCCACGATTGCCATCGCGCGCACTCAGCATGCGTAGCTGAGGGTGATCCTCGATGATGTGCTCGACCAGCATCAGGTTGGCCGGATTGTCTTCCACATAGAGCAGGGTGCGCAGCGGCGCGTTTCCCTGCGTCTGCGGCACACGTTCTGCAGGCATGGCCTGTCTCGCGGCCAGTTGCGGCGTCACGTCCCGGATCAGTTCGATCCAGAATTCGCTGCCCACGCCGACGGTGCTTTCAACACCGACGGTGCCGCCCATCAGTTCGACCAGCCGTTTGGTGACCGCCAGGCCGATGCCCGTCCCTTCCTCGGCGCCGGCCTCCTGCCCGAGACGATTGAATGGCTGGAATAGCTGCGCCATTTTTTCTACAGACAATCCCGCGCCGCTGTCCTTGATGCTGATGCGGATGCGTTCCGGAGTGCGCGCGGTGCATTTCACCATGACTGTTCCCTGCTCGCGGTTGTATTTGACCGCATTGGACAACAGGTTGATCAGAACCTGCTTGACGCGCGTTCGATCGGCCCTGGCATACCAATCCGGATCGAATGGCAGAAAGTTGATGTGGATGCCGCGTTGTTGCGCCTGCGGTTCGATCATGGCCTGGCATTCGCGCATGACATCGATCAGCGACACCGGTTCTCCCGACAGCGACAGCTTGCCGGACTCGATCACCGCGAGATCGAGAATTTCGTTAATCAGCTCCAGCAGATACCATCCCGCCTTGGTAATCTGGTGCAGCCTGACAAGCTGGGCGGCCGTGGGCGGCGGCGAACCGGCCTCCAGCAACTGGGCGAAGCCGAGGATGGCATTGAGCGGGGTGCGCAGTTCATGGCTCATGCTGGACAGGAAAGCCGATTTGGCAAGGTTGGCTTTTTCAGCCAATCGCCTGGCGCGCTCCAGCTCGGCGTTCTGATCCTGTAGCGCCTGATCCAGGCGTTTGCGTTCGGTGATGTTGGTGAAAAGGACGGCAACTTTGCGGCTGTCCCGCCCGCCAACCCGGAAGGCGTAGAGGTCGAACCAACTGTCATCCAGGGCTTTCGCTTCGTTTACAAAGCGAATCGGTTCGCCCGTCAGCACGACTTTGCCATACGTTTCAAACCAATGCGCTTCATGATCCGGGGCCAGTTCGCGCATCCGTTTTCCCACGATATCGTGCAATCCGGTCTGTTTCTCGAACGAGGGGTTCACTTCCAGAAAACGCCAATCGACTGGCTTGTCGTGTTTGTCGAAAATCATTTCGATGATGCAAAAGCCTTCGTCGATTGATTCGAAGAGCGTGCGATAGCGTGCTTCGCTAAGCTGCAAGGTGACGTTGGCCTGTTGCAGTTGTTTGTTCGTCTGCTCCTGAATCTCGAGCAATTTCTGTGTTTCGAGATGAACTAAATTCTTGAGCCGTAGTTGTGTTTCCCGATAGAACGAATAAGCGAAGGCCAGTGCAAACAGCAGCGTAAACAGGCTGGCGCCAACAATGGCGGCAAATAGATTGCGCATGCTCGACTGGAATTCAGCTTCGCGCTGCGCCAGCATGCCTTCCTCTAGCGGGATGTGGCGGCCCATCTCGGCACGAATCGAATCCATCAAGCGCCGGCCCTGACCACTGCGTACAAGCGCCACCGCGGCAGTTTCGTCATGGTTGCGGCGTAACTCGATGGCCTGCGATATATGCGCCAGTTTGGCATCGACCAGTGGAACCAGTGCGTCCAGGTGGTTTTTGGCTGTAGGAATTAAGGTAAGTTGACGCAGTTCTTGCAGATTGCCCCTGATGCGATCGCGCACCGCCAGATACGGTTCCAAAAAGGCCTCGTCACCGGTCAGTACATAGCCACGCATAGCGGTCTCTGAATCTACCAATGTAGACAGAAAATTGTTCGCGCGGATCAATAAAACGCGGCTATGCTTGCGCATCCCAGCTGCTTCTTCGACCTGTTTGAAAGTCCAGAGCGATACCGCCACCCCCAGCGCAACCAGCAGGGCCGCTCCAGCAAGCCAGGCACCAATTTTATAACCGGCCTTCAAGGAAGATTTACCCCGCGCACAACGGTTGCGGCAACGCCATTGCGGGTGATGGGGGTTCCTGCCGCCCGGCCCATACCCTCTCCCCCACCTCTGATGGAACAACTAACCATTCGACCAAGCCCGCACGCGGGCGAGTCGCTGCTTATCCCCTGGAGGGCGTTGAGAATTGGTATCTCGCTAATCATCGTATTTGTCCGGCTTCATGGGTAGCAACCCCTTCCATCTCGGAAAATTTAAGCGCCTCATCCAGCGCTTCCATGAACTCGTTGACTTTGATCGGCTTGGTGAGATAGCGGAAGAATCCGGCCTCCAGGCCTTTCTGAATATCGCGTGGCATGGCATTGGCACTGATGGCAAGCACCGGGATGTGTGCCGTTACCGGATCTTCACGCAGGATTTTCAGCGCCTGTATACCGCTGATGCCAGGCAGATTGATGTCCATAAGGATCACCTCCGGCTGGTAAGTGCGCGCCAGCGCGATGCCGCGCGTGCCATCACCCGCACTCAACAAGCGCATGTCGGGACGACGCGCGATGAGTTGCTCGACCAGCTGCATGTTCGCCCGGTTGTCTTCCACATACAGCAGGGTGCGCAGCGCTGCGCCATGCTGAACACGCGCCTGAATCGGCGCAAGCGGTTCGCCTGCACCGGCAGCAAGTTGTAGCGCGGCCGCCGAGTTCAGCTCGATCCAGAACACACTGCCCACTCCGACGGTACTTTCCGCGCCAATTTTGCCCCCCATCAATTCGACCAGCCGCTTGCTCACCACCAGGCCGATGCCGGTGCCTTCCTCGGCGCTGGCCTCTTGTCCGAGACGATTGAACGGCTGGAACAGTTGTGCGAGTTTTTCCGGGGACAATCCTTCGCCGGTATCCTGCACACTAATACGTATGCGCTCCGCTGTGTTCGCGCTGCACGTCACTTCGACCGTCCCCCCCGCGCGGTTGTATTTGATCGCGTTGGAAAGCAGATTGATGAAAACCTGCTTCACCCGGGTCCGATCGGCATTGACAAAGTAAGGGCTATCAAACTGAGGAAAGCTCATGCGTATGCCGCTTTTTTGTGTCTGCGGTTCGATCATGGCTTGGCAATCGAGCAGCACTTCGGGCAGCGATATGGGTTCCAGCGACAGCGAGAGTTTGCCGGACTCGATCAACGCGAGATCGAGGATTTCGTTAATCAACTCCAGCAGATACCATCCCGCCTGGAGAATCTGGTCGATGCTTGACTTTTGTGTGGGCGTTGGCAGCGGCGAACCCGACTCCATCAACTGGGCGAAGCCGAGGATTGCATTGAGCGGGGAGCGCAACTCGTGGCTCATGCTGGAAAGGAAATCAGATTTCGCGAGGTTGGCTTTTTCCGCCGCGGCCTTGGCGTTGGTCAGCTCAGCGTTCTTTTCCTGCAGTACCTGATCCAGGCGTTTGCGTTCGGTGACGTCGCGCGCAGCGGCGAACACGCCCTGCAGCTTCCTGTCGCGATCGTAGAATGTGGTCGCATTGTAGGACACCACCGTTTCCTTGCCGTCCCTGGCGCGCGCGGTTAGCTCGTAGTCGGTGACCTTCTTTTCGCTCAGCACCCGCTTGATGCCTGCCTCGGCTCGCTCCGGATCGGTGAAGTAATTCTTGAACGGCGCGCCGATCAGCTCGTCACGTGTGCAACCGGTAAGCGCCTCCATCTGCTTGTTGACGTCTGTAATGATGCCGGACGGATCGGTAGTCATCAGCGCGTCGATGTTGGATTCAATGAGCGAGCGCGTGTAGAACTGCTGGTCGCGCAGCCGCTGATCGAGCAGCTTCTGCTCTGCTTCGACCTGCTTGCGCGCGGTGTTGTCGGTGCCGATCAGCAGATAGCCGATAATTGCGTTTTGATCGTCGCGCAGCGCCGTGACCGACACGACCGCCGGGAAGCGGCTGCCATCCTTGCGGATGTAGGTCAGCTCGTAAATATCCTCGATGCCGCGTGAGGCCTTGAACACCAATGCATCGAAGCCCGGCGCAATCTTTGTTCCGAGCTCGACGCTCAACGTGTTGGCGCGCGCGATAACTTCCTGAGGATCGGAAATGTCGGCCGGGGTGATCTTGTTCATCACGTCGGCGGCCGTGTAGCCCAGCATGCGTTCCGCGCCGACGTTGAAGATCTGGATGACGCCCTTCGCGTCGGTAGCAATGCTCGAGAAATTGGCGCTGTTGAAAATCGCGTTCTGCAGGGCCCCCGCCTTGAGCAGCGCCTCTTCGGCCTGCTTGCGCGCGGTATTATCGGTGCCGATCAGCAGGTAGCCGATGATGGCGTCTTGATCGTCGCGCAGCGCCGTGACCGACACTACCGCCGGGAAGCGGCTGCCGTCCTTGCGGATATAGGTCAGCTCGTAAATGTCCTCGATGCCGCGCGCGGCCTTGAACACCAATGCCTCGAAGCCCGGCGTAATCTTTGTTCCGAGCTCGACGCTCAACGTGTTGGCGCGCGCGATAACTTCCTGAGGATCGGAAATGTCGGCCGGGGTGATCTTGTTCATCACGTCGGCGGCCGCATAGCCCAACATGTGTTCCGCGCCGACGTTGAAGATCTGAATGACGCCCTTCGCGTCAGTTGCGATACTCGAGAAATTGGCGCTGTTGAAAATCGCGCTCTGCAAAGCCCCGGTTTTAAGCAAGGCCTCCTGGCGCCGGAGTTCGGTGATGCCTTCCGCCGCGCCGACAGCTGGGTGGAGAATGACGGAATCGTGGATTGTCTCGGACATGGCCGACCTCTATTAAAGCGCGAATGGGTCTGGCGGATCGCGGAGCCGAAAGGTGCAGGCTGCACCTCACCTACGATATACGTTACACGCTCACCCTGCACAAAAATACATGCACTTTTTCTTGCAGGCGCCGAGGGGTAAACTGCCACATTTATGGCATTCCCAGCCCGCATGTGGGGTGCGAGACCCTTCTGTGGGCAAAAAACCTGACGGCATTGCCGTCTATGGGCACCATTACCGCCCGTTCGTGGGTAAGCGTTGCAAGCCATCTTTGGCAATCAACCTGATAGGCACGGCTCGATCATAGCGGTCAAGCCCTCCGTTCTCCGTGCGTTATCACACATAAGGCGGGGATTTTATGCGGAGCATGAAGCGGGGCGAGGAATTAACCGTGACTGGCTGAGGGAAGTTCCTGGCGATTACGTACATCGCACAGCAAACGATCGAATTCTTTTTTGACCACTGCATAGCATTCACACACGCGCGACTCCAGGCCCGACCGATCAAGCACGGTGATGTGGCCACGGCGATAGCGAATGCACCCCGCTTGCTGCAAATGCCCGGCGGCCTGGGTGATGCCTTCACGCCGCACGCCGAGTATGCCGGCAATTAATTCCTGCGTCATGGCCAACTCGCCCGAGGGCAAACGATCAAGGGTCAGCAACAGCCAGCGGCACAGTTGCTGCTCCACCGCATGGTGGCGATTGCATACGGCCGTTTGGGATATCTGTGTAATCAGCGCCTGGGTGTAGCGCAGCAACAAATGCTGCATGACACCAGCGCGGCGCCCCCCGGTGCGATTGAATTCCTCCATCAGCAACCGCGCCTTCAGTCGGTAGCCATAACCGCCGGTAGACACGATGGCTCTGCTGGGTGTGGTATCCCCCCCCATGAACACCGAAATGCCGACTACGCCCTCATTGCCCACCCCCGCGATTTCAGACGAAGCGCCGGTCTCCATCACGTAGTGCAGTGACACGATGGCGGTCGTCGGAAAATATACGTGCTGCAACTGGCCGCTGGATTCATAAAGGACATCGCCCAGCGGCATCGTGACCAGCTCCAGATGGGGGGCGATATGCTCGAATTCAGCCGTGGGCAATGCCGCGAGAAGATGGTTTTGGTTGGGACTCTGCGGGCTATCCATAAGCGGTCTCCGAATGATCGCCTAAGCGGCATAAACATCACGAACAGTATACACGCCTTGCACCCTTAGAACCTGTTCACAATCTCGATCAAGGGATGCAGCGCAAGGCGGATTTTGGCGAGGAAGCGGAGTTTACACATAGTTTGCCGCTTCCCGGCCCCGCATTCCGAGCCGAAATCCAACGACGCGATGCGCCCTTCAGCGAGATCGTGAACAGGTTCTTAGGCGTGTTACCGCACATAGCTTTTCACCCACGGCACCTTGGCGAGTTGCTTCTCGACACCCCGGGCACTCAACGGGGAGAGCAAGTCGCGCATATCAAATGACGAATGACGGTTGTTTTCATCCCAAAAAATCCATTAGCACAAAACTGCGTCATTCCCGCCCAGACGGGAATCCAGATGATTAAAAAAGTGGGGTATACACGTAAATACTGTGATTTTGATTGGTAAAATATAATTTCGTGAAATTACAATTAGTTGCAATACGAGACGACCACATGTCACTTGCCGCACAACAAGAAAATAATGAAATTTTTATTCTTTTATCAATAAGTTGTATGCGCGATAATATTTACCGCATTTACGTGGATACCCCATTTAAAAAATCTCCCGTGAAGCTGGACAACATCGCGGTTTTGTCCGCTTCGCGGGATGTTTGCCCTTGCTGGATTCCCGCCTGCGCGGGAATGACGGGCTAATGGATTACTTGGGTTCATCGTTGCTCCTAAGTCGTCCTCAGCTAAGGCGCAAGCAGGCCGTTCCGGAAGCACCACAATGTTCTGGCAGGATTTCTCCAGCCGACGGCGGGCTTCATTGCTCGTGAGGCCGCTCGGCGGGACATCCTTGACTGCGCGGACTCGTCGGGCAAAGTGGTTTCGGTGGGCGGCGCGGGTGCAAGGCCGGGCTCGCCACTCACAATCGGTTTGGTTGGTGGTTTCGCGGGACTATCGGCGTTGAGTTTATACATGGGCGCTCCCGCAAGAATATCAATTGGATGAATCTAGCATCAGAAGCAGGGGCAAGCTGTTTTACGGGTAATTAGGAATCAATGCAATGACTCCTGCCGATAAAACAACGCCAGTTGCCGATAGACACTGGGGCACTCCTTTTTTAAAATGTCCGGTGCGGTAAAAAAATACTCGCTCAACACCGCGAAAAACTCTGCCGGGCTGGTGGCGGCATAAGGATTGATAAAGGCTGATTCTCCTGCTGCCACTTGCAAGCACAGTGCATCGTAGGCCGCGCTCATGGCCTCGGTCCATTGTTCGCGATGCATATCACCATGCAGTGGCGGCATCCCGTTGGTTCCCCCATTGAGACCATCCAGCTTATGGGCGAACTCGTGCAGCACCACGTTGTAGCCGGCGCGGCCATGATAGACATCTCGTTCAACGTCATCCCAGGATAAAATCACCGGGCCGCGCAACCATGACTCACCACTCAAAGCGCTTTCTTCATTGTGAACCAGGCCAAATGAGTCCATTTTTTCGTGGTTGCCACGGAACGCACCGGGATAGAGTATGACCTCGATCCAACCATCGAAGTACTCGACTCCGAGGTTCAGAATCAACAAACAAGCCTGGGCAGCCACCGCTACCCGCATCGGTGGCGTCACCTCCAGGCCCTGGACGCCGATAATCGATTTCCGATCAATAAACCACGTCGCCAACTCGCGCAGATGCGCCATTTTCACCGCATCAAGCTCCCTCAACACCAATGCGTGTCGCGTCACATTGTGCCAGATGTGGTGAGGTATAGGATTGCGTCTCAGAATCCTCCGAATGCGCCAGCGCCACAGCGTATTATCTAGTTTCAATGGAGCCATTCCTTTTCAACACCATCCAATTCCATCTGCTCGATTTTCTCCACTTATTTATCCGCTCCTTCCCCGCGTGTCTGCGTCGAATTTTCGACGCCGAGTGAACCTTGCGCCGCAAGCGAACCAGCAGTGGTGGGCTTGCCCTTTAGTATCCACTCGAAAGCGACACCTATCAGCGCGCCCAGTACCGGCCCCACCACATAGATCCACGCCGTGCCAAGGTCGCCACGCACCAGGTCCAGCGCCAATGATCGCACCGGGTTCATCGAGGCGCCGCTGATAGGTGCCGCCCAAAGACCCGCCAGAGCAACGTATCCACCCACAGCGATGGCGCCGTTAGCGCCGATGTTGCGCGCCCCCGCGGCCGTGCCCAGGATCGTGTGCACCAACCCGGCTGTCAACACCACTTCCATCGCCAACGCTGTCCCGCTGCGTAATATCGGCAAGGCTGAATTTCCAGTTCTTGTCCGGTTCGTCGATGCGATCGAGGAAGCGCTTGCGCTGTTCCTCCCTGGACAGGTGAAGAAAGAACTTGATGATCCGCGTGCCGTTACGGGTGAGATGGTTCTCCATGTCGACGATGGAACGATAGCGTTCCTTCCAGACAGACTTCTCGTCGAGCAGGTCACCTGGCAAGCCTTCGCTGCGCAGAATCTCCGGATGCACGCGAACGATCAACACCTCCTCGTAATAGGAGCGATTGAAGATGCCGATCCGGCCGCGCTCCGGCAGACACTGGGTGGTGCGCCATAGAAAATCGTGCTCCAGTTCCGCGGCGCTTGGATGTTTGAAACTGAAAACCTGACAGCCTTGCGGGTTGACGCCGGACATCATGTGCTTGATGGCGCCGTCTTTTCCGGCGGCGTCCATCGCCTGAAAAATCAGCAGCACGGCATGGCAGTTGGATGCGTAGAGAAGTTTTTGTTGATAGTGTCGCCACCTGCATGGCTAACGCCCATTCCGCAACTCATTCGCTCTCCATCGCGGCGGTGTATTTACCTTGACTGGCCGCGCCATTCAAACGCGCCCGCTGGTACAGCGCTTGCTGTGCGATCATCTTGTTCACCGTCTCGCCGCGCCATGCCTTAAGCACGGGTGCCTGGAGGGCGCGCCCGTAGGAGAAGCTCAAGACCCATGGTTGCCTTTCTGCGCCGGTATTTATGGCGTTGAGGTTGGCCGTGGCCGCCGCCTCACTCTGCCCGCCGGAGAGGAAATTGATTCCGGGCACCGCTGCCGGCACCGTGCGCCGCAGACAGATAAGCGTTGCTTGCGCCACCTGCTGGGGTGTGACTTGCTTGGGGCATGCGCTGCCAGGGACGACCATGCTGGGTTTCAAGAGCATGCACTCCAGCGCGACGCCATGCTGGTGCAGCGCGTGAAACACTGCATGCAGCACCTCTTCAGTGACGCGTGCACAGGTCTCGAACGTGTGGTCGCCGTCCATCAATACCTCAGGCTCGACGATCGGCACCACGCCCTGCTCCTGGCAAATGGCTGCGTAACGCGCCAAGGCATGCGCATTGGCTACAATAGCTGACGGTGTTGGGATGCCCTCACCGATAGCCATTACCGCGCGCCACTTGGCGAAGCGCGCAACCAGCTGTTTATATTCGCTTAGCCGCTGCGCCAGACCGTCCAAGCCCTGCGTCACTGTCTCTCCGGGAAAGTTAGGCAACAGCACAGTGCCCTTATCCACTTTGATACCGGGCACTATGCCTTGTGTTGTCAGCAACTGCGGCACCGGCACGCCTGCCGCGGTTTTCTGTTTAAGTGTCTCCTCGAACAGAATGACACCGCTGATAAAATCACCGAGGCCTGGCGTAGAAAATAACAACTCGCGGTAATCGCGCCGGGCCTCCTCCGTGCACGCCACTTTCACTGCCTTGAAGCGTTTCTCGATGGTGCCGGTACTCTCGTCGGCCGCGAGAATTCCCCTGCCTGGCGCCGTTAGGTCGGCAACCGTTTTTTCCAGTTCTTGTATGGATATCGACATGGAACCTCCGTCAGTTATTACTCATTGAATAATTTTTCACCGTCTCAACAGCGCCGCTCATTTGCGCGGGGAGACTTTCTTCCCCGTTTCCTTGGTACCCCATTTCCAATTGCGAATCTCCGGCATGTCTTCGCCGTTTTTTTCAATGTAGTCCTTGTGATCGAGCAGTTTGTCGCGCATAAATTGTTTAGCATAGGCGGCGCGTGAACCCAGACTAGGCACCCTGTCGATGACGTCGATGACCAGGTGGAAGCGGTCGAGATCGTTCAACACCACCATGTCGAAGGGGGTGGTGGTGGTGCCGTTTTCCTTGTACCCGCGTACGTGCATCTGCTGATGATTAGTGCGGCGGTAGGTCAGACGATGAATCAGCCAGGGATAGCCGTGGAAGGCAAAAACTATGGGCTTGTCCTGGGTGAACAGGCCATCGAAATCCTTGTCAGAAAGGCCATGAGGATGTTCGCTCTGCGGCTGCAGCGTCATCAAATCCACCACGTTTATGACGCGAATCTTCAGTTCAGGAAAGTACTGCCGCAGAATCTTGACCGCCGCTAGCGTTTCCAGCGTAGGCACGTCACCGCAACAGGCCATCACCACATCGGGGTCACCGCCTGCGTCGTTGCTGGCCCATTCCCAGATGCCGAGCCCGGCCGTACAGTGCTTGATAGCTGCTTCCATATCCAGCCATTGCAGTTCCGGCTGTTTACCTGCAACGATGACATTGACGTAATTGCGGCTGCGCAAGCAGTGATCGGTGATCGACAGCAGTGTATTGGCGTCGGGCGGTAAATAGATGCGGATAACGTCCGCCTTCTTGTTCACCACGTGGTCGATGAAACCCGGATCCTGATGGCTGAATCCGTTGTGGTCCTGCCGCCACACGTGCGACGACAGCAGGTAGTTCAACGAGGCGATGGGGCGTCGCCATGGAATGTCTCTCGATACCTTGAGCCACTTGGCGTGCTGGTTGAACATCGAATCCACAATATGGATAAACGCTTCGTAGCATGAGAAGAAACCGTGCCGGCCCGTCAGCAGGTAACCTTCGAGCCAACCCTCGCACTGGTGCTCGCTCAACATCTCCATCACCCGGCCATCGGGCGCGACGTGCTCGTCGATGGAAATGATGTCTGCAGTCGAGCAACGGTTCGTTACTTCGAACACGGCGCCCCAACGGTTCGACGCGGTTTCGTCCGGGCTGAAGATACGGAAATTGCGTGCCTCGGCATTGAGCTGCAACACGTCGCGCATGAACTGGCCCTGCACGCGCGTCGCTTCGTCTACCACGGCGCCGGGTTTCGGCACCTCGACCGCATAGTCGCGGAAGTCCGGCATGCTCAGATCGCGCAGCAGCATTCCGCCATTAGCATGCGGGTTGGCCCCCATGCGCCGCTCGCCTTTCGGCGCCAGTTCGGCCAGTTCCGGCATGAGCCTGCCATGTTCGTCGAATAGTTCTTCGGGGCGGTAATTCTTCATCCATTGTTCGAGAATCTTCAGGTGCTTCGGCTTCGTTTCGAAATCGGTAACAGGTACCTGATGCGCGCGGAATGTCCCTTCAATCGGTTTTCCATCGACTGATTCAGGACCGGTCCAGCCCTTCGGTGAGCGCAGAATGATCATCGGCCAGCGCGGCCGCTCGCTGAATCCGTTGGCGCGGGCGTCGTGCTGGATACGCTTGATCTCGGCGACCACTGTATCGAGCGTGGCGGCCATGAGCTGGTGCATCTGCTCGGGGTCGTCGCCCTCGACGAAATACGGGGTGTAACCGTAACCGCGAAAAAGCTGGTCAAGTTCTTCGTGGCTAATGCGCGCCAGCACGGTGGGGCCGGCAATCTTGTAGCCGTTCAAATGCAGAATGGGCAGCACAGCGCCATCATGAACCGGATTGAGGAATTTGTTCGAATGCCAGCTGGTGGCCAGCGCGCCGGTTTCCGCCTCGCCATCGCCCACCACGCAGGCCACCAGCAAGTCGGGATTGTCGAACGCGGCGCCATAGGCGTGAGCAAGGGAATATCCGAGTTCGCCGCCTTCGTTAATCGAGCCCGGGGTTTCCGGAGCGACGTGACTGGGGATGCCGCCGGGAAAAGAAAACTGGGTGAACAGCTTTTTCATGCCCTGTTCGTCCTGGGAAATGTTCGGATACAGCTCGCTGTAAGTACCCTCCAGATAGGTGTTGGCCACCAGACCCGGTCCACCATGCCCGGGGCCTGTGACATTGATGATGCTCAGGTCATATTGCTGAATGATGCGATTGAGGTGAACGTAAATGAAGTTCAAGCCCGGCGTGGTACCCCAGTGCCCCAGCAGCCGAGGCTTCACATGATCCAGCGTCAACGGTTTTTTGAGCAGAGGATTATCGTACAAATAAATCTGGCCAACCGACAGATAGTTGGCTGCGCGCCAATAGGCGTTGATCCTACGCAGAACATCAGGCGACAACGGATTGTTCGTGAGCTTAATCTTTTTCGTCTTCATGACCCTATTCCTTTCTTTTCAATTGGGAAACCCAAAACGCGGCAGACCGATTTTGCGATCATCACTTCCTCATCCGTATGCATGGCGCGAACAGCGACTCGGCTGGTCTGCGCGGAAATCACGCCCACATTCGCCAATTTACGCTTTTCCTCAATCTCGATTCCAAGAAATCCAGCCCGGCGCAGATCCGCGCACGCACTGCAGGCGCGTTCTAGCAGGGCATAGAGGACTTCCACTTCGATAGCATCCCAGGCGGGATCGTTATCATGTTCCTGCCCATCTCCCAACGACCACCAGCCGTCCAGTGCTGCCGCCACACATCATCTGCGCCATGACTCCACGTCGAACGCATATCCAGAGCAAGTTCGGCCAGGTAATTGAATCCATCAATGTCCTTGGACAAAATGCGGTCCTTCGGGTGTCGGATTCATGCTTGTTCGCTCATGAGATTTCCCTCATAATTTTTCGTGGATGCAATCTCCGGCTGCCGCGTGGGCGCCGCCATCGCAACAGAGACGAGGCCTATGCTTCTTCCAAGATGCGCTGCAGATGATCCGCTCCACGAAAGCTCTCCACATAAATCTTATAGATATCTTCGGTGCCGGACGGACGTGCCGCAAACCAGCCGCTCTCCATCACTACTTTCAAGCCGCCGATGAGTACGCCGTTACCTGATGCTTGGGTGCTGCGCACAGCGTCTCGCGTGCACAGATGCTTCACGTACGCTGACGTACGTGAAACGACAAAGCAGAGCCGGCGAGACTTCGTACAGACCTGTTTCATTTCTTCGTAACGCGGCGCATCACTTGTTCCCTGGCTTCAATATGGGGCATACTCCGAATGACAATTTATTTCCACATTACGTTAGAGTTTGCCTTCGCTGCGGCAGCAAGAAGATTAATGAGAGGCAGCGCACGAGTCGCCGTGCTCACCATTGGTTCATCCGTATCCTTGTCCTCAACTTGCGGCAAGGCTTTTTCTGCATCGACAGCATCTGTTAACCGATTCAGGGCAACAGGAACATCAGCCGCCAGAATCGCACCGGGTACTGTGGCACTGTGTCCCATCATTTTCAGCATAGTAAGCGCGACATCACCAAACATGGTTATGTCGGCGTAGGCATCCGTCGTAAAAGTCACCAACATGTGTTACTCCTCGAATGAATGATTAGCATCTACTTGAATTGCAGACAGCGATTAAATCATACGCTCACAGGCTTTCAATCACCTTTTTCAGTTTTTCCTGAACCTGCTCGGCAATGACGGCAAGTGCAGGGTTACCGACAGCGCTCATCGATGCCATAGGATCGACAGCAACATGGCACGCACTTGCAATCCGAGTAACGAATATATGCATGCTCTCCACCACCCCAATCATTCGCCAAACCTGCGGATAAACCAGGTCTTCACCAGCTGAGTCAGGATCATATAGCACAGCAGCATGATCGCCAGCAGCAGCCAGTACAGCGGTGGCAGCACGACAAAGCCGAGCGTGTCGGCCAGCGGCGAAACCGTCAGCCAGGCGCCGACTGCAACGATGATCAGCGAAGTGGCAATCAGCTGCCAGCTGGCCCGGCTTTCGATGAACGGAATCTTGTTGGTGCGAATAACATGGATGATCAGCGTCTGGGTGAAGATCGACTCCACGAACCAGCCGGTGTGGAACAGTGCCGGGTTTTGCCAGCTGTTGAAAAGATACAGCATGATGAAGAATGTCAGGTAATCGAAGATCGAACTGATCGGTCCGATAAACAGGATAAAACGCTGGATCTCGCCTATCTCCCACTTGCGCGGCTTGATCAGCCAGTCGGCGTCTACCTCGTCGGTGGGGATCGTGGTCTGCGAGAAGTCGTACAGCAGATTGTTGATCAACACCTGGATCGGCAACATCGGCAGGAAGGGCAAAAACACGCTGGCCCCGACCACACTGAACATGTTGCCGAAGTTGGAGCTGGCCGCCATCTTGATGTACTTGATGATGTTGCCGAACACCCGCCGCCCCTCCAGCACGCCCTGCTCCAGTATCAGCAAGTTGTTTTCCAGCAGGATGATGTCGGAGGACTCCTTGGCGATGTCGACTGCGCTATCCACTGAAATACCCACATCGGCCGCCTTGAGTGCTGGGGCGTCGTTGATGCCGTCACCCATAAAGCCGACCACGTGATCGCGGCTCTGCAGTGCGCGGATGATGCGCTCCTTGTGCGCCGGAGCCAGCCGCGCAAACACGCTGCTTGTTGATACAGCATCGGCAAGTTCGTTATCGCTCATCGCCTCGATCTGCGAGCCGAGCAACAGATGCTCCACCGGCATGCCTACTTCCTTGCAGATGTAGGCGGTGATGATTTCGTTATCGCCGGTCAGAATTTTGACGTCCACATTTAGGCTGTGCAGCCGCTTCAAGGCCTCGACGGCGGTGTCCTTGGGCGGATCGAGGAAGGCCAAAAAACCCAGCAGGATCAGGTCCGACTCATCCCTGACCGCGTACACCGGCTCATCCGGCGCCCCCTGCATTTGCTTATATGCCAAGGCGATGACACGGAAGCCCTGTCCATTAAGTTCGTCCGCAAGCTGCCGGCGTCTGGTGTCATGTTCGGGCTGCACCGCGATCACCTCGCCATTCAGTTCCACCCGCGTGCACAGGCTCAGCACTTCGTCGACCGCGCCTTTGCAGATCAGCGTATTCAGTCCGCTTTCATCTTCCACCACCACCGACATCCGGCGCCGCACGAAGTCGAACGGAATCTCGTCTATCTTGCGGTACTTCTCTTGCACTTGCAGGTGTTGTTCCAGTTCCTCATGCTTGAGGATGGCCTCGTCCAGCAGGTTCTTCAGGCCGGTATGATGAAAGCTGTTCAGGTAGCCAAAATGCAGCACCTTCTCGCTGTCTTCGCCGTTCACGTCCAAGTGTTTTTCCAGCACGATCTTGCCCTGGGTAATCGTGCCGGTCTTGTCGGTGCATAGCACATCCATCGCACCGAAGTTCTGAATGGCATTCAGGCGCTTTACAATCACTTTCTTGCGCGCCATCGCCAGCGCACCCTTGGACAGGTTGACCGTGACGATCATCGGCAGCATCTCCGGCGTAAGCCCGACTGCCACGGCCATCGCAAACAGAAATGCTTCCATCCAGTTGTGTTTGCTCAGCCCGTTGAGCAGAAAGACGGTCGGCACCATCACGGCGATGAACAGGATCATCAGCCAGGTAAACTTGTTGATGCCCTTATCGAAGCTGGTCAACTGACGCTGTCCGACGATACTGGCGGCTAGCGATCCCAAGTAAGTCTGCTCGCCGGTGTAAATGATCACCGCCGTTGCCGATCCGCTTTCCACGTTGGTGCCCAGGAAGCAGATGCTTGCCAGTTCCAGCGGGTTGTGAATGTCTGCGAGCGCCGCGTCGGCCTTTTTTTCCACCGGTAGAGATTCGCCGGTAAGTGCCGCCTGATTGAGAAACAAGTCCTTGGCGGACAGCACGCGCACGTCGGCCGGCACCATGTCACCGGCTGCCAGTCGGATGATATCGCCCGGCACCATAATCTTCAGCGCGACTTCCTGCTCCTTGCCGCCTCGCACCACCGTTGCCGTGTTGCTGACCATCGCCTTAAGCTTCTCGGCCGCGTTATCGGCGCGCATCTCCTGCACGAAACGCAGAACTATGCCGAGAATCACCATCACGAAAATGACGACCGTCGCCCGCAAGTCACCAGTCAGAAAAGAAAGCACGCCCAGCGCCACGAGCAGCAGGACCAATGGATTCTTGACGTTGCTCAACAGGCGCAGCAAGGCAGATTGCCGCTGCTCCCGAGCAATCGCATTCGGCCCATATTGCTTCAAGCGAGTATCGGCTTCAGCCTGCGTCAGGCCATCTAAGCGCGATGCAAGCTGCTGCAAAACGGTAGCGGCATCGGCGCGCCCCTTTTCCAATAATTGATCGGAAATATGCGCATCTTTCCCGCCAGCGGGATTAGCTCTGCTTGTGTTAGCTAGCTGAGGTGATGATTCCATAGTCATTCTTCAATCCGAACAAAGCTGGTTTTGCACACGTTGGCCTATAAGAAGTTCGGCCAGTGGGGACCCTACGGGTTGGCTCATAGCGCAGAAAACGCTGCCACAAACAGTAGGCCACCGGCGCGGCGTCCATGGGCGTTCCGGGATGCCCGGACTGCGCCTGCTGCACGGCGCCGATGGAAAGCGTGCGCAGGGTATTGATGCACAGCTGGTCGAGTTGCGTTGCGGTTGTCATTTTGCCGCCTTTCCCGGTATCGGGTTGTACCAGCTTCCGTCTGCCGCAATGAGCGCGTCCGCTTGTTTCGGCCCCCAACTGCCGGGCTTGTAGGCGTGTACCCGGTGGTGCTTTTCAAGTACGGGATCGACCACCGCCCAGGCGGCCTCAACCGCGTCTTCACGGGTGAACAGCGCACCGTTGCCAGCCATGGCGTCACTCAATAGCCGCTCGTAGGGTGTTTCCTCTCCCATCTGTTCATCCAGCAGATAGAGCTCGCGCTGGTCGCCGATGAACTCTTTGCCAACGAGCTTGACGCGCGCGGCGAGGGCGACGGCAGCGTTGGGGGAAAGCCTGAAGCGCAGATAGTTGGCCCGCCCGGCCACGGGCGCTGAATCGTCGAACAGCCGCTGCGGTGGCGGCCTCAGCTCCACGACAACTTCGGCCGCCGTTGTAGCCAGGCATTTGCCGGATCGCAGATACCACGGAACCCCTTCCCAGCGCCACGAATCGATGAACAACCGCAGGGCGCAGAATGTTTCCACATCTGAATCCTTCGCCACGCCAGGCTCTTTGCGGTAGCCGGTGTACTGGCCGCGTAACACGTCGTCCGGCTGCAGCGGACGCATGGCCTGGAACACCTTGGCTTTCTCGCTATGCACGGCGCCATAGCCCTGATAGGCCGGTGGCTCCATGGCCAGCAGCGCGACAATCTGGAATAAATGGTTCTGGATAACGTCACGCAGACAACCCGCACTTTCGTAAAACGCACCGCGACCCTTCACGCCGAAATCCTCGGCCAGCGTGATCTGCACGCTGGCCACATGATTACGATTCCAAATCGGCTCCAAGAATGAATTTGCAAAACGGAAATAGAGGATGTTCATGATTGCTTCCTTTCCGAGATAGTGGTCAATTCGGAAGATCGCATCTTCTGCAAACACCGACAACGCGATGCGGTTGAGCTCCCGCGCGGAGGCCAGGTCGCGTCCGAACGGTTTTTCGACAATGACGCGCGCCTGATCGGCCAAGCCGGAAGCCCCAAGTCCTTTTATTACCATAGCAAACAGCGCGGGTGGGATGGCGAGGTAGTGCGCCGGGCGCTTGGCATCGCCCAGCGCCTGCTTGAGCGTTTTGAACGTACTCAGATCGTTGTAATCACCGTCCACGTACTGGAGCAGGGAAAGAAGGTGGTCGAGGGCGTCCCGGTCGTCTATCTTGCCAGCTTGCTTAATGCTGTCATTCGCCTGTTTGCGAAATTGTGCCAGATTCCACTTCGATGCGGCGACGCCGATCACCGGCACGCTGAGAACACCGCGTTTAGCCATCGCGTAGAGCGCCGGAAAAATCATCTTGTGAGCAAGGTTGCCGGTCGCGCCGAAGATTACTAAAGCATCAGCCGGTGTCGTGCGGCTATGGGTATTATCCATATCTATAAGTCCCTATAAGTCCCCCATTTTTTTCATCATGCCCTTCAGACTTTTTTCTCGGGGCTTTGACAGCCCAAAAGAAAACGTGCAGCAAACGCAACACAAGTGAGCCGTCGATCCATTGCATAACTTCGCCAGTCCGATTTTAGAGCGCGTCTTGCATCGCCGTCGATGCCAAGAAAACCAGGCCATGCATCCACTGCTTCGTCAAATGGTTTTCTCTCGTCAAAGGTGATGTGATTCGCGTTTGGCACACCTATTCCTACTCTATTCATGACTTGCCTCCATTCATCGGTCGTGTTGATCTTTTTGTCATGAGTAAACTGGTGGTGGTGCCATTATTCTCACTTCGACCGCATGATCCTGGCGGTCGTCGATCAGTGGAATGATTTTGTCGGTGCGTTCGACGCCATCCACCATCACGCGCATCGCGTCGCTCTGCGCAGCATCGGCGAAATCCGTTTGCGTCACAACGATATGGTAGACCGTCTCCCGATACCGGTAGTGCAGCTTGAACGCTTTCCAATCCGCGGGTAGGCAAGGCGCGAAATGCAGTTTGTCCACCTCCAGTCTTAGGCCGAGCAGGGATTCCACAATCAGCCGGTACATCCAGCCCGCCGATCCCGTGTACCAACTCCATCCGCCGCGACCGGCATGCGGTGCTACCGCATAGACGTCGGCGGCGACCACGTAGGGTTCGACTTTGTAAATCGCCACGTCCGCCGCCGATTTTGCATGATTGACGGGATTGATCATGATCAAGAGTTCCCACGCGCGCCGGCTGTCGCCCAAGGCGGCAAATGCCATCGCAGTCCAGATGGCGGCATGGGTGTATTGCCCACCATTTTCGCGCACGCCGGGAACGTAACCTTTGATGTAGCCCGGATCCATATCCGAGGTGTCGAATGGCGGATCCAACAGTTGAATGAGCGCATCATCGCGTCGTACCAGACGCGCATAAACGGCCTCCATGCCCTTCCGCGAACGCGATGCATCGCCCGCGCCGGAGAGTACCGACCAGCTTTGCGAGATCGAATCGATCTGGCATTCGGTGTTGGCCGCCGAGCCCAGCGGAGTGCCGTCGTCGAAGTAAGCGCGGCGGTACCACCCACCATCCCACGCGTTGGCCTCGATACGCTGGCGTAGTTGCGCGGCTTCGGTGCGGCACTGCTCGGCGAAGGACACGTCGCCGAAGCGCTGCGCTAATTCAGCGAATCGCGTCAGCACTTCGTATAGGAAAAAACCGAGCCAGACACTTTCGCCCTTGCCATGCAAGCCCACCAAGTTCATGCCATCGTTCCAGTCCCCCGAACCGATCAGCGGCAGGCCATGTTCGCCAAACCGCAAGCCGTGCTGGATGGCGCGCACACAATGCTGGTACACGCTGGTCGACTCGGCGGAGTGTCCTGGCAGATCGTAATACGAGTCCTCCCCAGCGTTGACGGGACGGCCTTCGAGGAAGGGAATGGATTCATCCAGCACCCCGGTATCGCCGGTGCAAAGCACATAGCGGCACACCGCCAGCGGTAGCCAGAGATAATCGTCGGAACAATGGGTGCGCACGCCGCGGCTCGACGGCGGATGCCACCAATGCTGCACATCGCCTTCCACAAACTGGTGCGCCGCGCACAACAGCAACTGCTCGCGCACGCGTTGCGGCTCGGCGTGAATCAGTGCCATCACATCCTGCAACTGATCGCGGAAACCAAAGGCGCCGCCCGATTGATAATAGCCGCTGCGCGCCCATAGACGGCAAGCGAGCGTTTGGTACACCAGCCAGCCGTTGGTCAGTACGTTGAGCGACGCGTCGGGTGTTTCCACTTGCACCGCACCGAGGGTGTGGTTCCAGTACTGCCACACCGATTCGAGCACAGCGTGGGCGGTAGCCGATCCGCGGAAACGGCGCACCAGATTGCGCGCGTCATCGGCGCCGCGTCTTCCGGCTTGACCCAACCGGAAGACGATCTCGCGTTCTTGCCCATCGGCCAAATCGAAGCTCACTTGGATCGCAGCGCAAGGATCCAATGCCGCCCCCACCTTACCGGAAAGCCGCGTGCGTCCCATCGCCGCCGGATTTTTGAGCGAGCCGTTACGGCCAATGAATTCAGCGCGGTCGCAGCTTATGGTGCGGATTGTGTCATCCACATCGAAGAACGCAATGCGGTCGGCGAATTCCGTGTTGTAAGGGTTGCGCGCAAACAGCGCGCCGCTATCGGAATCCTCTTCAGTCGTCACGTGCATGGTCGATTTCGACCGCAAATCGCCCAGCACCCATTCCACGTAGCCGGTCGCGGAGAGCCGCCGCTGCCGGCCTGAGGCGTTGCGCACTTTCAACACCGAGAACTTGACCGCCGCATCCAGGGCCACGTACACCCACAACTCTGAGACGATGCCCCCTTCGTTATGTTCGAACACGCTGTAGCCGAATCCGTGCCGGCTGACATACGCATTCGCCCCGCGGCTGGGCAGCGGTGTGGGTGACCAAAAATGGCCGCTCTCTTCATCGCGCAGATAAAACGCTTCGCCGCTCGCATCCGACACCGGATCGTTGTGCCAGGGCGTGAGACGGAACTCATGCGCGTTCTCGCTCCAGGTATAGGCCAGGCCGTTCTCGGAAATGACGGTGCCAAAATGCGCGTTCGCTAACACATTCACCCACGGCGCGGGTGTCACTTGCGCGGCCGTGGTAGTAATGACGTACTCGTGCCCGTCCGGCGTGAATCCACCCAGCCCGTTGTGCAGGATGAGATCGCGCCTCGGCTCGGGACTGACCTGGACTTCAGCGCGGTGGCTGCGGGTCGGCTGCAAGCGCGGCACCCGCACCTCCCGGAGGTGTCGGCGGTTGATCTGCTCCACCAGCGTTCCCCGGCTGTCGCTGAGAATGATGCGCGCGACCGATTCGAACAGAATGCGGTCTTCGGTCGATATCTGTTCTGCGGGGCGCACGAAAATGCCGCCCGGTCGATCGATCACATGCGCTTCGATCCCCCCTGCAATCAAGCCGATAATTTGATCCTGGAGCAGTTGCCGGTAACCGACACGGTCTTCGTTCCAGATCACCAAGTCCACCGCCAGCCCTTTTAAACGCCAGTAGGCGTGCGCCTGCACCAGTTGACGCACCAATTCGATATTGGCCGCATCACCAATCTGCAACAGCACGATAGGCAGGTCGCCGGAAATGGCGTAGCCCCATAAGCCGGATTGCCCACGGCGATTCTGCATCAGAGTGCCGGCATCGGCGCGTAGCGAGGCGTTGGCATAGACCACGGAATTGGCCAAGCGTCCGTAGAGTTGCGCATCGGCCTCGCTGGCATTGAGCTGGCGCAACACCACTTGGGCATGCGTCCATGCCAGTTCGAAAACACGATCCGCAAGCCGTCTATCATGATATTTTTCGACCAAGCCTAACACCGCATCGCGGCTTTCTGCCATGCCGGTCACCATATCGATGGTGGCCGTTTGTTGCGGATCGAGCGTGATGGCATAGCGGATAGCGACAATCGGATCCAGCACCGAGCCCTGGCTGCCGGAGAGTCTTCCGGAGGACGCTCCTGGGGACGCTGCCACGCCGCTCAGCGCTTGCGGGTCGGCGGCGGTGCGGCCGCGACCGATGAATTGCAAGCGATCCGTTTCATAGGAAATTTCATCGATGTCTGCCCCATGCACTGCCATCAGGTGCAACATCCACGGCACTTGCTCGCTACGCGAGCGTGGCCGGCGCGTGCAGAGTATCGCCTGGCGTTGATCGATGATCTCAGTCTGTACAAAGAGATTGCTGAAAGCCGGATGCAGCGCGTCCGTAGCAGGTACAGCAAGCACCACTTCCGCGTAGCTCGTCACTGTGATGGTGCGGCGTGTTTGCGCGCGGTTGGTGAGATGGACACGGCGCAGCTCGATATCGTCTTCCGGCGACACCACAATCTCGGTATACGTCTCGAAGTCGCCATCGCCAACCCAATCCCGGCGGCGAAATTCGGCGCGCCCCTCTGAAAAAATCGCCTCATAGTGCTGAGGCTGTTTCAGTGTCGGCTGATACGCAGTAGACCAGACTTCCCCGCTGCTTTCGTCGCGCAGATAACAGAACGTGCCCCAGTGATCACACGTCGTGTCTTCGCGCCAGCGCGTGACAGCAAGATCTTTCCAGCGGCTATAGCCGCCGCCGGCGTTGGTGACCATTACGTGGTAGCGGCCGTTAGACAACAATTGTACTTCCGGAATCGGCGTGTCGGGGCTATTGAAAACGCGAATCGATGCTTCCTGAGCACCGGATGTCGGCCGAATGTCGGAGAGCTGGGCCGCGTGCGGAAAGAGCGCTGTGGCCTTGGGAATCCGCTCTTGTAGCAGGAGTATGGTTGCCTGGAACAGCGGGTCCGACTCGAAGCGTTTCTGCATCGGACGATCCAGTAGAAGATAGGCCAGGGAGAGCAGGCTCATCCCCTGGTGATGCGCCATGTAGGAACGCACCACCACACTCAATTCCCCGCGCCGTTGACGAGATGGCGTGTAATCGATAGCTTCATACAAGCCGAATTTTCCTTCCAGCCCTGCCGTGGCGAGTCTCTGCATATTCAGGCACGCCGCCTCGGGCGCCACCATCAACGCCAGCACCGATGCATACGGCGCAATTACCAAGTCATCTGCGAGTCCGCGTTTGAGCCCCAGGCCAGGCACGCCAAAGGCGCGGTATTGGTAGTTGAGATGGGCATCGACCAGGTTGTAACCGGATTCCGACATGCCCCACGGTACACCGCGCTGCCGCCCATACTCAATCTGCCGCTCCACCGCCGCCTTATAGGTTTGATCGAGCAGCGTGTGATCGTAGGTGGGCATCACCAGCAGCGGCATCAGGTATTCGAACATCGAACCGCTCCACGACAAAAGAATCGGTTCGCCGCCGGTACTCGTGAGCAGCCGCCCCAGGGCAAACCAGCTCTCCTGCGGCACTTGTCCCTGCGCAATCGCGACGAAATTGATCAATCTTGCTTCCGAAGCCAGCAGATCGTAATAACTCGAGTCGCGCCGCAGCTCATCCACGTTGTAGCCAATCGCCAAGAGACGTGACGCCTTGTCGTATAAGAAGCCATACTCCATGCACGCGAACTCACTGGCTTGCAGGGCCAGCCGTTCAATCTCCGCCATCCGCTCCGTGGCGCGGTGGCCGGCGTCTATGATGCAACGTCGAAACTCATGCAGCCACTCGCATTCTGCGGGCGTCGCAGCACCCGCAAGGAACCGCTGCTCGATGACCGCCAGCACTCCCTCTTCGAGTCTTGCCAATTCGCACAGCGTGGGGATTGCACCGATAGTGGGGAAGTCGCCAAGCCCGCTCGGCGCAGCCGGCAGCACGAGCCACGGCGCGAGAAACGTCAACTCATCAAGGGCGGCGCGACATTGCCGGGCCAGCGTCCGCGCCCACCAATGCGCATCGCTCTCGGATGCCGTCTCAGAGCGCACTGCGCTGGCGTGATCCAAGGTCGGGTGGTGCGTGGAATCCTCATCGACTTCTTTGTAGACTCCATTTTGGCTACGACTAAACTGAAGTTTGGTTTCTGCCGCAACTGCGTTTTCTCCTCCTGCGACCAACATCCGCTCGCCTCTTTTTTGAGACGCCGTTGGGACAGCATCGAGGCTATCGGCAAACTCCGCCGCGCGTCTCGCCAGCCGGTCAAGGCACAGCCATGCTTGCGCGAGCGTGCTTGGCCGACTGGCGCAGGCCGCCTCGAAATCCGCCCGCAATTGAGCGAGTGGAGCCGACGGGGTGCTTGCCGCAGCCTCCACCAGAATTGCCAGCGTGTCGTGCAGTCCGTCAAACACCCGCACTCCCAGGATCGGGGCGTCGGCAAGCGCAAGTAGGCCAGGCCGCAAGGTCAGCAGATGGCCCGCGAGGTTTCCGCTGTCTACTGTCGAAACATACATCGGGTGCAATGGTTTTAGCGATAAAGTGTCGTACCAGTTGTAGAAGTGGCCACGGTGGCGTGGCAAGCCATCCATCGTGCGCAGTGAGTTCGCCGTGCGCTCGATGAGTTGCCCGGCTGGGATATAGCCGAAGTCGTATGCGGTTAAATTGGCAAGTAGCGCCATGCCCATATTGGTCGGCGAGGTACGATGCGCAACCGAGGCGCCGCGATATTCCTGGTAGTTATCCGGTGGCAGCCAATGATCTTCCGGACCGACAAAGGTCTCGAAGAAGGCCCAGGTCTTGCGCGAAATCTTGCGCAGGAAGACGATCTGCTCCAGCGTCAGCCGCGCTTCACGGCGCACGAGCGGTTGACTGAGCCACCAAACAAGCGCGGGTGAACCCAGCCACAGCAGCAGGATAGGCGCCGCGATGGCGAGCACTGCGGGCTTAAACAGCAGGAGATAGAGCGTTGCCGTAATGGCGATCAGCGGCGCGATCCACATCGCGCGCAACGCGGCGGCGAAGTCCGTGCGGCAGTTACGCGCCGCTTCGCCCGAAGGATTCCATTCAAGCAGTCGTCCGTGCGTGAACAACATGCGCACTATCGTGCGTACGATCGCATCCAAGCTGAAGTAGGCCTCATAGGGTAGGCACGCCAAGGTAAAGACCGCTTGTGTCAAGCGTTGCAGGGTGGTATCGAATGCAGCGGCAAGATGTTGCCTGAACAGCACCTCGCGCGGCTTGTTAAATATTTCCACAACAGATGCGAGCAAAGGCGGAACCAGGATGATGCCGATCACCGCCAAAGTCCAAAGCCAAGGCGATGCAAGCAGGGTCCAACCCAGCAACAACAGCAACGTCAATGCCATCGGCACGAGACTACGCCGCAGGTTGTCGATGAGTTTCCATTGCGACAACCATGACAACGGGTTCCTTTGCCGACGCGCGCCAGATACGGGAACGCGCGACAACAACCACCCCAGCAACTGCCAGTCTCCGCGTATCCAGCGATGTCGTCGGCTCACATCCGCGCTGTAGTGCGCGGGATAATTCTCATACAAATGCACATCGCTCAATAGGCCGGCGCGCGCGTAGCACCCTTCCAATAAGTCGTGACTGAGAATCCGGTTTTCGGGAAAGCGCCCATTCAATGCTTTCTCGAACGTGTCCACCTCATAGATTCCCTTGCCGATGAACGAACCTTCGCTGAACACGTCTTGATAGACGTCGGAGACGGCGCGGGTATAGGGGTCGATGCCGGAGTCGAGGCCATGCAATCGCGCATAGCGCGAGCGGTTGGCTCCTTCCAGGCTCACGCTGACGCGCGGCTGAAGAATGCCGTAGCCTGCGCAGACCCGCTGCCGCTGTGCGTCGTAGCGCGCACGGTTCAGCGGATGCTCCATGGTGCCCACCATCTGCCGTGCGACATCACGCGGAAGCTGCGTATCTGTGTCCAGGGTGATGACGTACTTTACGTTCGCGAGGCAAGATATATCACCGGCAATGCGTGAGAAGCGTTCGTCGGCATCGTTGCGCAGCAACGCATTCAAGTCCGAAAGCTTGCCACGCTTACGTTCGTAGCCCATCCAGATCCGTGCTTGCGGATTCCAACGACGCGGGCGATGAAAAAGAAAAAAAATGTCATTATCCGCAGCGCTATATTTTACGTTCAGCGCCTCAATGCGCGCTGCCGCCAGCTGCAGCAGCGGCTCGTCCTCAAAAAGCGTTTCTTCATGCGCGTCTCGAAAATCTGTCAACAGGCCAAAATACAGATTGTTGTCCCGATTCGCCAGGAAGCGCACTTCCAGCGCCTCGATCAGATCGTCGACATTCTGCGAGTCGGTGAGCATCGTCGGCACCACCACCAGCGTACGTGATTGCACCGGAATGCCAGTGGAGAAATCCATGCGCGGCAGCAGATGCGGGCGCGCCAATAAGGTCGCCAGCCAATTCACCAGCGCCAGTGCCAACTGACTGGTGGACAGCAGTGCGAGGACACCCATCAACACGAGCGTCCAATACGGTATGTCGCTGGCCTGCGCCATCGCCAGCAGGCTTACACTAAACAGCAGTGTCAGTAGCGCGATCGCGCCGAGATACAGGCCCAATGGGCGTCGGGAGCCAATTTTCGTGAGCGTTTCGGCAATGGAAGGCCGCACCTGCGCCAGGGTTTCGAGTGCGCGCAAACCCTGGTCGATCAGATAGAAGCCGACATGCGCCGTGTGTTCGCCGCCACCCGACTGCGTAGCCTTGGCCGCCTGAGCTATCTGCGCGAGTTGGATCGCACTGCGCGCGACTTCGACTTCGGAAAGGTGGCTGGTTTTCGCAACCTTCTCAATCGCATGACGATAGCGATCACGGGTAGCAAAATCCATCTCACCGTAGGTGCCGTGCGGGTCTTCGCGTAGCGTTTGCTCGACGATACTCATCGTTTCGACGAACTCGCGCCAATCCATTCCCCCCAAAAAGCGTAGACTACCGATGCTGTTGCTAATTGAAACTTGGTCGGCTGCCTGCTGTTGGTTTCCAGACCGTACCAACTGCTCAATGGTTAGACCCGACTCAGCAAGCACTTGCTCAATCCAGGTCAGAGGCAATGCCAAGGCGAGGCTTTGTCCTTGCAACCGGCGTGTAAATTCCGACACGAAGGGGGTCGTCATCGGCGGGTGCGAGCGCGCCATGTCCGCAATTACCAGCACCAGACTTTTCGGGTCTTTCTCCGCGACCGCCGTCATCTTCTCCGCCCATGCAGCGGCGAGGTCGCAATCCACCCGGCCTGCGGCGATGCGAACGGCAACGCGTCGCAGATTTTCGATTAATGCCAGCCGCAGCATGATGGGGATGGCCCATAACTCGCCCAATTTGAGCACGCTGACCGTCTGATAGGCCGCGACGAAACGGCTAAGACTTTCCGGGTACACCCGTCCATCGCCGTGCGAGATGATCTCCAGCGCAATATCGTACACACGCGGCAATCCGGCCGAAGGGCCGCTCAACAAACGCGGCAATTCCCGGTTGTACCCCTTGGGCAAGTGGCGCTTCGCGGTACGGATCTGCTCTTCGATCAGATAGAAATTATCGAGCAGCCATTCGCTGGCCGGCGTAATCTGCTGATTCGCTTTTACCGCCGCTGTGAGCTGGCCGCAGACGCCGATCAAGACCGCTTCATTCACCGCCAAGCGCGTCAGAAGCTGATCCTGCGGACGTTTCTGTGTCAACTTGTGCACGGCCGCGAGACGCTTGCCATACTGTTCCATCTGAACGGCGCTGAACAACTCCGAGCGCAGCGGGGGCTCATCAAAGGAGTGTGTGAGAGGAATAGTGCCGTCGCGCAAGTGCGCCCTCAGCTGTTGCAAATAGTGGAGGAAACGAATATCGCTGGTTTTCATTTAGAGCTGATGCATTCCTTAGCAGACGAGAGCAGACGAGTAGATTTCCGAACAGGTCCAGCAGCCCGTCGGACTTGAATTAAATCAGTTGCCGGGTCTCATTACTTCTCCGGCACGCCGTTTTCAAGATAGGCTGCATCTAGGTCAACACGATCTGTGGGTCGGGCAGGACGAAGTCGCCCGCCTGTGCAGCCGACTGAACATATCCTTGATGATCACGACGGTCCACGGTGGCACCAGGTTATGCGAACGCGTCAACATCTCATGTTGTTTACGTAGATTAAACTCAGTTTACCCTAATAGCATACTGTGTGACATCCCGGAGTGTTGGTCGTGTTCACGCCACAGTACTGAGCATCATCCCAATGCCTGCGGTCAACCCCATGGCCAGCGCACCCCAGAACATGACACGCATTACACCCACCATCACGCGTGCGCCGCCCACGTACACCGCCAACCCACCCAAGAGCGCCAAGAATACGAGTGAAGTTCCCGAGACAAAAGGAATCAGACTCGCCTTCTTGCTGCTACCGATCTTCTCACCTAACGCATTGATGGCATTGTCCAGTGATTCGAGGCTACACTGAAAGCCCAGGTCGTTCAGTGCGTTATTGCACGCACAGTTATTGCTGAGCTTTGCTGAACTCAAAAATGGCCGCCGTGCGATTTCACATTGCGCTTGTTCCGGTGGCGATTTACAGATTAACTGGCCATCTTGCGGCAAGCCTCGACGCAACGACGGCACGCCTCGGCACACACAACCGGCAGATCGCTGCGGACTCGCAGGATAGTCATTTTTTCTGTCCTGCCCGACCATGTGCACGAAACAGTTACCGCACTCGATCGCGCAGTCGTTGCAGGCGTCATCGAGATCAGGGTCTGAGCTGACCTTCAGACTTGAATCATTTGCTCCCATCGACCTTCTCTTCGGCTTCCTCCGCGTGCTTTGATCGCTCTACTGTTTCGCGCTGCTCGTCCAGTGCAGCGAGCACTACGTGCGGGTTCGTGGGCTGTTGGAATGCCGCCGCATCAGGATCATGACGGTCTTTAACCATAGGTAAATCACGCCTCAATTCTTCCATCAAGTTGATAAGCTTCGTAACCTTTTGCTCGGTCAATAAATTCACTTGCAGGTCAAGATGCGCCCGCTTTTCCTCAAGTTTAGCTAAGCGGTTTTGTTTAATAACAACCGCCGTCGACGTTAATAGTGCCCCCAGACTAACCATTCCTTGCAGCCAAAAAAACGGAGCCGGGTCAATTACCGCCATGCCAGCGTGGCGCGCAAAGATGTTAGCAAGCATCCAGAGTGCGACAAACAGTAAAATCGAGACAAGATAAAGCGGTTGCCCCAAAATGCCACTAATGTTTTCGAGTACCCGTTGCGAACGACTGATCTTTTGTTCTTCTCGCGTATAGAACGCCAAAATTGTCTCAATATTCTGGCTGATCTGACCAAGCTTCGATTCAGATGATTTGTCTGGAGTATATGAAGCGGATACCGGCGGAACGCCCATTTTCCTGCCCATATCTTGGGGGTTTTTCATCGTAACTCTCAAAAAAATAACTGCGCAGAAAACCTCAGAATTAAGGACTTACCTGGCTGCGTCTACATTGAAAGTCCAGGTTGCTCTGTGCGATAACGAACATAGACTTACTTGATTAAGAGTCGGGCTGCCCTCGATATATACACCAAACAGATTTTTGCCGCTGTGACGGACGAGGACGCACACTTGAATCGTGGCGCATTCGCCGAAAAATGGGATACCCATTATCCGTCGATCAGGTGCCGTAACAGAAAATCACATGAGTATGCACACTGGTAACCTGATGCTAGAGGTGCGCCGCACTAAGGAGTAGCTATTTCAATCGTTTCTGCCAGCCGTTGTCGCCGGGTTTTCAGTTTTCTGTCGCAAATGCTCCTTGCGCTTCATGTCGAGGTACTCGCTTTGTTCCATTTCGTGCAACTGGCGCGGATAACGCTCTACTGCGGTAAACCAGTCAAGCAGGCGTTTTTCGAACTGTGCCTGAGGCGGTGCGGACAGGGCGCCGAGAAAGGCTTCAATAGCGAGGTAGTAGCGCATCGTATTGCGTTCCACTACGCCGCGCATTCCGCCGATATGCACAGGCTGCCCAGTGGATTTTTTGTCCAAAACAGTGAATCCCACTTTGCCGCTCCCAACGGTGCTGAGATAGGCCTGCATTGCAAGCCGTCCGGCAAAACCGTAGGCATAGGAATACCCGAGGTGGATGAAAGTTCGCCCATTCTTTAACGGGATGGCCTCAAGCATGATGCTGTAGTTACGCGTGCTGATCGGCCCCTTGTCTGCATTCAGTTTCACCCGCAGGTAGTTCGGGGTTTTGGTGGCGACACGGTAGGTAAAATCCACTCGATAAGCTTCGTCCAGTGGCTGGTCGTATTTCTTGCCAATGCTTACGTTGAGGATGGTTGTCTTGCCCGTTGTCGACGCGCGGCAGTATTTGGTGTTGAGATGCAGGATGAGGATGTCGCACCAATGGGTTGGAACGTTGAGGGCCGTGCTTACCGTTGCAAACGGGTAGTCAATGAGCGCATACATATCGCCTGCCACGCTATCCGGTTTTTCACTGGAGTCCAGGTAAAGTGGTTTCTGGAATGGGTTATTGCGGAGTTGATCTTGCAACACGCCATACTTGGTACGCAGAGAGGCAGCGGACTGCGTATCTGTATCGACGGCATGTGCAATACTCACACCCGCCTGCGCAAGACAGATGATAAGCAGCCTGCTCACCCAGCACATCAAAGTTGGATTCGAAATTTGTCTCATGTCTTTTATGTTCCTCCGGCAACGAATTGCGCGTAATTTTAAAAATTACTAGAGCCAGTATTCCCATATTCGCGCGGCCATTTCTTTCAGGCGCAGGCCGATGGATCGCTGCTGCCATTGTTCAAGTGTGATGAGGTTGGAGGAGGCGAGGTCTGTCTCGAACATGGCCTGCATCTGCACCCCGAATTCTTGGCCCAGGATGACGGCGTTCACCTCCTCGTTGTGCAGGAAGCTACGCCAATCGAGGTTGGTCGAGCCGATGGTAGACCATACGCCGTCAATGAGTGCGGTCTTGGAGTGGAGCAGCGCGCCACGCCGCTCGTAGATTTTCACCCCCGCGCGCAGAAGAGTGGTATAGAAAGAACGTCCGGCATGGAACACCAGCCAGAAATCGGTGTTGCTTGGCAGGATGATTTTCACGTCCACGCCACGCTGTGCGGCATCTTTGAGTGCGGTGAGCAATTGCGGATCGGGGACGAAATAAGCATTAGTCAGGCGCACACTGGTTTCGGCGCTGTTGATTGCTGAAATCAGCGTGGCATAGATCAGGCTATAAGGGTCATCCGGCGAACTGCCGATGGCGCGCACCACCTCTTTGCCCTTGTTGCTAAGTTGCGGGAAAAATTTGCTCGGCGCAAGCGGTGCGCCCTTTTGCTTCTCCCACGTTGCGAGAAACAGTTTCTGGAATTCGCCGACGACGGGCCCCTCCAACTGCACATGCGTATCGCGCCACGGTGGACTTCCATCGGGACGCCGCTTGGAGCGCGGACTGAAGGACCCGCTTGAATAAACGCTACTGATGTTGATTCCGCCCAGGAACGCCGCTTGGCCATCCACGATCAACAGCTTGCGGTGATCGCGCTGGTTCAACTCCCAGCCTTTCTTGGCGGTAAGCGGGTTAACAGGATTGAACTCCAATACTTTGATGCCGCTGTCGGTGAGGCGCTTGAAGAATTCCTTGGGCGCATTAATCGCTCCAACGCTGTCGTAAATGAAATTGACCGGCACGCCCTGGGCCTGTTTCTCGATGAGCGCGTCCGCAAAACGCTTTCCCACTTCGTCGTCTTCGATGATGTAGGTTTCCATGTTGATATGGTCTTTGGCATTACTAATCGCCGTGAACATGGCCTGAAAAGTCGCCGGCCCGTCCTGCAGCAGCGCCACCTTGTTGCCCACCACCAAGGGACTTCCCACGATAGCATCTTCGACCGCCAGATGCCGATCAAAGATGCTGGTTTCTTTACCGCCATTCTGCAGCCGGTTGAGAATCGCTTTGCTTTGCTGGGGAGAAAGAGGCCCGCGCGCACCTTCGAGTTGAATGGGCCGGGCCGGATGTATTGTCAGGTCAGAAGCGATGGTCGGTAACGTACTGCACCCGGCAAGCGCAGCAAGTATCGCTACGGCCAGCCATTCTGAGAATTTGTCCAAACCTCGTGATTTCATTGGTGCGCTAAACACTGCCATCTCCGCTTCAAGTCGTGGTGTGGTGCATTTGTTGATAAGACCGTATTCAAGAAGCGCCATAACTACGTCACGATCATTTCCGGTCAATAGACGGGAACCATGCCGCGCGTGGGCAATGACCGCAAGCAAGAGAACCTCATGCGTGGCATGACAGCCTGACAGAAGCGCCTTGCATGAGTTGAGCACCAATCAATCACTGTTACCAAGTACGCATGCGAAGGGTCATCAGAAGGAACGCTCCCAGCGCAAGCCGAGGACATCGGGTCCGATGATTGGTGCCAGGTGGGTCGCGTTTTCCGGTGTGACCGTGAGCAACGCCACGCCATACGATAGCAAGCCGCTGGCAATGACATCGCGCACGTGATGTTTGTCTTCGTGAACTCGAACATAACCAACATATGCGGCAGCGAGATAAGCTGGGATGCCCCACTTCCAGCCGTAGCGCTCGCCCAGGAAGGCTGCGCCAGACATCACGAGTGCCTCATGCCCGGATGGAAAGCCATAGCTCCCGCCATTGGGCCGCTGACCCAGGCTGGTTTGGTTAAATGTGAGCCGGAGGGCCGACGTGACCACCAGATTCACGCCAGTGTTGCGCAGCCATTCCTTCTTACCCTCGGCATCGCCTGTGAAATAGGCAACGGCCAGGCCGGTTAGCGGAACCACGGCCGTCAAGACATCCGTCGCCACGAGGTCGGGGTTGATCCCGGCGGCAACGACAGAGTGCAGACCAAGCGCAACCACAATCACGCCCATAAGAAGGGGTCTGGCCATAAATATTCTCCGTGGTGAGATGTGAACTGGACTCAAGGGCCACCAGCGCTTTTGGGCCGCCAGTCCACGGCGCCGAACCGGGTTTGCCCGAGATAGGTGTAACCAAGGCTTACGGCGCCCACGGTTTGGCGAGTGTCGGCCAGGCCGGGATACTGCGCATCCCGTCGCGAGGCAGTGTACTTGAGCGTAATGCCGTGGAGGTCGTACACGCGTACGGTGAGAGCGGCGACCCCACGGGCAATATTCTCCGAACCGCTGCTCTCGCCGGAGGCTATGTCGCTTACGTAGTAATCTCGCAGCTCCAACTCAAGAGCAGCGCTGTCAGCGAGGATGAGACGCGACGTCACCAGGCCCTGCAGGCTGACTCCGTTGTGATAGTCGCGTTCACCTATGCCGTGAATAGTGCCGGCCGAGCCGTAGCCGACTCCGGCGAGCGCCGTGCCCTGCAGTGCCACCGTGCGTGAGAGCCACCATTGAGCGGTGGTGCCGAGTCCAGCCGCCGTGGTGGAGACGCGAAAGATCTGCGGTGCGATGTAGTCGTAAGTACCGTAAAGCCCCCACACACCGCGGTGGTTGTCACCTAACGAGTAGTCGGTTCCGTAAAGCAAGCCGCGGATGATGATGTTCTCGAAGATATTGCTGCTGGCGGCGGTGCCTTGGAAGTGGAAGTAGTCGAAAGGGCGTGTGTAGGTGTAGCCGGGCTTGCCCGGAAGCCCGTAGGCGATGGTGAAGTCCGCGATCGCCTCCCCTTTTTGGTAGCCCTGTGGAATCGCCGCCGCGTCCGCGTTCGGATTCACGTTCACGTTCGAGCTCACAGTCGCGTTCAAGTTCATGCCGAGCTGTACACGCGTATAGACAGCTGGGTTGTTACTCCGGAACACGCCCTTGAAGCGGTTTCCAAAAGCGAGGCGGTTAAAGCCAGTGGAGGGCGACAGCGCGGCCGCGCCCAGTTCGCGCCAGAATCCTGGCTGGCCATCGCCGCTTTCAAGCAAAAGGCTCGCCATGCGAAACAACGGTTCACCCAGGAAGGTTCCGCCGAAGCCGGTCGTGAATTGATCGTTAATGGAGGGCGGGTCGATCTCACCTGCCGTCTCCCAGAGCGCGCTGCCGAGAACCGTATAGCCGAGTGCGCTCCAGTAGTCGAGGCCGGCCGAACGCGCAAAGCCGTGGTACATAGACCCCTGATACGGGTGCAGAAACTGGTTGGTGGCGAACGGGTCGGTGTCATACACCCACCTTCCTGTCAGGTTCTCCTTGAACGTAGAGAAATTCGACCCGTAGGTTTTGGAGTCGATGGCGTGCCGATTGAATTGATTCAGCAAGAAGTCGAAGCCGACGATATCCAGTGCCGGGATGAGGTAGCTCTTGCCGTTCCCCACACCCCAGTTCAACACCGGCTTCGGCTTCTCGTCGGCAAATGCCGTCGGCGCAGCCTTCTGCGACTTGGTGTCGAGCTTCGGGTCCTCGGCAAAGCCCGCACCTGGAGTCATCAGGGCGAGAGCAAGGAAAATACTGATGGGCGTCCAGCGACTCGCGTGTTCAATCTGCGTTGGGTTCATGGCGATTTCTCTTTAGGGTTTTGATCGCTTTACAACACATAGCCCCCCGAATTCATCGACAGTGTCGACGCCTGAGGTCGGGGATGCATGCCTATCCCAGCAAATACAGAACAAATCCCTCGATAATCTCTGGAATCCGCTGAGACATGTCGACAACTGTACGCCGACCTGTACGCCCCTTCTGTTCGTTTGCGCACACAAGGATAAAGGACAGGAAATTCAACCGCACGAACCAAAGCATTATCTGCATCGGCGCCTCTGTCAGCATTAGATCTTAATTAAACCGCACAACTCACGTGCTACAAGTCCGGACAGTTTATGTGTTCGCTACACAATAATCCTGCGCGCTTGCAACAGCATGCGATTTCAGGCAGCATTTCCCATGCTCTTGTTCTTTCCCACTGAGCGTTGAAGAGAATCTTATTCCCCTGGACGTTTTTTGGAACCAATTAAAACGATTCAATTCGTATGGGTGCTTGGATTATGGTGCTCAACTGGGTGAATCATGCGCAATCGAACGGGAGGGATGTGGGAACCCTGCGTCGTAATGTTTTGTGCGGCTGACCTGTTGCGATGCGAAGCAGGCACGAGAGACACACAGCATGGATGTTAACGAGATACATCAATGTGATCGGCACGGCTCCTGTGATGACCACTTCAAGACAGTGATGTCCGGGCGCATCAGATTCATTGTTTGCCTCATCGCCTTCGTGCTTTGCACAGGCTGCGCCACCATACGCGGAGAATTGCCACCCACAGAACCGTATATAGCATCCGACACCTTCCGCGCCGGCGCGGCACAAAACGACATTACCCCACCGCCGGGCTTCGCGATGGGCGGACATTCGATTGCAGGGGAGGTATCCCGGGGGCATTGGTTGCGTCTGTATGCAAAAAGCATATTTATGGAATCGACCGATGGAAGAAAGCTTGCATTTGTATCAGCGGATCTCTGGGCAATACCTGCTGGCCTTGGCGATCGGGTAGCGGAAATTCTCGGTTCAACGCCCTCAATGTGCCACATTCGTCGTGATCAGCTGATTTTAGCGGCGACTCATACTCATCAGAGCCCGGGCAACTATTCATCTTCATTTCTGTATAACAGCTTGGCATCGAAAAAAATCGGGTTTGATCCAGACTTGTTTCAATTTCTGGCGGAGCGTATTTCGACTACGATTCGGGAGTCTTGCGAGCGCGCCCAGCCTGCACTGTTACGATTCTCTGGATCACGTATAGAGCATATAGCGCGTAACCGTAGTATCGAATCGTTTCTTGTGAATGATGAAGCCCAACAAATTCTCTCAGAAAACGCGGGACTTGGCGGAGGCTGCACAAACGATGTAACGCCCGACCCTAGAGCATGCGGTGCGATTTTTCCTGTACTACGTACGTTGCAACTAAGTGATCGATATTCAGGGGACTTGATCGGCGTTGCAGCCTTTGTTGCCGTCCATCCGACGACCATGTCTCATTCGCTACCCGTGTATTCAAGCGACTTCTTTGGCATTGCGGCCAATTATGCCGAACGGAGGTTGCGAAAGTCTTCTACCGCTGTGAAACCGATTGTCGCCATCTTTAATGGCGAGGAAGGGGACGTGTCACCAATCTGGTTTGTGCAAAATAGAGACGACGCCATACGACTAGGTCGCCTTCTCGGTGAGGAAATTGTAGCCCTCCAGGAAAGAGCAACCACAATAAAGAGCGACATTAGACACCACTTTGATGTTAGACCTCTGGCGAATCGTTGCATAGGCGATGATAAGCAACATGACTCCTGCACGTTCAAGCACCCTGCCGGTGGCGCAGCCGCATTGGGAGGTGCTGAGGACGGTCGAACTTTTCTCTACAAATGGGGATGCCGGGAGGGCGAATCCCCAAGCTTGTTGTGTGGCATTGCATATGCCATCACCCATACTGCAATGGTATTTCTGTCAGGTCCTACAGATGTACCCGTGGGTATTTATCGCATCGGACCGATCGCATTCGTGACACTTCCAGGTGAATTCACCACTGTCATGGGAAGACGTATCCGAGAAGGCGTTGGAAAAATTCTTGCCCCAGAAATCAGCGACGTTATCCTCATAGGGCTTGCAAATGAATATGTGTCTTATTTTGCAAGTCCCCAAGAGTACAATGCGCAGCCTCAACAATATGAGGGGGCTTCTACTCTTTACGGGCCAGCATCCGCACCACTTATAATGCAATACGCCGAGGAGCTGGCTACGAAGCTGAAGAGCGGCGAGCCAGATATTCCTCGTACGGGCACATTTAGCTACGCGGCCGGTATACGCAGGACTTTTTCTCCAAGCGACCTTCCGAATCTTAGTCCGGAACGATTGGATAAAACCCTGCGAACGGTCACCCTCGGGGGCACATTAGCTAGCGCGTGGCAGCATTACTGCTGGCGCGCATCTGCGCCAACGCTCGCGCAGGTGTTTATGCCGCGACCTGAAAGATGGAGGCCAACGCCCTCCGTGCATATCGAAATACAAGAATCGAAAGAAAAATGGGGGCCGTTAACGATCGACGGGATTCCAGAAGATGACCAAGGAATTAACATCGTGACCGCATTGGCCGAATGGAAGGACTCAGACTCAAGCTGGTGCGCCTTCTGGCTTCCGCCCATAAATCAATCTATCACTGACAATCTCCGATTCGTAGTCGAAACGCAGGATGGCGCTAAATGCATATCAAGCAAGTTCCAAATAAATGACTTTCATGAACAGCAGAGAAACCTTCAGAAGTGCAACGAAGCAGGGGTTGGGGGTACAAGATGAATAATGTTTTCATTGCTTTTTCTCCTTTTCGCTGTTGAACTCCGAAATTTCGGAGCTAACGCTACTGGTATCTAACGCAGTCTCAGCCGCGTGTTCAAGGACACACCCGTGCATCTCACCACTCGCTCCTACTTCCCCACAACCTTCTCGACTTGGCCAATCTTTTCTTGAACCTTGCCGACGATATTTTCACCTTTCCCTTCGGCTTCCAGCTCTGGATTATCAATTAGTTTCCCTGCGATCTCCTTGACCTTACCCTTCGCTTCGTGAAACTTGCCTGCTGCCTGGTCCTTAGTACTGTGTTTCATAGTAGCTCTCCTCTATAAGTGAAAAAGTGAAAATATTGCCCCCTCTTCCTGACAGCATATAGGTAGAGCACATAATTGCAGCTCGATCTTTACGAAATCTTCTCATTGATATTCTCGTCAGAGATTTTTTCGCTGAACCGCCATTTATTTCAAATGTATCGCCGAGTTCAACGGGCGATATCGGATCAATGCCACCCGTTTGCTGCGTTTCTACCCGATCAATGAGAAGCACCTTTGATTTTGCTGTCGATTTCCATCTGCGCCTGGAACCAGTCGCGCATCGGGTCGCCACCCTGGAAGTGGCGGTGCTCTGCCATGTAATAAGCGGCTTCTGCGATCATATGTTCGCGTTGTTCCTTAGTAATCGGCGTCGGTGTATGCATCTGGGTACCGAATTCGGAACTTTTGTCGGATCCATGTGGATGATAATGTGAATCGTGTTTATGGTGAGTCATCTATTTATCCTCCTATTTCAATTGATCATGAAATGGCAAGCGTGTGTTGCCGTACTCAGTAAGTGTGAGGGGAAATCCGAGTCAACCCTCGCACCTTGCTCCGGCGACAGCTATTGCTGCCCCGGTTCCACCCTGCGTCCTGCGGCGCTGCGTCCCGCCTACGGCGGAATAAAGGGTCGAAATATAGGGTCGCCGTCTTGCATCATGACGCTCTGCCCCGGCAAGTGCTTGAGGCGGGCATGCCATAATACAAGACCCCACGACTTCTGGACGCGCTCTACCTCATACCTCCCTCCTAATAAGGTTACGCCGCTCAGCCGACGACCATATCAGACCTGATAGCTTTCCTTATATGACCAACCGTCTGCCTTCTCGACCTTTTTGAAAAGTAACACACGTCTGACAGCGCTTCTTTGATCTAGATCAATCTTTCTTCACATAAGCACGGTCTTGCAGAACGGGAGATAAACAGGGGCCTGGCTTTCGCTGGTGCGGGTGTCGATCTTCAATGACCTCTGATTTTTTAGTGTTTTCCATCGCCCGCAAGAGCCTTGGCCTGCGACGATCCGTGGCCACACCTGGGAGTTCAACACGGCACGTTGCATGGCTGCGTTTGGATCCAGGCGACTGCTCGACGTAACCTATGCCGGCCTCCCGGCTGCGGGCTACAAGCATCGTGTTACGGTTATCAGCGGCGGTGACGAACAAGCCCACGAAATCATGCCGCGCGTTCACAACGTCGCCTCGCTGCTCAAGCGGTGGTTGCTTGGAACGCTCCAGGGTGGTGTTCAGCAACAGCATCTTGATTGCTACCGCGATGAATTCACGTTTCGCTTCAACCGCCGCCGGTCAAACGCTCGCGGACTGCTCTTTTACCGCTTGGCCCAGCAGGCGGTTACTGTTGACCCGGCCCCTTACAGTTCCATTATTTACGGCAAGCCGTCTGTACGTGTGTGAAGGAGATGCCCATTTTGGAAAATACTCGCTGATTAATTTGTTTCTACTGGAAAAATTATTGGCGAAGCAAGATTTCCAGACATAACTATAAGATCAATGCATGGAAGTGAACCTTAAGTTCAGGTCGGCAAAAGCATATGACCCGGACCTAGGTAACACAGCCCTACATCATGACCGCAGCGATTTATATTCTGAGTGTTAGCGGCGCCTGTCTGATCTGGTAGATATGTGGCAGAAACACCACGGCATCATCCTGCGCGCCAAAAACACCTATAGCCGCCTCATCAATCTGTGCAGGGCGCTTGGCAACCCAACAGCCGATACGTTCAACGTCAACGTCAACATGTTTGTAGAGTATCGATCCCAGCGCCTAAATCAAGGCATCTCAATCAACAACTTAAACCGTGAACATGCTTAATCTACGCTCGGTGTTCAATGAGCTGCGTCGGCTGGGCTACCGGAAAAAAGAAAATCCTCTGGCGTTGATGCGCCAGTTTAAAATAGATGAGCGTGAGCTTTCCTACCTGAAGCTTGGGCAAATCAGTACGCTTCTGGCTGAATTGGGGAAATGACATAATGGAGATGCCTTATTGATCGCCAGGATTTGTCTGGCAACAGGATCTCGATGGAGTGAAGCAGAAGGATTACGCGCCCCACAAGTCAGCAACGGACAAATTCATTTTACAGGAACCAAATCCGGCAAAAACCGGTCTGTGCCAATCAATGATGAACTGGTCGCGGAACTGGATGAGCACTTGTCGCTTCGGTATGGTGACGAGAGATCAACGGATATCCGATATTTTCAATATGCCAATTCGGCGTTCAGAGAAGCGGTAAAGCGAGCAGGCTTAATCCTGCCGAAGGGGCAGTCGACCCATGTGCTGCGCCACACCTTTAGTCAGCCATTTCCATGATGAATGGGGGGGGGGGGAACATCCTCACCTTATAGCGTATTCTCGGTCATGGCAGCTTAACCATGACGATGCGTTATGCCCATCTGGCACCTGAACACCTGCAGGAAGCCAAAAATCTCAACCCGCTCGCGGTTGACACTTCGTTGACACTGCAAAAACGAAAAAGCGTGCTAAGTATCGCAACTGTTTGATTTTATGGTGGGCCCGCTCGGACTCGAACCGAGGACCAAGGGATTATGAGTCCCCTGCTCTAACCAACTGAGCTACAGGCCCTTGAGAGGAAAGGAGTATACCGCTGAAGCGGGGTGTTCGTCATCCTGGATACACAAAAAACCGTCTCATCAGGCAGCTATAACACCGCCTGATGAGATATGCCCGGTTAATCCAGGAAGCTGCGCAGATTTTCGGAACGGCTGGGATGGCGCAGCTTGCGCAATGCCTTGGCTTCGATCTGGCGAATGCGCTCGCGCGTTACGTCAAACTGCTTGCCGACTTCCTCAAGCGTATGATCGGTATTCATATCAATACCAAAGCGCATACGCAGCACCTTGGCTTCACGCGCTGTCAGCGTTTCCAGCACGCCCTGCGTAGCTTCGCGCAGACCCTCGACAGTGGCGGCATCCGGTGGAGACATGACATTCGGGTCTTCGATGAAGTCACCCAAATGGGAATCTTCATCGTCACCGATCGGCGTCTCCATGGAGATGGGCTCTTTGGCGATTTTCAACACCTTGCGCACCTTGTCCTCCGGCATTTCCATCTTGACCGCCAGCTCCTCAGGCGTGGGTTCGCGCCCCATCTCCTGCAATAACTGACGCGAGATACGATTGAGCTTGTTGATGGTCTCAATCATATGCACGGGAATACGAATGGTCCTCGCCTGATCAGCAATGGAACGCGTAATCGCCTGACGTATCCACCATGTCGCGTAGGTGGAGAACTTGTAACCGCGACGATATTCAAATTTATCCACCGCCTTCATCAAGCCGATATTACCTTCCTGGATCAAATCCAGGAACTGCAAGCCACGGTTGGTGTATTTCTTGGCAATCGAAATCACCAGGCGCAGATTGGCCTCGACCATTTCCTTCTTGGCGCGCCGCGCCTTGGCTTCGCCGATGGAGATCTTGCGGTTGACATCCTTGATCTCGTGAATACCTAATCCGCATTCATCCTGTATGGCGATCAGCCGGTTCTGCGCAGCCAGAATAGCTTCGGCATGCTGTTCAAGCACCCGCGAATAATCACGCTTGGCCTTGATTTGCCTCGTCAACCACTCCAGGTCCGTTTCATTATCCGGGAAAGAGGTAATGAAATCCTTGCGCGGCATGTGCGCCTGACCCACGCAGATATCCATGATCACCCGCTCATGGGCACGGATGCGATCCATCGTTTCCCGCAGCCTGTTGACCAAGCGATCAATCTGAAGTGGCGCAAGCTTGATTTCCAGGAGCGCGCCGGAAAGATCTTCACGGCATTTTATAGCCTTGGCATGACCTCTGCCGTGCTTCTCGGAAGCCGCCATGAACTTCTCGTGCAACTCGCGCAGATTGGCAAAACGCACGCGCGCCTCTTCGGGATCCAGCCCGGTATCAACCTCGTCCAGCTCGGCGTCGACATCCGCGGTTGCCTCTTCGTCATCGTCAGGGATATCGGCTACTGCGGCAAATTCGGGCTCTTTTTCAAATTCTGCGGCGGGGAGATCACCCTCAGCCACAGCGGGATCAATATAACCGCGTATCACTTCGGTAAGGCGAATCTCACCGGCCTGCGCCCTGTCATGCTGCCGTATCAGCTCGGCAATCGTCTCGGGGTACGTGGCGAGTGAGGACAGCACCTGGCCCAGACCGTCCTCAATACGCTTGGCGATCTGGATTTCACCCTCGCGGGTAAGCAGCTCGACTGTTCCCATCTCGCGCATATACATGCGCACCGGGTCGGTGGTGCGACCGAAGTCACCATCGACGCTCGCCAGTGCCGCCGCCGCTTCTTCTGCCGCATCGTCGTCTGCGGCAACGGCGGTATCGGCCAGCAACAAGGCATCGGCATCCGGCGCAACTTCGTGTACCGGTATGCCCATGTCATTGATCATGCCGATAATATCTTCGATCTGTTCAGGATCGACGATTTCATCCGGTAGGTGATCGTTGACCTCGCGGTAAGTAAGAAACCCTTGTTCCTTGCCTTTTGCGATCAATAATTTCAACTGTGACTGTTGCTGTTCCTGATTCATACTTACCCAGTAGTCTTGACGTTTAAGGTTAATTGAACTCAGCAAAAATAACTTTCTATCTTACACTAAGCTGCATGTCATGCAAAGAAACCTCTGAAAAAGTCACAGGTTTCGCGGCACAATAAAAAATCATCCACCCGTTTTTTCACCGGCCGCCTCGCGCTCATCCCTGGCAAGCAGCCGGCCCAAATCACTTTTCTCCTCAGCACTCAAGCCCTCCAGTTTATCCTTGCGCAACAGGCCCTCAACAAGCTGATCAATACGTTGTTCGCGCAGGCACCTCAGCGCGCCGTTAAACTCCGCCTCCACGCCTTCAGACACTGAAGGCGTCCACTGCGCCAACGTAGCCAGATGATGGCCTTCCTTGGTGTCGCGCCAGCGCTCCAGCAGGGCGCCAACATTTAAATGAGGCTGCGCATGCAATAATTCAAGCAATTCCGCCAACAAGTGCACACCTGGGACATCAAGATCAGACAGCCACCTTGCATCACCCGCCCGAAGCGCCAAGTCGGGCTTGTACAAAAGCATCTCAATCGCCATACGCACCGGCGAGCGGCTGCCTACATGCTTGACCGGTGCAGTTGCGGGCCGTCGCGGCGCCCGGGCCTTACCACTGCCCACTATGCCCGCGAGCGCCACCGAATCCATGCGCGCGATGTCAGCCAGTCGCTCCATCATCATGTGCTTGAACGCACCCTCCGGCACATTGGACAACAAGGGGCGCACAAGTTCCACCAACCGGGCGCGTCCGTCCATGCTTGATATATCGGCCTGCTTGGTCAAGTTGGTATAAAAAAATACCGAAAGTGGGACGGAGTCCTCAATGCGCGCCTCAAAGCCCCCTTGGCCTTCTTTGCGGACCAGCGTATCGGGGTCCTCCCCCTCGGGCAGGAACATGAAGCGCGCAGTACGCCCATCGGACATCAGCGGCAGGGCATTTTGCACCGCCCGCCACGCCGCATCGCGCCCGGCGCGGTCACCGTCAAAACAGAATATCACTTCAGGGACAACACGGAAGATGCGCTCAAGGTGCTCGCGCGTGATGGCGGTGCCCAGAGTTGCCACCGCATTGCGAACGCCGAACTGCGCCAGCGCCACGACATCCATGTAACCCTCCACCACCAGCAGCCGGTCAAGCTGGCGCGACGCCTTGCGCGCCTCATACAAGCCGTAAAGTTCACGGCCCTTGTGGAACACCGGCGTCTCGGGCGAATTGAGATACTTGGGTGTATCGTCTCCCAGCACCCGCCCGCCAAAGCCGATGACGCGGCCACGCGCATCACGGATAGGAAACATGATGCGGTCGCGGAAACGATCGTAATAACCGCCACCCTCTTTCTCTATCAGCAAGCCCGCCTCTGCCAAACGCGCCTGGGATGCGGGATTCCCTCCCTGCGCGCGCAGCAGGTTATCCCAGCCCGGCGGGGCAAAGCCGATATCGAATTCGGCGACGATTTCACCACTCAGCCCGCGCCCCTTCAAGTAATCGGTAGCACGCCGCGCCTGAGAATGTTCACGTAGCTGCCGCCGGTAAAAAACAGAGGCCTGGACAAGCAATTCATACAGATCCTTGCCCTTCGCGACCACAGCAGAATCCGGGGCTGTTTGCGGCACCTGCATCCCGGCGCGCGCCGCAAGATCCTGGACTGCTTCGACAAAATCCATGCGCTCATATTCCATCAAAAACCCGATGGCAGTGCCGTGCGCACCGCAACCGAAGCAATGATAGAACTGTTTTTCAGGGCTGACGGTAAAGGAAGGTGTCTTTTCGTCGTGAAACGGGCAGCGCGCCGTGTAGTTGCTGCCGGCCTTGCGTAAAGGGACGCGCGAGTCGATCACGTCGACGATATCGACGCGCGCCATTAATTCATCGATAAACTGCTGGGGAATCCTGCCTGCCATGCGCTATTGTAAGCCTCCAGCGCTTCGCCGTCTGCCTGTAAAGTCAGGCTGACAGAAACTTAGAGATTCCGCACACACTAAAGAGGGAGAGAGAGATTGAAAACAATAATCAGAACAACCTCGAATGAGGTTGTTCTGATTTGTCAAACAGATGGAAACAACGCGGCCAACCTGGTTTTGATCTTGGCGCCCACCACGCCCATGTCGGCACGGCCCTGGACCTGCGGCTTGAGCGCAGCCATGATCTTGCCCATGTCTTTGGCAGAAGCGGCTCCGCTTGCGGTTATCGCCTCGCCGATCAAGGTGTCGATCTCCTCCTCGCCGAGCTGAACGGGGAGATATTCCTGGATCAGACCTATTTCAAAAGCCTCCTGCGCGGCAAGCTCGGCGCGCCCCGCCGCCTCGTACTGACTGAAAGAGTCACGGCGCTGCTTGATCATCTTGTCAAGTATGACAAGGACTTGCGCATCATCAAGAGTGATGCGCTCGTCGACTTCGCGCTGCTTGAGCGCCGCCAGGATCAGGCGAATCACACCCAACCGCTCTTTCTCCTTGGCGCGCATCGCAGACTTCATATCTTCTTCGATGCGCTGCTTCAGGCTCTGCTCACTGCTCGCCATAATACCCCCCACGCAGGAGCAGCCATGAAACCGCCCCTGTAGCCTGCCAGGAAAAAAGCCTTAGTACATGCGAACCCGTTTTGTAATATCGCGTGAGGACTTCTTGAGCTGCCGCTTCACCGCCGCCGCCGCCTTGCGCTTGCGCACCGAGGTTGGCTTTTCATAGAACTCACGAGCGCGGACGTCAGCCAATGTGCCGGCCTTTTCACATGTTCTCTTGAAACGACGCAAAGCGACTTCAAACGGCTCATTCTCTCTTACGCGAACTAATGGCATCTATAACCTCAACAAATGAAAAATGGATAACAATCAACATAAAGCTGGAAAGAACTGTGCTCGGCCACCTGCTTGTGACCGATTAAACCGCCAATTCTAATCCCAAAACATCAGGGATGCAAAGATTTATGCTTGTCGCACGGAACAAACCGGACAATCTGGATCCTGGGATAGCCGGATCGTCCGCCAGCGCATGGCCAGCGCATCAAGCAGCATCAATCGCCCAGCCAGGGTATCGCCAATGCCGAGCAACAGCTTGAGGGTTTCCGCAGCCTGGATGCTGGCAATGATTCCAACGGCGGGGGCAAACACGCCGTTCTGGCCGCACGTCTCGGCGGCCTCCCCATCCTCTTTGTATAAACAACGGTAGCAGGGACTGTCAGGCTGATCCGCGCGAAACACTGTTACCTGTCCTTCCATGCGGATCACGGAACCGGATACGAGAGGCGTCTTTTCCATCACGCAGGCTGCATTGAGCGCAAAGCGCGTGGCGAAATTGTCGCTGGCGTCTACCACCACATCGGCAAGCCGCACCTGCTCGCGCAACGCCTCTCCCGCCAAGCGCGCATTGATAGCACCGACCTCAATGCCCGGGTTGAGCGCCAGCATGGCATCCTTGGCGGAGCTGACCTTGTCGCGCCCCACGTCAGCAGTGCGGTGGACAATCTGGCGCTGGAGATTGGTGAGATCAACCTGATCATCGTCACTAATCACCACATGGCCGACGCCGCTGCTCGCCAGATACATAACCACCGGCGAACCCAAGCCGCCCACGCCGATCACCAGCACCCGCGCGCGCAGCAATTTTTCCTGCCCCGCAAAGTCGATCTGGGGCAGCAGAATATGACGGCTGTAGCGCGTTAACTGCTCATCATTCACAACAGAGCACGCTTAACTGCGCGTGTAGACATAGAAAGCATCCACCGGTACGCGCGCGTTATCGGCCCATCCACCTATCAAATAGGCCGACTTGTCTACCACCGCGACCCCCATGGCCGCCAGCGTGCCCGGCATGGGGCCGACTTGATGCCACGCACCCGCTCCTGCATCATAATAGGCTGCACGGTCATGGATACCATCGCCGCTGTACCCGCCAAAGATGAAGACTTGCCCATCCAGGATGCAGGCACCCAGACCGGCGGCGGTCCATGGCAAGACAAGCGTCGCGTCTCTTACCCACGCGCCCTGCGCCGGGTCATAAGATTCCACGAAGTCGAAGTTATGGAACCCCTTGCTGCTGAAGGCCACCCCGCCCATCGTCAATATCTTCCCTCCGGAGACGACGGCGGTGAGCGCGAACCTGGGCGTTGGCAAGGGGGCGATCTCCTCCCAGGCCCCTTTAGCAATATCCAGACGCTCACAGAAATCAAAGCCTGGGTCAGTTTGCGGCCCACCCTCCGTGGCGCCTGGATGGTGCCCGCCCATCACATAGATACAACCATCGAGATAAGCCACCGCCGGGTAATCATGCGGCATCAGCAGGTCAGGGCCGCGTTCCCACACATCCCGCTCAGGGTAATAAATTTCGACATCGGTCAAAAACTTGAACGTTCCATTCGGCTGTTTGAACCCCCCGCCCATCACAAAGATGCGATCACCAACCGTGACTGCCACCGTACCCGACCGCAAGGTAGGCATGTCCGCACGCCTTTCCCAGGCCCCAGCGGCAGGATCATACATCCGGGTCAGGTTCATGCTGGCGAAATTCACGCCACCGCCGCCAAACGTGTAAATTTTATTGTTATGAACGGCCACAGACGGGTGAGACCGCGCAACATCCAGAGGCCCCTTATTAACCCATCCGCTCGAACGAACAGCATCTTCCATACCACAGCCCTCTTTAAAATAGCTAATATGTTATATTATAATCGTTTTTTTCGGTGAAATGCCCAGAACCACCTGTGCCATCCTGCTCGCCAGCGACAAAAAAATAAAAATTAAACCATCAGTGGCCTATAAAATGAAATGAATTTATGGTACAAAAACCTAGCCGGGGTAAAGCAAGGGAGCTTAAGGGGAGAAAAACTCACCAAGATCCTTATTGAATAAACAAAAATAACTAAAACATAACACAAGAATAGCCGATACATAAGTTTAGATACGAACGCGATGCGACTTTGCAAGAAAGAAATGACATTGAACTTGCCTAAACAATCATTTAATCACCTAAACACTTGGGTGGCCATGTTGGCATATTGCAGGACTTTCGTGTATGTTGCTAAAATCTGACTATATTACTAGGTTATTCGCGTGCTAGCGAAACCCACTCACCTAACCCTGAGGAGACAAAACCGTGCTCCAGAATAGCTCCATCCTTGCCAATGACAGCTTGAGCGTGGCTCCACAGGCGCCTGCCAGCGTCCAGACGACCTCGCTTCCACCCCTGCAAGACGCCTTTGGGCGCACATTCGATTATGTGCGTATTGCCGTCACGGATCGATGCAACCTGCGCTGTACGTACTGCATGCCGGAAGAAGGCGTCGAGTTCAAGCACAAGGACTCTGTCCTGAACGCCGAAGAAACCATGCGCATTATTTCAGTGCTTGCCAAGATCGGCATAAAAAAGGTGCGATTTACAGGCGGTGAACCGACAATCCGCAAGGATATCGTCGATCTCGTCGCAGGCGCGGCATCAACCCCGGGCATCAAAGGTGTGCATCTCACCACCAACGGCCTGCTGCTGCACCGCTACGCCAAAGACCTGCTGAATGCCGGACTCACCGGGATCAACCTCAGCCTGGACAGCATGGACGCCGACCGCTTCATGCGTATCACGCGCCGTACCGGCGTCAATACCGTGCTCGACAATATCCAGCTGGCACTGGATATGGGATTCCCCCGCGTCAAGGTCAATGTCGTTCTGATGCGTGGCTTCAACGAAGACGAACTGGAAAAGTTTACCGCCTACACCAAGGACCACGCCGTAACGGTGCGCTTTATTGAATTCATGCCATTCGATGCAGAGCAGATCTGGGGCAGCGGCGACCATTTCGCCAGCGCAGAAAGCATTGTTGCCCGCATTCATTCGCTTTATCCCGATGTCGGTCCCGCGCCGGGCACACGCACCGAGCATCACATCTTCAAGGTTCCCGGCTGGGCGGGCAAAATCGCCGTCATTCCCGCCTTCACCCGCAGCCTGTGCGGCAATTGCTCGCGCATCCGCGTCACCGCCGACGGCAGTATACGCAACTGCCTGTACTCCGATGACGAATATAATCTCAGGGAAGTCATGCGCGAAGGCGGCACAGATGACGACATGATCGCGCTGTTCCGCCAGGCCTTCGCCGACAAGGCCATTGACGGCTACGAGTCCAAAAAGCGCTCCGACGCCAAAGTCAGCCTTTCCCCGCACCGCGGCAGCATGACCCAGATCGGCGGCTAAAACAGACCATACCATACGCAGCGCCTTGCTTCATTCACACGGCAAGGCGCGCGCCGCAATGAATATTCCGATTAAATATCAAGCAGGTGAACGACACAATGGCAAATGAATTTACCCATTTCAACGCCAAGGGCGAGGCCCATATGGTGGACGTTGGCGACAAGGCCGTAACCCAGCGCGAGGCCGTCACTGAAGGCCGCATCTATATGAGTCCAAAGACCCTGGAGATGATTATGCAGGGCACCCACAAGAAAGGGGATGTATTAGGTATCGCGCGTGTTGCCGGCATCATGGGCGCAAAAAAAACCCCTGATCTAATTCCATTATGCCATCCCATTAATTTGACTGCGGTCGAGCTCGACCTGATCCCTGAGCCGGATAAAAATGCGGTGTATTGCCGTGCGGCCGTCCGTTGTGGTGGGCAGACCGGCGTGGAAATGGAGGCGCTTGCCGCAGTGCAGATCGCCTTGCTAACCATCTACGACATGTGCAAAGCGGTAGACCGTGGCATGGTGATGCAGGACATCGGCTTGCTGGAAAAATCCGGCGGCAAATCGGGAACCTGGACCAGGGCCGAGCAAGGCTAACGCATTCGAGGGCTGAACATGAACATCAAAATACGCTATTTTGCCAGTATGCGTGACCGTATGGGCCGCGCCGAGGAAACCGTTTCAGTTGATGGCGACGCTGTTACCGTTGCAGACCTGTGGAAAAAGGTATCCTCCGGCCAGGATTTACCCGGCAGCACACTGATCGCCGTCAACATGGAATATACGGACGGTGCGGCAACTGTGAAAAACGGTGACGAAGTCGCCTTCTTTCCGCCTGTCACGGGAGGCTGATCATGAACGCAAAAACCGGCATTACAGTCCTGGTCCAAGAGGAATCCTTTGATCCTTGCCAGCTCACTGCTGCTCATCAGGCCACACTTGATGCCAGCAAATGCGGGGGCATCGTGACCTTCGTCGGCACCATGCGCGACTACAATGACGGCCACAGCGTGTCATCAATGTACCTGGATCACTATCCGGGCATGACTGAGCGACATATCGAAAAGGTGTGTCAGGAAGCCGCTGAAAAATGGGAGGTGATTGACATTCTAGTGGCGCACCGCTACGGCGAGATCAAACCTTCCGACGCTATCGTGCTGGTCGCCGTGTGGTCAGCCCACCGCGCCAACGCCTTCGACGCCTGCCGTTTCGTGATCAACTACCTGAAAGAACGCGCGCCATTCTGGAAGCGTGAATCAACCCCCGCAGGCGAGCGCTGGGTGGAACACAACACCAAGGATCCCGCTGCCGAGGCATCGGCGGCAGCCGTCAGCGCAGCAGGCATACGCCGTACTGGCTGAACTCGCGCCTTTCCCTGAAAAGGCAAGTAGCTTTGCGTGCCGCAGCCCAGGGCGCGCTGGATTGCTCCATCCGCAGGGAGGTGGCCATCCGACTTCCCTCTCTAACCTTCCGCTTCGTGGGGGGCGAGAGGGCCAGCTGTACTCTCCTTGTGTTGAAATTCAGCGTTCATGAAAATCCGTCCCGGCGCGCATTACATGCGCCGGGACGGGATACATCTCAGCCTTAGCCTTCTATCGGCTCCTCCAGACAGAAGCCGGCGCTGTCCGAATTGACGTGCCCTACCCACTGGCTATCGACGATAACGCGATCCACGGCGACGACGCGAATAACATAGCCGCAGGGCTTCATGCCCGTGGTATCGAGCGTCCAGGCATCGCCACCGGGGGCAGGCGCGGTTTGCACAACCCCCGAACTTGGGCTAGGTACCGCCTCGCCGGGATCATTGACCACGGGTTCGACACCCAGGATGTAGCCGCCCAGATAGTCGTCGCGTGCGATGAAGTTGCCGGAAAGCACCGTGCCGGGCTGGAATTTTCCGCAGTTTCCAGCGCCGATGGTGATGTCGATCGACGCCTCCGGCCAGGTATTGTCAAGCTGGATCACATGAGTGTCCGTGCCTTGCAGAATACCGCCGCCATCATAGGTGGACAGCCTGACGTACCACTTGGTATCGCCTGTTGTGTCCCACTGCGCGAGCACGATGCCCGCATTCTGGGTGAACGGAAGGTAATCGAAGCGCTTGGTGACTGCATTGGCCTTATGCGTGCTGGTGTTTCCGATCTGGTCTGTCACTATCAGGTCGGTCAATACCGGTGTCCATAGCGAGCCGTCCTGGCTTACCTCGACGATATAGCTGTAGCCCACGATAGGCAATCCCTGCACCGTCACGCGACCAGCAAAAGGACACGGCCTGCCGAGCGAGTCGGGTTGCTGATTGTTGGTGGCGAATACCGCGGTGGCCGTGGTCAAACCCGTAACGTTATGGATATGTCCGACCGGGATACCGCCAAGGATAGCGATCTTGCCGGCCGGAGCCAGAGCAGACGGCGCTATATCAATCAGCGTCTCCTCACGATTTCCCCACGTCGGCACCTGGTTGGGATTGGCGCATGGCACGGCAACATTCCATGACAGGATGGCACGGATGCGCACGACTCTTGGCCCTTTCTTGCAAGGCTGGCGGTACGGATTGAGGTCGACCGGCAGGCGCACGGCGTAGTACACGCCTTCAGGCGGGATGTTGGCAAGGTCATAAACGCGTACGCTTGTCGTGCCAAGACAGGTTTCGAAGCTGCCATTACCATCGAAATCACCCCAGAAGGTCACATACTCGCGGCTGCCATCTGTGCAGGGTCCACCGGAAAAGCCCGATGGTTTCTTGACCTGGATCACACCCACCAGAGTATCTGGGAAGTTGGGGTCCAGCCCAATGCACTTGAGCTCTTCGAAGCTGGTATCACCATCCGTTTTGGGAAACAAAAGATCGTTTATCTCAGGATTGATCTGGATGCCCGGCAGAAATTTCGTGAACGCCTCGGCGCTCAGCGTGGTCTGCCCGCTGGCGAATGCCGAAAGTTCCTTGAAGGCGAAACGGTGTACCGGCACGCCTTTGCCCTTGTACAGCGCCGACAGCTCCACCGCGCCAAGGCTCTTCATCTTGGTGGGGATGGGCGTTTCAAGATCGAGTATCTCCTCGATATTGGGCGGTAATTTAACCTTAGCCGCCACAAAATCCTTGGAGCCAAGGAACCAGCGGCGCGGCTCGACCTGGATCGTCTCCTGACGCACGTTGCCCCACACCGGCTTCCAGTTGGGCTGGTTCGCTGGTGGTGGATTGTTCCAGGACAGGATCGCCCGCACCAGAATCAGGTGGTTGAAGAAACACAGCTTGCGCTTGGGATCGACCTTCAGCGAAACCGCATATTCCAACCGTTTACCGCCGTCCGTCCCTTCTGGGATGTTATGGGCCTGGAAGCTGGTCATGCCCTGATCGTCCCACGTCGCGCCATTATCGAAGGACAGATAAAAGCGCACGTATTCCGTACTACCCGGGCCGCAGACATCACTACCGTAACCTGACGGCTGGTAGACATAAACCACAGCTTCCAGATATTCCTGCTGTGGCTGATAGCCCACGCAGCCCAGCGCCTCATAATGGGTGTTGCAACAGATCGGCAGGATCGGCGTGAACGTGCTTTCGGCAAGATTGCCGAAGTAATTCGGGTTGGAGAGCAGCAGCGGCTTGAATGCCGCACGCTCCTTGGGATGTGCTTCCTGCAATGCCGTTTGGGACTTCTGAACAGCTTTCTTTATCTCGTCATTCATTGGTGTACTCCTTATACGTGTGAGGTGATGGTTTTTCATCAGAACAGACATAGAGATGTCAGATCCGTACATGGACAAGCAAACGGGCACGCCATTCCGACACATTCAGCCACCGCAAAAGACGCCATCCATGGCCACAAACCTTATCCCTGGAGGGAAGGATGCGGCATTGAAATCCCGCAGGCTCTGCACATCCTTACGCTGAAAATGCTCCATGTCATGATCGAGGAATACTCGATGGACACAGCGTATCTCAGGAGGCGTTACAGATCGGATACAGATTTTGAATGTTTCTTCCTGACCTTATATTCCGCATCTGATATTCAGAAAAATAGGCTTGACAAACTGCACCGCCATGAAGCACATGTGTGGAGGAAGAGAAACAGTGGGCTGGATTTGCCTTTTCCTTTTAGAATACCGCCCCAAAACGCACCGAACGCAGGCACAGGTTTAATTTGACAAGGAGTGCTCCATGCCACGCTTTTCCCGATACGCTGTTTTATTCATGACCCTGCTTGTTTCCGCTCGCCGCCGCCACGGCATCTACTTCTCCACCACCTACGTTAAGCGAAGTCGCCAACAAACTTTCAACCATGCAAGTGCCGTTTGTGCCCAACGGCGGGCAGTGGGATAAACAGGCCGCGTTCGCCGCACACACTTTTGCCGGAACGTTGTTTGTCACCACCGAGGGCAAGCTGGTTTACAGCCTGCCCGGCAAGCCCAAGGCGAATGGTTCCGCTGATAGAGGTGAAGGCAAAGGCCAGTTATATGATTGGCGCGGCCAGCCGTCATAGTCGCCACACCGGGGCGCTTAATACTGGCCCCCTCGATAGTTTCGAGCGGGTGCGCCTGGGCGAAGTGTTCAAGGGTGTGGAGGTTGAGTTACGCGCCACCGGCAGCAACGTCGAATAAATCTTCACCGTCAAACCGCACCAGGACCCCAAACAAATCCGCCTGCGTGTGGCGGGTGCAAACAAACTCGCGTTGGGCAAGCGCGGCGAACTGATCGTGCAGACCGGCAACGGGCCAGTCACCTACACCGCGCCGATTGCCTATCAGGAAGACACTAACGGCAAGCGCAGCGAGATTAAAGTGGCTTACGCGCTCAACACCGACACCCACAGCCATGGCTTTACGGTGGGTGACTACAACCCTGAGCAGGCGCTGGTGATTGACCCGCTGTTGCAGTCTACTTATCTGGGTGGTGCGGGGGAGGATATCGCCAGTGCCCTGGCCATCCACCCCGTCAGCGGCAAGGCGTATGTCGCGGGCAATACCGAGTCGACCAACTTCCCCGCCACTACCGGTGGGGCGCAGCCAGCCTATGAATTGGGCCGTGGATTGGGAGGTGATGCCTTTGTCAGCCTCTTCAACGCCAGTCTCACGACGCTGTTGCAATCCACCTATCTGGGCGGTGCGGGGAGGGATGACGCCAATGCCCTAGCCATTCACCCCACCAGCGGTGAAGTGGTTGTGGTGGGCGGTACCACCTCGGCCACCTTCCCCGCCACCCTTGGCGGGGCGCAGGCAACCCATGCCGGAAACATGGATGTCTTCATCACCCGCCTCTCACCCTCGCTGGCCCTCGTTGACGCCCCCGGCGCATCGACTATTCCCGGCGCGCCAGTGATCGGCACAGCCACCGCAGGCAATGCCCAGGCCACCGTGGGCTTCACCGCCCCGGCCAGTAACGGCGGATCGGCGATTACCGGCTACACCGTTACCTCATCCCCCGGCGGCATCACCGCCATCGCCACAGCAGCGCCGATCACGGTGACGGGTCTGACCAACGGCACGGCCTACACCTTCACCGTGACAGCCAGTAACGCGGTAGGCCAGAGTGCGGCTTCGGGTGCTTCAAACAGCGTAACGCCCGCCGCCACCAGGATCGTACCCGATTCCGTGCCGACTTCCGCGCCCGCCTCTGGTGGCGGCAGCACTTCCGTGCCCATGCTTCTGGCACTGTCGGCGCTTTACTGGTGGCGCCGTCGCGGCAATAAATGTAGGGCGGGTTGGCGTTTTTTGCGTAACCCGCCAAGCGTGCGAAGCACACAAACTGTTTTTTGTGAGTGCCTAGCAGCCTGTCGGACTTAGGGGATCGTGGCGAAAAAGCGGGAGAGCGAGGACAGTTTTTCGCTATTTTGAGGAGAATAGCTGGCACTATTTAACGAAAAATAGCGGAAAAATGGACCGCTCTCCCACTTTTTCAGCAGATTCGACCTAAGTCCGACAGGCTGCTAGCGGCACGGTTGGTGGGTTACGGCGCAGAAAACCGCGCCTAACCCGCCCTACATCGACTATCTAAACGGCATTGACCCCATATCGGCAATCTTGACGAGATTGACGCTACGGACGCGGCTGTCCGGATTCTTCCTGATCCTGTTGCTCATGCCGCGGGCCGTGAGGATGGGAGTGGATGACATCGCCGTGGCGGTGGATGTGTTCGTGGAGGATGAAGCGTTCCTTGATGTAATTGAACAGCAGCACCAGGCAGAACAGGCTGGCGCCGAACAGCACGATGGTTGCACCGGATGCGGCGTTGAAGATGTAGCTCAGATACATGCCCACCACGCCCATGAGGGCGCCGATGAGGGTGGAATAGATGATCATCCGGCTGAAACTGTCGGTGAGCATGCGGGCGGTGATGGCGGGAATGACCAGGGTGGCGGCGATCATGGTGACACCGACGATGTTCATCGAGGCGATGATCGCCAGGGTGAGGATGAAGGAAAACATCAACTGCACTATTCCGGTGTTAATGCCAAAGACGCGCGCCGCTTCGTTGTCGAACGTGGAGAACAGCAGCGGCTTGTACATCAAAAATACCGTTACCATGGTGAAGGCGGTGACCAGCGCGATGACGGTTAGGTCCTCGCTGGTAACACCCAGGATATTGCCGAACAAGGCCGCTTCGAAGCTCTGGGTAAAGGTGCGCACACGGCTGATGATGGCTATACCCAGCGCGAAGAAGGCGGTGGTGACAATGCCGATTGCAGCGTCGGATTTGATCTTGCCACCCTTCGCTACCTGATTGATCAGAACGGCAGCCAGCAAGCCCATTGCGCCCGCACCGACATAGAAATTCAGTCCAAGGGTAAAACCCACCACGGCGCCGCCAAAGGCAGCGTGGGATAGCCCGTGACCGATGTAGCTCATGCCGCGCAGCACGATGTACACGCCGATCAGACCGCACAGCGCTCCCACCATCAGGGAGGCAAACAAACTGTTCCTGAAAAACTCGTAGGCGAGCGGCTCCAGCAAAAAATCCATCATGTTTGTTCTTTCTCTGCGAGATGCAACGGCGTGCCGCTGGCAATCAGGAAATGATCTCCGTGCTCCACAATCACGATATCACCGCCATAGGTTTCGGTAAGTATGCCGTTGGTGAAAATGTCGCGTGGCTTGCCTTGGGCAACCAGCCCTTTGTTGAAACAGATCACCCAGGGCAGGTGCGATGCGACGGCATTCAGATCGTGGGTGGTGAGAAGGATGGTGATCCCTTCTTTATTCAGGTCGCCCAGCAGGTGCAGCACATCGTGCTGGGTTTTTATATCGACCCCGGCGGTAGGCTCATCGAGCACCAGCAGCTTGGGATTATTGATCAGGGCGCGTGCCAGAAAGGCGCGCTGGCGTTGCCCGCCGGAGATGTTGACGATGTGGTGATGCAGGCAGTCGTGGATGCCGAGCCGGTTCGCCAGATCGTGAACCTTGTTGCGCTCTTGCCGGGTGGACCAGGGCCAGATCCCCTTGTTGGTGTACAACCCCATGAGGATCACCTGCTCCACGGTGACGGGGAAGCTCCAGTCCACACTTTCAAGCTGGGGGACGTAGCCGATACTCCCCGGCGGGAGCTTGTCCACGGGCAGCCCCAGCAGCCGCACATTGCCCGAGAACACCGGCTGGGTTCCAAGGATAGTTTTTAGCAGCGTGGTCTTGCCCGATCCGGTCGGCCCTACAATACCGGCAAACTGGCCTGCGGGGATTTCCAGGGAGAGGCGGCTAAAAACGACTTTGCGTTCATAACCCACCGATACGTCGCGTAATCTGACAGCAGCTTCCATTTATACCTTTTACATCTTCGATTCGATATTCGCCGCGTCGACATTGGCGGCACAGCCACGGCTGCCACCCAGCGCCTCGGTCATAATCTCGACATTATTGGCCATCATGCCAATGAAGGAATGTCTCGGGCTGGTGGGTGCGCCCGGCAATTCGTCATCCGACAATTGGTCGATAAACTTGACGCCTGTCTCGCGTGCGATCTGTTTCAGAGTCTTACTGGGGAAGACCTCGGAACCAAATATTGCGGGCACCTTTTCCTGCCTGAGCTGCTTTATGATTCTGATGACTTCGCGCGGGCTGGGTTCGGAAAAGTCCGAAGGCTGGATGGCAGCGATTACTTTCATGCCATAACGCGGTGCGAAATAGGCAAAGGAATCATGATAGGTGACCAGTTTTCGGTTTGTTTCGGGGATGGTTTTGACACAGGCAAAAATGGCGGCATCCAGCTTTTTCAGCTTGGCCACATAGGTGGCGGCATTGGCGATATAGCCCTCCTTGCGTGCCGGGTCGATGGCGGCCAGACTATCCCGGACAGCCTCGGCATAGCGCATCGCCAGCGCGATGTTCGGCCACAGGTGCGGATTGGGATGGCCCGCTTCACGGGGGAAGCTGAAATCATACTGCCAGTCTTCCTTGCGTAACGCGCGATCGCCAAGACGCACAATCGGTGTTTGCGCTTTTTTGACCTTTTCCGCCAGTTTCACCGTGGGCAATTCAAGGTCAAGCCCGTTCACGACGATAATATCGGCAGTGGTCAGTATTTTTGCATCTGCGGGCACAGGCTCGAAGGTGTGGGAGTCAGTGCCGTCGGGAACGATGCCGGTGACGTTGACATAGCCCGCGCCGACATTCCGGACAATATTGGTAATGGGGGCGACTGTGGTGACGATGTTGATTTTTTTGCCTGCGTCAACGGCGTAGAGCTCCCCAGACAAAAACAATGCCGTCAGGAACATCAAAAATAGAGCGGAAAACCGGAGCGGTTTATTCATGGGTATCCCTTGATCCTTTACAACATATCGGCATCGCTGGCAAAACTTGCACCCCGCAGGATTGACATTGGCGAGGCTGCCGTGATGTAATTTATGACAAATTATTTTTTTATCATACAATACTCAGATCACAACGCGGCAGGCTTTAAGCTATTTTCGTAGCTCGTTATGAAAATCTGACAACATTTCACATTATAGAGAAAAGTAATCTTAATACATAGATCAAACATGGGGCTGGCGACGCAAAATGGGCACATCATTCTTCCATCACCTGAGCGGTCGCGCCTGGTGATGGTGGCCGTGCTCGTGACGCTGGTCGCCCATGTGTTCGTGGTTTCGGTTTTGTGGCGCCTGTGGAGTGATCGGCCCATGTTGCAGCCCTCGCCTCCACTCGAAGTAAACCTTACCGTACCGCCACCCAAACCCACACCGGTGACGACGCCCACACCTCCCCCGCGCATCCAACCTGCGATACAGCCGCCGATCCAGCCAACGCCTCCTCTGCCTGTGCAACGGCCAGTCGAGCCTATTACAAGACCGGCAACCCCCTTGCCCATGCCGGTTGAGCAGCGCGTGGCGGAGCCTGTAAAACCGGCCGAAATCACCCCGCCACCCGCTCCTGCGGCCCCAGAGGAACCGAAAGCGGCGCCCATCAAAGTAGCGCCGGTCGCCGAGATTGAACCGCCGAGTTTTGGCGCCGCTTATTTGAACAACCCACCGCCCGAATACCCTGCTGCCGCAAAGAGGCTTGGCCTGCAGGGAACGGTACTCCTGAGGGTATTGGTCAGCCCGGCGGGACTGCCCGAAAAAATAGGCATTATGACCAGTTCCGGCTCACCTTCATTGGATGATGCCGCCATAAAGACAGTCAAGCAATGGACATTCGTACCCGCCCGCCAGGGAGATCACGCAGTTGCCGGTTCGGTTAATGTACCGATACGTTATTCTTTGACTAATTGAACCCGCTTTCCAACGCATCCCCCAAGTCCGATCAGGAGAAATAATGAACAGTACGCCTCAACCAACCATGTCCTTCATAGACCATCTGGGAAGTTCCGACCCTATGGTCTCAGGCGTGCTCTACCTGCTGCTGATTCTTTCCCTACTGACATGGTTTATGATTATCTACAAAGGGTCTGAGTTATGGCGCGCCCGGCGCGCGAACGACGAGTACGCCAAGCAATTCTGGGACAGTGCCGATGCCGTGCAATTCCTGAAAAAATCAGCCGCATCACAGCCCGCTTGCCCCTTGGCGCAACTGACAAAAACCGGCGTTGAGGCGGTGGAACATTATCAATCACACTATACTGATCCGAACGATGCTGCCAAACACATCAACAACATCACCGACACACTCACCCGCGCCTTGCGTCAGGCCATCCAGGATCAGATAACCCACTTTGAAGCAGGCCTGGGAATATTGGCGACCATCGGCAATACCGCGCCGTTTGTCGGTCTATTCGGCACCGTGATCGGCATCATGTCGGCACTGGAAGGCATCGCTGGCAGCGGATCGGCGGATCTGAACGTGGTGGCCGGCCCAATTGGCGAAGCGCTGATCGCCACGGCGGCGGGCATTGCGTGCGCTGTCCCGGCAGTGGTTGCATACAACAGCTTTTTGCGGCGCATGAAGGTATTCAGCAATACGCTGGATAGTTTTGCCTATGACTTGTTGTCTCACCTTGCCTCTGAACGTGCTGTCCGGGCGCTCGCAACACACGAGGAGAAAAAATAATGGCATTCGGTCAACTCGATCGCGGCGGCGCACCACAACCCATGCACGAAATCAACGTAACCCCACTGGTCGACGTGATGCTGGTGCTGCTGGTGGTGTTCATCATTGCCGCTCCGCTGCTGACCCACAAGGTCAAGCTCAACCTGCCCAAGGCTACGGCCCAGCCATCATCGGTAATTCAAAAACCGCTCGTCCTCAGCCTGACAAAAGATGCGCAACTCTACCTTGATGGAAAACCCATCGACCACACGGCATTGCGATCAATGTTGCAAGGTCTGGTCGCGGCCAATACTCCGCCCACGGTAGAATTGCGTGCCGACGGTGATCTGGCCTATCAGCATGTAGTGCGCCTTATGGCCTTGGTTCAAAGCACTGGAGTAACCAAACTTTCGTTCATCACACAGCCTGAAGCTGTAGGCGCGCCATAAAAAAACACCTTCAACACCAAACAACGGGAGCGTTACACAATGAAAAAAAACTCGCGGGTTCAACGGGCGTTACGTAGCGCCAGGGGTGCAACATTAACGTTGGCAGGAATTACATGCCCATTGCTAGCCATGGCGGCCGGCGTGCCGACGCTCGATGTGGTGGAAGTGAAATCCGGGGCAAGTAACCTGATCGGCGCCGCCGACTCGGCAAATCAGGGCACCGTGACCAAAAAGCAACTGGATGCGCGCACCGTCTATCGCCCTGGAGAGTTACTGGAAACCGTGCCGGGACTGATCGTCTCCCAGCATAGCGGTGAAGGCAAGGCCAATCAGTTTTATGCGCGCGGCGTTAATCTTGACCACGGCACGGATTTGCGTACCAGCGTCGATGGCATGCTGGTCAACCAGCGCAGCCACGGACACGGGCAGGGCTGGACCGATTTGAATTTTCTGATACCGGAGCTGGCGAGCGGCCTGCAATACAAGAAAGGGCCTTATTATGCCGAGGAAGGCGATTTTTCGTCGGTGGGCAGCGTCAACATAGGCTATCTTGATGTCCTGCCGCGAGGCATTTCCAGCATCGGCATCGGCCAGCACGGTTACCGGCGTTTGCTGCTCGCCGACTCTCCCAGGCTGGGTGCAGGCAACCTGCTCTACGCAGCCGAGATAAGCGCCAAAGACGGACCGTGGGTCAACCCCGACGACTACCGCAAATTCAATACCGTGCTGCGCTACAGCCAGGGTGATGACCAGAACCGTTTCAATGTCACCGCTATGGCCTACCGGGGACTATGGAACGCCACGGATCAGATCCCGCTGCGCGCAGTGAACAGCGGTTTAATACCGCGACTGGGCACGGTTGATCCCAGCAGTGGCGGCGATGTCTCCCGCTACAGCCTGTCGACTGCATGGCAGCGCATGAGCGGCAATGGCATCACACGGGCCAATGCCTATGTCATACAGCACGATCTCAACCTGTTTTCGAACTTCACTTACTTCACCAATACTACAAACGGTGACCAGTTCGCCCAACCCGACAAGCGGACCATGTCCGCCGCGAACATCAGCCAGGCCTGGCTGAGCCAATGGGGTGGCCGTGATGTCGAAAACACCGTCGGGCTGCAACTGCAGAACGACAATATCTCCAACGGCCTGTTGAGCACCATCAGACGGCAGGTATGGGACACCACCCGACGCGACCGTATCGTCGAGAGCAGCGCCGCTGTCTACGTTCAGAACAGTACACGCTGGACGGAGAAATTCCGCACCGTGGCCGGGCTGCGCAGCGATTTCTACCGGTTCAAGGTTAACAGCAATAATACCGCCAACTCCGGCACCGAAAACGCCAGCATCACCAACCCCAAACTCAGTATGATTTTCGGCCCCTGGGCCAAGACCGAGTATTACATCAACCTCGGCGGCGGCTTCCGCAGCAATGATGCACGCGGCACAACCCTTACCGTCGATCCGAAGACCGGCAGCACGATTGATGTCGACGGCAATCCAATTCAAAGGGTCACCCCCCTGGTGCGCACCAAGGGTGTCGATCTGGGGCTGCGCACGGCCATCATACCGGGCTTGCAAAGCACCTTCACCGTGTTTCAGTTGGACTCCGCCTCCGAATTGGTGTTTCTGGGCGATGCCGGAACTACCGAGGCGAGCCGTGCCAGCCGCCGCACTGGCTTTGAGTTCGCCAACTACTATGCGCCCACGCCATGGTTAACCATTGATGCGGATGTCGCCTACACCAGGGCACGCTTCAAGGGTAATGCCCCGGAGGGAGACCGCATTCCCGGCGCAGTGGAAGGCGTCGCCTCGCTGGCAGCCCTCGTGGATAACGTCGGCCCCTACTTTGGCAGCATGACCCTGCGCCACTTCGGCCCACGCCCCCTGATTGAGGACAACAGCGTGCGGTCAAACAACACCACCACGCTGAACGGCCAGATCGGCTACAAATTCCACAAAAATATGCGTGTGGCGCTACAGGTCTTTAATTTGCTGAACAGTAGATCCAATGCCATCGACTACTATTACGAATCGCAACTGCAAAGCGAAACGGCGCCCGTAGCCGACAAGCACTTCCACCCTATCGAGTCGCGCTCGTTCCGGGTGACCCTGACAAGCAATTTTTAATCATTATCCACCGGCAGGGCCAATGCACTGCCGGTGAGCATGCTTCGGGAAGACTTGCTTAACCCGCACCTAACCCGAATGTTTCATAAATTCGCGATCATCACGCGAATTTATGAAACATTCGGGCTAAAAACCGCAGATGCACGCCACAGAGAACGCAGAGGTGATACGGGTTCTCGTATTTATTCCTGATCACCGGGCGGGCGAGGGCAACAATACGGTAGCCAATCGTTTTTTCTCCGTGAACTCTGCGTTCTCGGCAACCGCTCCATGCGTTGCCCTACCTCCTGCATCCAGGCAGCCGTCTGTGGCTAACTGCTTTTTATAGGATAAACAACGGTTGGCCTTATCCCAGATTGTCCCACGCCCCAAAACCGTTCGCCCTGAGCCTGCCGAAGGGCCGTTCATGGGTATGCGTCCAGCCGCTCCACCTGTACAGCTCAGCCTGATGCCTGCACAGACCGCAACGGCAACAGCTCATCAATGCGGCTGTTAGGCCAGGTCGGCAGTTTCTCCAGCGTATCCTTCAGCCAGGCAGCCGGCTCGATGCCGTTAAGTTTCGCCGTTGCGAACAGGCTCTGGATGGCGGCGGCGCGGCGGCCCGCGCGTTCACTGCCGGTGAACAGCCAATTCTTTTTACCAAGCGCAATAGGACGGATAGCATTTTCCACCGGGTTGTTATCGATGGGGTAACGGCCATCCCCGAGGTAGCGCTTGATTGCATCCCAGCGTTTGAGGCTGTAGTCGATGGCCTTGGCGGTGCCGCTACCCGTGGCGGTGGTGAGCCGTGTGCGCTGGAGCCAGGCATGGAATTCGTCCAGCTTCGGCTTGGCGTGTTGCTGGCGTAATGCATGACGATCCTCGATGCCCAGGGTCTTGCCCTGATCTTCGATGGCGTAGAGTCCGGCAATGCGCTTCAATGCCTCGGCCGCAATCGGGCTCTGATGGGCGGCATGCAGATCGTAGAATTTCCGCCGCGCATGGGCCAGGCACGCCAGTTCCACCACGGCGTGGGCGAACAGGCCTTTGTAGCCGGCATAATCATCGACCATAAGGGCACCCTTCCAGTCTTGCAGGAAGTTCCTGGCATGTTTGCCGCGCCGGTCGGTCTGGTAGTCGAAGAGGACGAGGGGGTCTCCCTGTTCGAGATCGCAACTTCGGTAGGCCCAGAGGAAGGCGCGTAGCGTTTTTCCCCGTCCGGGGTCGAGTTGCTGCACCGGGGTCTCGTCGGCGTGCAAGACGGTGCGCTGGCGGAGTCTCTCGGCCAGCCGGTCGGCCAGCGGCTGGAGTGCCACGCCAATGCGACCTACCCATTCGGCCAAGGTGGAGCGTGACAGGGTAACCCCACTGCGGGCCGCGATCTGCTCCAGCCGGTAGAGAGGCAGGTGATCCATGAATTTGCTGACCATCACCCAGGTGAGCAAGCCCGGCGCCGCCATGCCGCCGTCGATGACCGCCGGCGGAATCGGCGCCGCACTGACGGTCTCACAAGCACGGCAAGCATACTGCGGACGAATGTGGCGATGCACGAAGAAGCGGGCGGGCTCGACATCCAGTTGCTCGCTGATGTCTTCGCCGATCTTGACCAGATCCTTGCCGCACTGGCCGCAGGTGCACGATTCCGGCTCATGCCGGTGCTCGATGCGCGGGAGATGATCCGGCAACGGCTGGCGACCGGCGCGTTCGCGCTTGGGTTGCCGGGTAGATGCCAGCTGTTCCACTTCGGCTTCCAGCGCGCTGGTGTCGGTATTCCAGCTTTCCTCGAACAGCTCGCGCTGCTCCAAGGAGAACTGTTCGCTCTTGCTGGCAAAGCGAATGCGCTTGTAGTAGGCGAGATCGAAGGTCAGGGCTTGGATTTTGAGCGCATCTTTTTGGGTTCTTTCGAGCAGCTTGCCTATCCATTCCGCCAAGGCGGGATCGGGCTTGAATTGGGCGAGTTCGGCGGCTAAATCCATGCCTGTATTTTACCACTGGCATGCTCCGCAAGCCAGTAACGGCAAGGGTTTTAGGCTGTTTATTCACTAAAATAACGCGCTTACACTTGCCACTGTGACGGCGGTGGCGCCGAGAGTCTTTGCCAGTCGACACCGGCGGTCAGCCAGTCCCATTGTGCTGGCGTGAGGGCGAAGGTGGTGGCGTCCGATGTCGGCCAGGTGAAGTGGCCACGATGCAGGCGACGCTGACAGAGCCAGACGCCAGTACCGTCCCAGATCAGGAGCTTGAGGCGGTTCTGGCGTCGGTTGCGGAAGGCGTAGGCCGTGCCGTCGCAAGGGGACCGGCCGAGCGTGTTTTGTACCCGCTGGGAGAGGCCATCGATGCCGGCACGCATGTCGATCGGTTCGACCACCAGCCAGACTTGGGTCGGTGCCGGGATCATGGCAGTTGCCGCAACAGGTCGGCCAGCCATGGAGCCCCGTCCGCCGGCAACTCGATTCTCCAGCCGCCCGGACTGTGGAGCCGTACGACGTTCCCCGTTACCGGTGCACCCACGCTGACCGGCACCAAGGTGAGGGATGACTTTGCCGATGCAACGGCTTCCCTCTCCTTGCGCCGCCAGCGATAAAACGCCTTCTCACCCAATCCTTGGTTCGCACAATATTCCCTCTGCGTCAGATCACTTCGACGCCAGGCTTCAAGATGCTCTCGCCAGAATTCCTGCCCATGCCTCTTCGCCATCTGGAGTCCCTCCGAAAAAGCAGCAAGAGTGCACGGGCTTCGCGGAAAACTACAGGTGGGACGGCTGGCCGCTTACGTTCATGGTTCGACAAGCTCACCACGAACGGCGCTGTGCGCCCTATTTCGCCCAATGGACAATCTGGGCTTATAAAAAACCATTCATGCTCAATAAGCTCAGCACGAACGGATTTTTGTAGTTCTCGCCAATTTTGTGATAGCCCGTTTCACCCTGACCTGCTCGCGTAGTGGGCGTGTCGTTAGAGACGGGAAGCATCACTTACTCACTCCCTCGGGCGAAAAAATGGGGCTATCACTTCCAGCATCGCCGCCATCTCTCCATCGCTGTACTCCTTGAAATGCACTGTGCGCTTTGTTATCGAAAGCGTCCCCCTCCCCTGCCAGCATAGTTTTAATAACAGGTTTTTCTGCTTCTCCGGCAGGTCAAACGCGGCATCCAGCGCCGCCCTTGCCTGCGCGAAGGCAGACAAGGTCTCCAGCTCCTCCTTGAGTTCGTTGTCAATTGTTTTGCGCACACAGTCGTAAAGGTATTCGCACATGCGCGTGGCATCAAAATAGCGATAAAGATCGGCGGTTTCATTGAGCACATCGAGCGAGAAATCTTCGTTCATCCGGTATTCGATCAACGGCATGGTCGCGCGCGAGAACGACTCAAGACAGGCGTCGTATTCATGCCTGTTGTTGACCATGGTCGCCGATACTGGAAAGATCGTTCCTTTGGGTGTCACCCCGTGATTGGACAGGAAGTGATGGATCATGTAGCGATGGATACGGCCGTTTCCGTCATCGAACGGATGGATAAATACAAAGCCGAATGACGCCACTGCCGCAGCGATAACGGGATCGATCTCGTCACTATCGCGACAGAATTCAAGCAATCCGGCCATCATGGAGGGCACATCCTCCGGCTTTGGAGAAACGAAATGCACAACCTCACGGCGGCCAAGCGTTTCACCCACATAGTTCTGCTCGGTGCGGTAGCCGGTCGCCGCCGCTTTCTCATCCAGGACGATGCTTTGCAGATCCAATAACGCCTGCTTGTCGAGCACAGGGTAACTCTTCACCGACTGCAGGGCGCGGCCAAAACGTTCCATCTTGCTGGCAGTGGGCGTCTCATGCTCAATGGCGAAGGAGGAGCGTGTCTCCTTGGTATACAGATAATTGACTGCCCGGCTCACCGTCTCGGGATCGTAGGAACGGACCACCGCTTCCGCGGCATCCCTCAATGCTTCCCATGAGAATTGTTGCAGCGCTTCAGTCCGGCGGACCACTGGACAGAAGTCCTGTGTCCCCAGTAAATTGTTGCGCACACGGTAGCGGGATAGTCGTTTCCCCGCTTTGGTCACATATTCATTGGGACCCAACGCATCGACATAACCACAGGTGGATTGCAGGTCAGGGATACCCAACCGGGTGCCGGTCAAAAACTCATAGAGAAACCAAACCCGCCGGGTGTGAATGCCCGTTGGCCGGGACTGGATATAGGCGATCAGCTCCGCGCCATCGACAACCTGAAATAGTGCGCTCAGGATTGCGAGGTTGACCCCTTCATATTTGAGCGCGAACTCAAGGTGACCCGCCAAGGAGTTTTCGGGTTGATATACTGCTGGGTAGTATTCCTGATTGTCGACCGTCCGCCGGGCTGCCTGCACGATGTGAGATACCACATGATGAGGGATATCAGGCAGGTCATATAGCCTCTTTAGCGCCACATAGCCAACATATCGCACGGTAAAAAACCCTTATAATCCGTAGAAAATCGTTATAGAAAACTCATTTTATACAAAATGTGTAAAAAAGTGCTATATGATTCGGAAGCTTGCTAGAACGTCCCTTCTCTCTGAGGGAGAAGGGACGGATGAGGGGTGGTGCAATTTTTACATGAGGGATGTCATGACACCGAACATCACGTTCACCGGAGGATGCGGGTTGAAGCTCGTCGGTTGGCCCAGCGCGTTGGCGCCGGAAACGTTCTCCGCATACACCTGGTTGGTCATGTTGTTTATGTCCATATACCAGCGCACGCTGCGGCCCTTCTCGCCGCGCACGAGGTAGAACACCGAGGCGGTGGCGATGTCGTATCCATCATACTTGCCGGTATTCTGGTTGTTGGTGTAGTAAGGCCCCAGGGAACGCCATCTCAGGCTCCCGCCCCAGCCGGCCGGAGGCGCGTACTTGACGGTGAAATTCGCTATGTGTCTGGGTACGCGCTGTAGTTCCTTGCCGGTGAAAGCCGGATCCGTGCCTTCCTTGATCTCAGTGTCGAAGAAACCGAATCCCGTGGAAAGTTCCAGATGGTTGATTCTCGCCGGATAGTAGCGCACATCACCCTCCAGGCCGATGCGCTGCGACTTGCCTGCGTTGATGAGGCGGGGAGGAACAACTCCGGGAACCTGTTGAATCTCATCGGAACTGTTGAACAGAAAAGCGGCTACATCAACATCCCAACGCGGCGAGGGCGCGCCGTTGATGCCGACTTCGTATTGCCAGAACTCGACTGCGTCGACCTTGATGTTCGGGTCGTATTTCTGGGTGCTGCTGGGCAGGGCGAAGCCGTTTGCCGCGCTTGCGCGCAGTTCCCATTTGTCGGTAAGCTCGGACCGCATACCAAATTTCGGGCTGATGCGGCTGAAATCGTTGATGTTCGTTTTGGTGCCCGTCAGGCGATCACTGAGCGAGCCGTCGAAGTTATCATAACGAAAACCGAGTGTCGGACGAAAAAGCCGATGGATGCCGAGATCGGCCTGGCCGTACAGCGAGGTGGTGGTGATTTTGAAGTCCCGATCGCGCTGTTTCACGCCCCGCACTCGCGTATTCGTCGACCATTGATCCTCGTGTGTGCCCTCATCATAACGTTCACTTCCAAGCACCCAATTGTTACGAACACCTAATAACTGGTTCTGACCATTCAGGCTGGCGCCGAAGGCGAAAACATCGCGGTCGTGTGATCGTTCGATCTGATTTGCCGGCGGATTGGGCGTATTTGACTCGAAGCGGGTGAGACCCATATTGGTGTTGTACACGAAGGTCAGCAGCTTGAGATCATTATTTATCAGGTGATTGAAATCGACGCGCTGCGAGGAGTAGGTTTTTTCGCCCCCGTCATTCTGGCCGGCCACGCTCGGGGCCTGCTGGTGCCGGCGGGAACTGTCGAGGAACTGGTCGCGGCCAATGTTGCCCGGCCCTTCGAACCATGCGCCGTGGCCGCGCAGCGAGAGAACAATTTCGGAACGGTCACTGATCTGGTAGGCGGCGCGGAACGCGGAATTCATCTTGGTGAAGCGCGAGTTATCACGCCAGCCCTGGCTTTCGTAGCCCTGGAGCGCACCGTTGATCTGCACCGCGCCAGTCTTGCCGCCAAACGCCGCTTGCCCATCATAGGTTCCATACGATCCCGCCGACAGGTGGGTATCCAGGTATTCGCCCCCCTTGCGGGTGGTAAAAGCCATGACGCCGCCGCGCGCGAAATTCCCGTACAGCGGCGAGACCGGCCCTTTGTATAAAGACAGTTTCCCGATCTCCAGCGGGATGATGACATTGGTATCGGCATAGCCATCGGCATGGCCATCGGCCTCGTTCAGAGTGATGCCGTCAAGTGACAAGCCCACATCGCCGCCGTGGCCGCCGCTGGTCATGCCGCGGATGGTAATGGGATCGGCGACACTGCCCGCCTGTAGCGAGCGCACTTCGACGCCGGGCGCCTCCCTGACGATAGCCAGAGGATTTTCCCAGCGCCGCGACTTGATGTCCTCCGCTGAGATGACGTTGACCGTGAAGGAACGATCCGACTCCCTCATGGCCTCACCCTTAACGGTGATCTTGCCCAGCGGGACCGCCTCTGCGGCGTGAACTTCCACGCCGGACCCAAGTAGCGCTGCGGCGATAGCGCATTTTTTGAAACCATAATTTTTCATATTTTTCTCCAGAAGTGTCCGGTAATTTAATTGAATAGATTCAATTGGTTATTGTCTTTCTGCATGCTCATTTGCGTCTCCGCATTTTTAAGTAATTGATCGAGTGGCGTTTTCTCGAAAAGAGTCAGGCTCAAAATCTGTAGGATTGTGTAAAGCGAAGCCTCGGTATTGAGCCGCTTTTTCACGATGGCGACCACGACGTAAACCGCGATGGCGATCCATATTTGCGTCTTGACTGCATTCTCGGTGGTGCCATAGAACCGCTTGATTCGAAGATGCTGTTTGATCCACTTGAAGAATAGCTCGACCTGCCAGCGGCAACGATAAAGCTGAGCGATGGTCAGCGCAGGCAGGTCGAAGTTGTTGGTCAGAAAGACCAGAAACCTGTCGTGTTCGGCATCGTAGAACTTGATGCGTCGCAGGTGCTGCGGGTAATCCTTGCTGGCCTTGCGAGCAGTCAATGCAATGGTCTGGTCGCAGCGCAGTCCAGTGGACTTGTCCACGGTGCGAGAGTAGACGCGACGAAAGAGCAGATTGGATTTGCCACGGATGACAAAGAACGCCTGTGCTTGATGCAGGGTGAACCAGCGAGCGAAGTCGGTGAAGCCACGATCCATGATGTAAAAGCTGCCGGCTTCGGGTATCAGGATATCGAGCACATTGACCTCGTGCATCTTGCCATCGCTGATGTGGATGAAGGTTGGAATGTTGCCGCGCAGGTCGAGCAGCGTATGCATCTTGACGGCAGCTTTGGTGGAGCGGAAGCGTGCCCACGGAAAGACGCTCAAGCACAGGTCGATGGTCGTGGTATCGAGTGCGTAGACCGTCTGTTCCAGTTCGACCGCAAAGCTGTCGCTGGCGTAAAGCTTTCTGGCGGTCTGGATTAAGCTCATCGCGAAATCCGCGTAGATGCGACGGTCGCGTTGCTCGTTGGCATCGGCCAGCGTGCTCTTGGCGATGTTGCCTCGTATGCCCAAGTGATAGAGCTTGGCTTGGTGGGCGCGCAGACAGGTTTCGATGTCGCGCAGGCTTTCGCGGTAAGTCAGCTGCGCGAACGCCATGCAGAGAAATTGATCGAGATGCGAAAAAGTCTTGGTGGGATATTTGGAAGGGTAGCGCTGCACGCAGCGACGGAATGTGTGAAGGGGCAAATGCTCCATGAGTTGTGCGAACACCAACTGGCCTGAATACATGACGGAAACTCCTGGGGGGAAAGCCCCAGTTTCCCAAAAAATTCACGTTCAAGTCGGTGACACCCCTAAACACACACTTTCCTATTCAACATCATCATGTTATATAGCCGTCTTTGCGAAATTGCCGGACACTTCTGATTTTTCTCCTTTACTCCCATTAAAATAAAATTGACTCTTTTCTTGTGGTCCCGGCAAGCCACCATAAAATTCCATACCCCCCCTGATCGCCTATCGTTGCATTGCGCGGCCCCTCCTCTGTCCTGAAACCTGAGCTAGCCGACCACCCGGCAGCGCCGCAAGCCGCGCGCGGCCATCGCGGCAAGCAACAGGAACGGCACGCCGATACCTATCAACGCCGATGCGACGCGGGAAAGAATCCCGGTGCCGGGGTTGTCGGCAAAACTGAATTGCGGGAAATGGCTGTAGTCGCCAGCCGTCAGCATCTGCTCGGCCTGTGCCCTGGAAATGAAGAACTCGCGCCACTCCTGGTGAAAGCGATCCACCTGGGCGAAAAATGCGCGATAGCGGCTACGTCCGGTGCCGGCGATTTCCGCCAGGGCATCGTGCATGAGCAGCGCCGGCGACGCGTAGGCAAGGCGCTCGGCCAAGGCATGCTGGCGCTGTATTTGGGCCTCGTGAGCAGCCATGATTTCTTCTGAGTGCGCCGTGGCGGCAAGCTGTACGGCGAGACGGCGCAGGGTGCGTTCGCGGTAACTGCCACGCTGCAACTCTGTTTCTTGCGGATGCTCATCCTGATAGCGGGCCAAGGCGGCATTACGCTCGCGATCGGCATCGACCGAGGCGGCGCGCACCGCCAGCACCATCTCAGCCCGCGAAGGCGAGGGATAGCGCGCTTCGGACCAAGCATTGACCAGAGAAGGTACGATCAGCAGCACTCCGATCCAGGCTGCTACCAGCAGCAGGGCGTTATAGGCCGAGTCCCGCCCCAGGCCGTTCACGGCGGCGGCCAGCACCGCCCAAAATGCGCCATAGACGATCATCGCCCACGACAATACCGCCAGCGGCTGGACAGCGCTCACCAGGGTGCCGCCAACGATAAGGGCGAGGCCGGCGAAAACCGCCGCGACCGTCACCAGCATGGGAATCCCGGCGCGTACCAGCAGCTTGCCAGCCATCACGGTACGCACCTGCACCGGGCAGGACGCGGTAAGAGCCAAGGTGCCTTGCTCGCGCTCGCCGGAAACGAGGTTGTACGTCAGCGCGAGTATCCACAGCGGATAGATAAAGACCAGTACGAAGGCAAGATCGAAGGAGCCGCTGAGAAGATGAGCCGGATTGGCGATCTCATCGGCGAAAAAGAAGGTGTCCTTGCTCCCGGCCGAAACCCTTAGCGTTGCCGGATAAAGGTCGCTTTGTCCGATGGCGGTGATGGCTAGGGGTTGCGCCGGCAATGCCACGTTGGCCGCCGCCGATCCGCCGCCAACGAAAAGGGCATTGCGCGGGTCACGGAACGGCGCGTCGGGAGGCGCCACCCGGCCGGCCTGGATGTCAGCCAGGCCTTTGCGCAGTTTCGCAAGACGCTCCTGTTCTTCGGTATTCGCGGCAGCGACAGCGGCCGCCTGGCGCGCGACCAAGGTTTCACCGTTGTACAGGGCGTAGGCAACCATGCCCAGGATCATAGCCAGCACCAGCCACAGGGCCGGATCCAAGCGCAGGATGCGCCACTCGCACCGCATCGCCGCCACTAAAACATTCATGTTCGTCATAAGTGATACCCCTAAACCGGTCGCAGGCGCCGAACGGCGTACACGGCGAGGAGACCCGCAGCGAGGCACCAGGCCAGCAAAACAAAAAGATTGACTGCCTGTGCCGACAGCGCCCACCACGCTTGCGGCGGACGATAGGAAAAAGCGGAAATGCGCGCCCACAGATCGGGGCCGGCAACATAGGTGGAATCGCCGTAACGCCCGTTGCGAATGAGATCGTCGCTGACGATGGCTTGTATCGCGCGCCGGTGCTGCTCGGCGGCACTGGTGAAATGATACTGCCCGCGCGTATCCGACCCTGCCAATCCCATCGAATACGGTTGTATCGCCAATAACGGAAACACAAAACCAGGTGCTGCGCGCCAGAGATCCTGGCGGTAGTAAGCCTCCTGCAAGGTGCCGAAGTGGCGGTCGAATATGCGATTACCGTTCTCGTCATCCTCGCGCAGGGACAGACCGCGAAAATTCACCGGCAGGTCTTCGACGCGCGTCACACCGTACTGCTTCAGCACCCGGTCACGGAATGCGACGAAGGCCGGGTGGCTTTCATCGTGGCCGAACGTCTTTTTCTTGTCTTGCGCGATGGCCTGACGGAACTCGAGCGCCGTGGGCAACGGCAGAGTATTGCGCACCACGTCCGTCATCAGGCGCGGCACAAGAAAACAGTTAATCAGCCAGAAGCCCAGCAGGCCGACCAGTGCCATGCGGGAAGTCCGGGACAACGCCGAGACCGCCAGCGCCAGCGCGGCGAAGCCGCCAAGATAGAGAACGTAACCGAGTGCCAGCCAAACAAGACGCGCCACTTGATCACCGAGCGAAAACATTGATGAGTCGGCGAACATGAAACAGCTGATCAGTATCCCGATGAAAGCAGGCAGCAGCATCGCCACCAGCACGCCGACAACCGCCAGCCCCTTGCCCGCAAGCAAGTCCATCGGCCGGATGCCCAGACTCAAAAGCTGACGCAGCGTACCGCGCTCGCGTTCTCCCGAAAAAGCGGCAAAACCCAGCATAATGGCGACCAGCGGCATCACCGCTTGCAGCACGAAGGCCAGCGAAAGACTGCTCAGCCGCGCCGACAACGGGTTGTCGCGCGCGGCCCGGAACTGCACCTCGTTCTGCTTGTGCGCCTCCAGCCACACAGCGCTGCCTACGTAGGCGTCTATACCCGGATCGGCGAGCGCCAGCGGGCTTTGCGGCTTGAACGCGTATTGCCCGAAATGCGCCGCAACATGAGGATCTTTGGCGCCCTGGGCCGTCCAGATCTGGCGGTCGCCCTGCGCTGCGGCGGCGCGGTCGCGGTCGGTGCGCTGCACCTGGTCAACGCTGAAGATAAGCGCGCAAACCATGAGCAGCAGCGTGAGCGCCGCCAGCCAGCGGAAACGCGCATCGCGGTAGATATCGAGCAATTCCTTGACGGCCACGGCATGCGCGACGCGCCAGCGCCCAGACGTAGTTACCACGCGCACGGCGATATCGGCAGCCACGGTATTCATGCCGCTACCGCCGCGCGCGAAACATCGAGGTAGGCGCGCTCAAGGCCGGCATGGTCGATGTCGCCAGTATTGAACACCGCCGCCAGGCGGCCACGCTGCATGATGCCGACGCGGGTGCCGCACTGCTTGGCGAGAAACAGATCGTGCGTCACCATCAACACCGCCAGGCCACGCTGCCGCAGGTTTTCGATCAGGCGCGCGAACTCATTGGCAGCGAGCGGATCGAGGCCGGAGGTCGGCTCGTCGAGCAGCAAAGCCTTGGCTTCCTTGGCCAGGGCGATGGCAATGCCCACCTTCTGCCGCATGCCCTTGGAATAACCGGAAACCCGCCGGAACGGCGCCTCCTCCTGCAATCCCGCCTCGCGCAACAAGGCCAGTAATTCATCGCGGCCACGGCGGTGCCCGGTAGAGAGGGTGCTGAAATACTCCAGGTTTTCCAGTCCCGAGAGGTTGCCATAAAGCATTACGGTTTCGGGAATATAGGCGAGCCGGTGACGCGCCTCCAGCGGTTCGGCGGTGGCGTCAATGCCACACACCAGCGCCTGGCCGGAGGTGGGCGCGACAAAGTTGAGGAACAGATTGACAGTCGTGGTCTTGCCGGCGCCGTTGGGGCCGAGCAGGCAGAATACCTCGCCTCCCGGTACACAAAGATCGAGCCGGTCCAGCGCCGGTACATCCCGGTAAATCTTGGTGAGCGATCGAGCTTCAAGCATAAGTGTATTTCCTTCGACGCACCCGCTCATGCCTGCCGGATACGCATTCCGGTGTTTTTTTCTTCATCGTTGCTTACTCTCCACTGTGATCAAAAAATATTGGGTCACTGTCATCGTGACTATTTTTCACCGCATTTCTAACTGCCCCCACATGCAAGATCCACCCGATCCAGAAGAGATGGGATGTTCTTCAGCAAAGAGCGATTTCCTGCTAGTGCAATTCGTACTGCATCGCAAAACGGAGCGTAATCTGCGCTGCTTTTTTCAATCGCTCGGGCACGCCCGGCAGCGGCGATGCCCTGCGAATCGTATTCATCGCGGCTTGCTCCAATAAGGGATGCGACTCCCGTGGCGGCACCACGTCCACCCGCTCGACATGCCCATCCGCATCAATCACAAATTGCACATACACAACCCCGCTAATGCCGCGATCCATCGCCTGCCTGGGATAATTACGAAAACGTTCCAGATGTCCGATGACGGTATTTTTAAACGCCCCCAAACCATCCTCATCCGGCATGCCAGGGCGTTGCGGCGCAATCACCACGGGGTCCTCCGGCAGCGCGGCGCCATGCTCCGATGGCGGTGAGGGTGCTGCGGCAACAGGACGATGCTGCACTTCCGCAACGGCCGGCGCCGCTGCCTCCTCTTTCTGCGGCAAAGCAACCGGCGCCTTCACAGCCAGTTCGTCCGGCACCAGCTCCGGCATCCTTGATATTGGAATGGCCTCGGATGTTGCCGACACACTACTTATTGCCGACGCTCGCATGGCCGGCGGCGTAGCGGACATCTTCTGATGGTTTGCAACTGTCGCACTAGCTGTCTTTTGCACAGGCACCAGCACGGGTTCGGCCGCCGCCTGAAGCAGATCAATCATAATTCTTTGCTCTACAGCTTCATTCATGGCCTTGTCTGTCGCTGCCGGCCAATACAGGTACGTCAGCACTGCCACGACATGCAGCAGCATGGATATTCCCAGGGGAAAAAGCGTCTTATTTGGCATTCTGGGCACACCGCCGCTGAACGCCCCCCAAAAACTTCGCTCAATGCATCCCATCCGCGCCAAAGACATTGTTTCTTTCATCACTCACAGACACAGTACACACACAAGGCGGCTAAACCCGCCCCACCCATACACCGAAACGCACGATCGCTAACCAGACAAACGCGCCCCGGAAACAAAAAAGCCGCACAGACCGTAGAGAGGAAACTCTCTTGATCTGTGCGGCTTTTTTGTCTTGATGCTAAGACTTCTTTACCGTCGATTCATTTTTAAAAAATCAAAAACACGACTACATGATCTTGCGTCCTGCCAAGGCCGTTTCAGCCAGCGCAACTGATCGGCGCTGAAACCTTATTTAACATGCCCTCCAAACAAAATAGCGTTCACCTATTTGGGAGTTTTCAAGATGGCGCATAACGTAAAGGAACCATCAACCAGACTTTACACTTGGGGCATTTTGCATAGGCCACCATATCTTTCAAGTCAGTCTTTATCACTGCCGCCTTTATCACTGCAAAGGCATTCCCTTCCAACACGTGGATCTGGCAATGGCACGAGGGACAACGGCCCTGAAGGGAAAGCGCCTGCGCACACTCTCTTGGATTCTTCGGATCAATCGCACGACTACCCACACCCGCCATAGTATTTTTAGCTTTACGCCCCCCCCTCACATCCCTGTCATCAACATTTATTTTCAGCACATGCCCTATGAGGGGTACATGGTAGACGGGACTACCTCACCGACCCCGTGTTGGTTTTTTCTGTTCACCACCAGTAGTTATGAATAAATATAAAATCTTCATACTATAGTGTCAACCAATTTTTCAAACCCGCCGAAAAAATGTGAAGGAAGGCTCCCCGCATTCAACCCCTGTTTCCTTCGAAAAAATAGACTTCTTATCGTTTTCGGCAGCGGCGGTGGGCCACTAATGATAGAAACCCCCAGGCCCAAGGTCTTGCCGAGCGCCACCCTAAAATAAAATTCTTGACATTTTTGTATGAAGATTTTAAATTTAATCATACAAAAAATTATTGCCTCGCAGCAGTGATACCTTTTTATTGGGCATTATGGTATGAAGAAATTAAATATTTTCATACTTTGTCAGCATCCCCCAATCTCTCAGGGCCGAGAGATGCATGTACCCCACGGAAGGGGCTTTTTTCCGCGACACACACAGGAGGAAAAGGCAATGGCTTGCGATGAAACCTTCTTCAGATTTTTTGGCAAAGAATTTCAGCAGGCGGCGGCAACACCGCATCCGGAGCCTGGTGCCAAACTGAATGACACGAATAGCCCGCCGTCTTCACAACCATTCCCTGACCGGAAAAAACTCGGGCCTCTACCGCTTTGCACCACAGCAGCGATTTACCGGCTAGGTGATTGGAGGGAAAGGTCACCCGCGTTTCGTCCGGCATATGCCAAACACTAAAAGACCGCCTTGGGTTTTCCCAGAGATCCCTCTGGTTAGAACGCCAACCTTGTTTGCAACTTATAGCAACCCTGCTTCGACGACTACCGGGCAACGCACTCTGCGTATGAACGGAAAGAATCAAAGTCATCTATTTGACGGAGCATCACGCCATGAGGAAAGACCTCACTTGTCATGTCGAGGACGACACGTGTCATTAAAAGGATCGCCGCAAACCAGGCATGACCCTTCAGGCGAAGATTATTCGCCACCCAATCACACGGCCGCCTACTTGAAAAACCCAGAACTACTCTACCCAGCCGCCGCCCGCGAACGAGGCATAGAAGGTACCGTACTGCTGGAGGTTTTAATAAGCGTGGGAGGCAACCCTTTAATTATGAAAATCAAAAAAAACTCAGGCCATCCCATGCTGGACAGCGCAGCGTTATGGTCTATGGATCAGTGGTGTTTCGAACCGGCACGACGCTGTGGTCGTGCAATCGAGGCCCTGATCGAAGTCCCGATACACTTCAGGCGCGCAAAACCGCCAGAGTGAACCGTCACCAACAAGACACCACCCCTATTTCACAAAACCAAAACGGGGGGCATTCGCCAGACAGAACGAAACATAAAATAGGCTATAATCTTGCCATGTCCTCCGTCCGGTGGACCATGCTGACAAGGGAGCATCCATGGAGCGTCTCACCATATCACTAGAAACCACGCTCGCTAAACAATTTGATGAGTTCATCCGCGCGCGCGGATATTCAAATCGTTCCGAAGCGATGCGCGACCTGATCCGCGAGCGACTCGAAACCGAACGCCTCCAGAAATGGGAAGAAGGTTATTGCATCGCCACGCTGAGCTATATCTACAATCACCACGAGAGTGAACTGGCGAGCCGAATCACGTCGGTGCAGCATGAGCACCATGATCTGACGCTGTCCAGCATGCACGTACACCTGGATCATGACAACTGTCTGGAGATTGCTATCCTGCGCGGCCCAACCCTGGAAGTACGCACTTTCGCAAACACCGTGATCGCCGCGCGCGGCGTGCGGCATGGTAAGTTGCACATGGTGCCAGTGGAGATGAGGGAAGAAAAGCATGCCGCCTCGTCTCACGCACATACCCATAGCTACCCCATCACCTGACTGGCAACTTATGCGATCCAAAGAAGCAAGCACCCGTATCATTTACGTGCGTCATGGCCAGACCGATTTCCCGCTGGACCGCATCTACAACGACGATGCGGAAGACCCCATACTGAATGCCGCAGGCATTGAGCAAGCCCTGCACGCCGCCGAGTTATTGCGCAACACGAAAATCGATCTGATCTGCGCCAGCCCCAGCAACCGCACCTGGGCGACGGCGCAAGCCATTGCACAGGCTACCGCTGCGCCAGTGGAGGCGAATGCCGCACTAAAAGAACGACGCTTCGGGATATGGGAGGGATTGTTCTTCGATGAAATCGAGCGCAACTATCCTGACCTCTATCAACAGTGGAAACAAAATCCCAGCGCCTTCAAACCAGAGGGTGGAGAATCGGTCTATGACCTTCTCGACAGGGTTAAGGCGGTGATTGATGGCATTATTGAGCAGCACAAAGGAAAAACCATCGTCGTGGTTTCTCACGTTGGCCCTATTCGTGTGTGCTTGACGGCAGCACTCCAGATGCCAGTGGAGTCATATCGACAACTGACGATTGATTACGCATCGCTCTCCAGAGTGGATTACGGCAAGAGCCAGAACAACTTTGTGTATATGAACATATCCAACAAGGGGCTTGGTTAGCGGCGCATGCAGAATCGGGGTATTCTACAGCGTCGTTAGGCTACATCTCCACTTCGAAGGACTTTTCCATGGCTATCGGCTGGCTTTTACTGCTAAAGACTGTCCCCTGGGCCGACGTCATATCAAACGCTCCAGCCGTTGCCGATGGCGCAAAAAAACTCTGGAATACTGTCGCACGAAAGACCCCGCCTGCACACGTTTCAGCTGAAGAAACACCAACCAATCTCTCGCCAGAAGCCGAGGCTATCGCACAGGTTCAAGCCCGAATCGCCTCGATCGAAACAACAGCATCTGAGCTACATAACCAGATGCTCGCCTCCTCCGAACTGATCAAAGCGTTAGCCGACCAAAACACTGAGTTGATCAAGCGAGTCGAAGCCAACCGCATTCGACTTCTTTGGCTGTCCGGGGCGATCGGTTTCTTAGTCGCCATCGCCGCAATTAGCTTGGTGCTGATACTGGCCCGTTAGGCATTCAAATCACCAGCAAGCGTAGCGTGTGCTATGTAGACGAAATGGGTGTGGTTATTGCCTGAGGCTATGGAAGGTAGGTTGTGTGGATTACCCAATGATACGCGCTGTATGTTTTGCGGGTAATTCATGCGCATAGCTCACGCTATGCTTGCTACTGCAAAGGGCAGATCGCCCACTTCAAGATCCCGAAGTATATATGGTTCGTCAATAAGTTCCCGATGACCGTCACTGAAAAATTGCAGACGTTCAGGATAAAAAGAAGATGGCGGCGGATAGGTTGGCGCACCCCTGACCGTTAGACTTAGAGCAAATAAATTACTCCGACTCCTTTACACTTGACCAAAGCCGTTACCCTATGTAGAACTCCTATTATGGGTAATCAAAACATTAAAGAACCGCGCCTGAGCCTACAAAGCCTGAAGGTGTTGCAGGCTTTTGCTGCAAATCCTGAAAAAGCGTATTGCGGCAGCGAAATTATGGGGGTCGCTGGCATTGCCTCAGGAACCCTATATCCAATTCTTATTCGATTTGAAAATGCAGGTTGGTTAACAAGCAGCTGGGAAAACATATGCCCATCAGAAGAAGGACGCCCGAGAAAGAGGTTCGATAAAATCAGTGGGCATGGACTGCATAAGGCAAACGAAGCTTTTGAATGGGTAACCCAAGGATTGTTGGCATGAGCATTGAAACCAGCCCTTCGGCCCCAAAAAAGTAGGCGTTCAGGCTTGTGGAAAACCATAGGATCTACTGAAAAATCTCATCATTGAGAAATTGGGGCCATTTCGCTGCGACAGCATGGATGCAGGAGGGAGAGCAACGCATGGAGCGGTTGCCGAGACCCAACGGCATTGGACATAGGACGGCCACATCAAAATCCTAGCTCAACGCCTCATCCAGCTCGCGCAGACGCTGCGGCGTGCCCACATCCACCCAGCGCCCCGTGTAATGTTCGCCCGTCACATCGCTCGTCTCCATCGCCTTGCGCAGTAGAGGGGCGAGTGGGAATTTGCCGGGGGCACACCCCTCGAACAATTCCGGGCGATACACGCCAATACCACTGAATGTGAGCGTCTTGTCGCCCGCAGCAGGAGTTGAGACCAGTCCTCCGCGCAGCACAAAGTCACCCGCCGGGTGATGCGCGGGATTGTCGATAAGTACCAGATGCACCTGGCCCTTGGGTTCTTTTGGAAGTTGCAACAAGGGGTAATCTGTCCAGATATCCCCATTGATCACCATAAAGGGCGCATTGCCGAGCAGCGGCAGGGCTTTGAAAATCCCGCCGGCCGTCTCCAGCCCGGACTCGCCTTCTGAGGAATAAAAAATCCGCGCACCATAGCGGCTGCCATCGCCCAGTATCGCCTCGATCTGCGCACCGAGATGGGCGTGATTGATAACGATTTCAGTAATGCCCGCGTTTACCAGCGCAGCAATGTGGTACTCGATGAGACGCCGCCCACCGGCGATTAACAGCGGTTTGGGAGTATGATCCGTCAACGGGCGCATGCGCTCGCCACGGCCCGCGGCGAGGATCATGGCTTTCATCGTTCCGCCTTCTGATCACGGTTGAGCAGCGCGGTCACCGCGTCGCGCGGCATGCGCCCAGCGTACAGTACCTGATAAACCTGCTCGGTAATAGGCATTTCGATATCCAGCGCCTGGGCGACGTGCAACACTTCACGCGCGGACTGTACACCCTCAACCGCCTGACCGATAGCGGCCAACGCATCGCTCAGCGTCTGCCCCTGCGCCAGGGCCAGACCCAGGCGGCGGTTACGCGATTGATTGTCGGTACAGGTCAGCACGAGGTCACCCAAACCGGCCAACCCCATCAGTGTCTCACGCTGGGCTCCCAACGCACCGCCCAAACGCATCATCTCAGCCAGGCCACGGGTGATGAGCGCCGCACGCGTATTGGCGCCGAAACCCAAGCCATCGGCAATGCCCGCCGCAATCGCCAGCACATTCTTCACCGCCCCGCCCACTTCGACACCGATCACATCGCTAGACGTATAGGCGCGGAAGGTACTGCTGTGCAGCCTTGCCACCAGATGCGCGGCGAATTCCCCGGAGGTGGAGGCCACCGTAACCGCAGTAGGGAATCCCTTTGCAACCTCATGGGCAAAGGTAGGGCCGGAAATCACTGCGGTTGGAATGGCACGGCCCAGCACTTCAGCCACCACCTGGTGCAACAGCCGGCCAGTGCCCGGCTCCAACCCTTTAGTAGCCCAGACCAGGCGCGTGTCCGATCCAATATGAGGGCCAACCAACTCCAGCGTGGCGCGAAACCCTTCGCTCGGCACGGCTATTAGAATGTCCCGCGCCACCGCGAGAACATGCGGCAAATCGCTGGTGAGACTCAAGGAATCCGGGAAAGGAACATCAGGCAGAAAACGTGCATTGCGGCGAGCGGCGGACAGCTCCGCCACGTGCCGCGCGTCACGCCCCCACAACCAGACAGGCTGGCCATTGCGCGCAAGCAAAATAGCAAGCGCCGTGCCCCAGGAGCCGGCGCCCAGCACAACGATGGGAGGAGCTGTGGTTTCTTTATTCATCCTAAAAACGGCAGTTGGACGGGGTGGAATGTGCGGTTTTCGGGGTGCAGGGCGCAATGAGGCGCAACGACGCGGAATGGTTGTTCCATCCCAAGGAGTTGCAACGCTGCCATGCGCACTGAAAACCGTGCAATCCGCTCTGTAGCGGCCTCACCAAACAGATGAACCCGCAGGAGATGATGAAACTTATTAAAAACATATTGCTAGCCGTCCAGGGTAGCGGTCAACTGCCGTTTTTAGGTTCGTTGCCAGGTATGCGGCCAGCGCGCTGCTGAGCGCCAATGTTGTGGCTTAGAACCTGTTCACGATCTCGATCAAGGGATGCAGTGCAAGGCAAAATCGAACGAAAAAGCGGAGCATACATGAAGTATGTGAGCATTTTGAGTTCGATTTTAACGCCGCAATGCGCCCTTCAGCGAGATCGTGAATAGGTTCTTAGTGCGCAACCTGCGGCTGCCCAGCTTGTCCCTGCTGCTGCAAATGCTGCGCGTACAGAGCGTCAAAATTGACAGGCGCCAAGAGCAACTGGGGAAAACCGCCTTTGGTCACGAGATCCGAAACAACCTCGCGCGCAAAGGGAAACAGTATGTTCGGGCAGTAGCTGCCGACAATCCCGGCCAGGTCGTGATCACTGAAACCCTCGGCGTTGAAGATACCCGCCTGCTGCACCTCGGCGAGATAAGCCACCTTGTCGCCCAGCTTGGCGGTCACTGTGAGAGACAAAACTATTTCATGCACGTTCTCGCCCAGCACAACACCATTATTGGCGATCTGCAAACCCACCTCGGGCTCCCATTTTTCCATGAAGATATGGGGGGAATTAGGTGTTTCGAAGGACAGATCCTTAACGTAGATCTTCTGGATGATAAAACGCCCCTGGGTGGGCTGCTGCTGGCTTTCGGAGTTGTCTGACATGGATATATTTCCTTAATCTGAATCAATAATGAGCCGAAACTATTTTTTACTGACAGGGAGATTTGCGGCTTTCCACGCCAATATCCCGCCATTAAGCTTGTAAACCGATTCAAATCCCTGTTTGCGCAGAATAGCGCTGGCGCGTGCTGCGCGGTCGCCGCTGCGGCAATAGACGATGACAGGCTTGGACTTGTAGGACTCCAGCTCTTGCAAACGCTTATCGATAACGCCTACGGGGATATGCAGCGCATCGGCAATGTGCCCTTCCGCGTATTCCTTATCCTCGCGCACATCCAGCACAACAGCATCATCCTTGTTGATGTGGCGAATCGCGTCGGAGGGACTCACCTCCTTGAATCCCAGCATCCTGCGTTTTAACGTCTCGCTCACCAACAGTATTGAGACAAACACCAGGGCAAACGACAATATCCAGTGATCAAGAATAAAACTACCGAGCTTTTCCATGAGACCTGCAAAAAATAATTAGAGGGTAAAGCAGCTATTTAATTAAGGTCAATAGCGCTTCTTTTTAGGCTGATGATCGCAAAACACCTCGCGCATCATGCTTACCAGACGCAGGGTGCGGACGTCCCCAACCCGGTAAAAAACCCGGTTGGCGTCCTTGCGTGACACGAGTATTCCCTTGTCGCGCATAATGGCCAGGTGCTGGGAGATATTGCTTTGGGATGTGCCTACCGCCTCCACCAGATCCTGAACGCTGATTTCCCGGTCGCCCAGTGTGCAGAGTATTTTCAGGCGCAAGGGATGGGATATCGCCTTAAGTGAACGCGATGCCTGCTCGATATCCTCTTCATGAAGGATAAGCTGCCCGTTATCTACATTGCCCATAGCGCCCGCCAAGATGTGCAAACCCAGCCCCCTAAAGCAGACTCCAACATGTGCCTTTACAAGCGAAACATTATACAATGATAGTCCGTTGAATAAGCAACAGACAAAACCTCCCTTACATTGCTTTTAAGTGAAGATATCTCCATGCCATCCATCAAAAACCGTCCCTTGGCCCTGATTATCCTTGATGGCTGGGGTTACAGTGAAAAAACCGAAGGTAACGCTATCCTCGGCGCGCGCAAACCGGTGTGGGATCATTTATGGAACACTTACCCCCACACCCTGATACATGGCTCGGGCACGGCGGTCGGCCTGCCCGCCGACCAGATGGGCAACTCCGAGGTGGGCCATCTCAATCTTGGTGCGGGAAGAGTGGTCTATCAGGAACTGACCCGCATCGACCGCGCCATAAAAAGCGGCATGTTCTTCAGCAACCAGACCCTGACCCGCGCGGTTGATGATGCGGTTGCCGCCAACAAAGCCGTGCATATCCTTGGCCTGCTCTCTCCTGGCGGCGTCCACAGCCATGAAGAACATATTTATGCCATGATCAAGCTCGCCGTGGAGCGCGGCGCACAACGCGTTTACTTGCATGCCTTTCTCGACGGGCGCGATACCCCGCCGAAAAGCGCAGCTGCCTCCATCGCCGCCATGGAAAATGTATTCACCCAAGTTGGGCGTGGCCGTTTTGCGTCCGTTATCGGACGCTATTACGCGATGGACCGCGACAAGCGCTGGCCTCGTGTCCAGGCCGCATATGACCTTATCACCCAAGGCAAAGCTTCCTACCAGGCGCCAGATGCCGCCGCCGCGCTGGAAATGGCCTATGCGCGCGGCGAAACCGACGAGTTCGCGCTGGCAACAGCCATTGTCCCCGCCGGTGAAAAATCCGTGTCCATTGAAGATGGCGACAGCGTAATTTTCATGAACTACCGCGCTGACCGGGTACGCCAACTCATGCAGGCCTTTATCGAGCCGGATTTCAATGGCTTCGAGCGCGATGCCACCCCACGCCTGGGCGCGATGGTCAGCCTCACCGAATACAAAAAGGACTTCGCCATTCCGGTGGCCTTCCCTGCAGAGCGGCTGGAAAACGTGTTCGGCGCCTATATTTCCAGGCTCGGCCTGCATCAACTGCGTATCGCAGAAACCGAAAAATATGCCCATGTGACATTTTTCTTTAACGGCGGGGAGGAAAAACCCTTTCCCGGAGAAGACCGTATCCTTGTCCCCTCGCCTCAAGTGGCAACCTACGATCTGCAACCGGAAATGAACGCATCGCAAGTCACGGACAAGCTGATCGAAGCCATTGAAAGCGGAAAGTATGATGTGGTTATCTGCAACTACGCCAACCCAGACATGGTGGGGCACAGTGGCCGCATGGACGCCGCCGTTCAGGCCATCGAGGCGATAGACGCCTGCTTGGGGCGGCTGTACGACGCCATCAAGAAAGCGGGCGGCGAGATGCTGATTACTGCCGATCACGGCAATGCGGAGCAGATGTCCGACAAGAGCACAGGCCAGGCGCACACCGCACACACCAGCAACCCGGTGCCGTTCGTCTATGTCAGCCACCGCTCGGCAGTGGCCGCCTCCCGTGGCAGTCTGGCAGACGTGGCGCCCACCATGTTGTACCTGATGGACATCAACAAACCCACTGAAATGAGCGGCACGACGCTGATGAAATTGATTTGAAGATTCGCGTCACGCTGGCATTGCTGCTCGCCGCAGGGGCGGGCGGCGAACACGCGGTAGCGGCAAATTCACCCGCCGAACCCACCAAAAAACACAGCAGTGCCGGTCCAAAAGCCAAGACCACCGAACTCAAAAAACTACGCGGCGAGATCCAAAACCTGCGCTCCACGCTGGATTCGGCGCGCGGTGAGCAGGCGGCGTTGCGTTCACAGTTACGGGTCACCGAAATGGAGACCGGCAAGGTCAGTCGTTCGCTGAAAATGTTGCAACAGGAACTCCAACACCATACCAGTGACCTCCAGCAGTTGCGCTTACGTCAACAACAGCAACAGGCAAATCTCGCAGCACAGCGACTAGCCCTCGCCCAGCAGGTGCGCGCCAGTTACGCCATGGGCCACCAGGAGCTTTTGAAAATCCTCCTGAACCAGCAAGACCCTGCCGCCATGGGGCGTAGTCTTGTTTACTACAACTATTTCAATCGCACACGGGTGACGCATATTGAAAATGTCACCGTCAGCCTCCAAGAGCTGGAAAACCTGGAGCAATCCATCCAGACCAAGACTGAACAAGTGGCGCAAGCACAAACCAAGACCGAACAGGAAAAAAGACGCCTGGAAGAAAGCCGCCAGCAGCGCAGCAGCGTGCTCAGCAAACTCGGTGCGGACATTCAGAGCAAGGAGCAACAGTTGCAGCGCCTGCTGGAAGACGAACAGCAATTGAACCAGCTATTAAAAAGGCTGCAAGAAGCACAGCAGCGTGCAGCGGAGCAACGGCGGGCAAATGCCGCAAAACGTGCCAAACCAGACAAACCGCAAAGGCCATCTCAGCCGGACAAACCCAACGCTCCGGGCAAGCCTCTCACGCCACCGCCTGACGCACCAGAACCCATCATTGATGATAAATCGGTCTTCGCCAGCCTCCGGGGCAAGCTCCCCTGGCCTGCGCACGGCCCTATTGCTGCTCATTACGGAACTTCCCGCAAGCTGGGCACATCAAAGTGGCAGGGTGTGTTGATTGCCGCTGCGGAAGGCCAGGAAGTGCGGGCCATATCCAAGGGCCGGGTGGTATTTTCTGACTGGATGCGCGGTTTCGGCCTGCTGTTGATCATTGACCATGGCGATGGCTACATGAGCCTGTATGGGCAAAACCAGAACCTGCGTAAAAACACCGGCGACTGGGTGAATGGCGGGGACGTGATCGCCAGCGTGGGCGACAGCGGCGGACAGATGAACCCTGGCCTGTACTTTGAAATCCGGCGCGGCGGCGCGCCTATCAACCCTGCCCAGTGGTGCAGGTAGGATTTACAAAGAGTTTATTTGCATCTTGACACTCGCAACTTGTATGCTGTTGGGATATGAGAAACCGACGGACATCGACACGCCATTTTGGAGCAATTCATGAAGTTTAATACCCGTAATTTCTTAATTTTAACCCTGGGATTAGTGATGGGGATCAGCATCAGCGTAGGACATAGCGTCTTCGCGGAACGCGAAAAACCCGTGACAGCCTCCCTGCCGCTCGATGAGCTGCGCACATTCACCGAAGTGCTGAACAAAATCAAAACTGATTATGTCGAACCGGTAGACGACAAAACCCTGTTGCAGAATGCCATCCGTGGCATGTTGACCGGACTGGATCCACACTCCGCTTATCTGGATGCTGATGCATTCAAGGACTTGCAGGTCAGCACGACGGGCGAATTTGGCGGACTGGGAATTGAGGTCGGCATGGAAGACGGCTTTATCAAAGTCATCTCCCCCATCGACGACACCCCTGCCCAGCAGGCAGGCATCCAGGCGGGCGACCTGATTATCCGCATCGACGACACCCCAGTAAAAGGGCTCACCCTGGGCGAAGCTGTTAACCGTATGCGTGGCAAACCTGGCACGGACATTACACTCACCGTAGCCCGTGAAGGCCAGGAAAAGCCACTGAAATTCACATTAAAGCGCGCAGTGATCAAGGTCAGCAGCGTCAAGGGCCGCACCTTGGAGCCTGGCTTTGGCTATATACGCATTTCCCAGTTCCAGTCCAACACTGGCGACAACCTGAATCAATTCATCACCAAACTCAAGCAGGAAAACGGTGACAAGCTCAAGGGGTTGGTGCTGGATCTGCGCAACAACCCTGGCGGCGTGCTTAACGCCTCGGTGGCGGTCTCGGATGCCTTCCTGGAAAAGGGGCTGATCGTCTACACCGATGGACGGCTCAAGGATTCCCACCAGAAGTTCCAGGCCACCCCCGGCGACATCCTCAAGGGCGCACCGCTGGTGGTTCTCATTAATGGTGGTTCCGCCTCGGCCTCTGAAATCGTGGCTGGCGCACTGCAAGATCAAAAACGCGCCATCCTAATGGGCACCAAGAGCTTTGGCAAAGGCTCCGTGCAAACCGTGGTGCCGATTGACAATAACGCGGCGCTAAAGCTGACAACGGCGCGTTACTACACACCTTCCGGGCGCTCTATCCAGGCCGAAGGCATTACACCAGACATTGCCCTTGAAAATGTCAAGGTATCAGCGGGTGAAAAACCCATCCTGGAACCTGTCAAGGAAGCCGACCTATCCGGTCACCTGCAAAACGGCAACCGCAAGACAGGCGATGACTCCGGCACAAAACCGGCGGAGCCCACCGCGCCCGCCGACACCAAAGACATGAAGAAGAAAGATACCAAGAAAGAAACTGACAAACTGACCAGCAGTGACTATCAGTTATCCGAAGCATTGAATCTGCTCAAGGGATTGAGCATCATGCGGGAGCGTGGGCTGTAATCCAGCCAACGGCTGCTAAAACATCGGGGCGCTGAAGGTATTCAGCGCCCCTTTTTTTGCTCTAAAAATTTTTTATTTAAGTGATGTTACGCACCCACCGTCCACGAAAAACACGAAAAATAGGGGGGAAATCTTGGCGCAAGAATGCGCTTGAAGAATACGCTTGGATTTGTCGGGCAACTTCGCTTGCTATCCGAAAGAGCGGCACGAACGGATTGTGCTGCGAAGCTTGTTCGTGCCTTTCGTGTTTTTTTGTGGACCACATCTTCCCGCCGTAATGGTGGCAATGTCGCTGGACGTGCGTAATATCAGGGCGCGCTCAAAAACCAAGTGCAACATTTTTAGGGGATAATGTTGCATGGGAAAAAACTACGATCAATTGAGTATTGAAGAGCGGGCAATGATACAAACGCAACTGGAGATGGGGGTCAAACCTGCCGCAATTGCCAAGTCCATAACCCGGTCAGCCTCTACCGTCTCACGTGAACTTCGGCGCAATGGCTGGAGCCGCCCGAAAACGCCTCGCGGCCCTGGACGACCGGCTGTGGCGGGAGGCTATCGTGCCGAGGCAGCCCACAAACGTGCGCATGGCTGCACGATCAAGCCGCGTGTTGAGGGTCGCCTGCGACTGGGAACCACGCTGTGGGATTCAGTCATGCGCCACCTGAAAGCAGGCTACTCACCGGAGCAGATTGCTGGCACACTGGCGCTTGTGCATCCAGATACCCCTACCTTGCAGGTTTCCCATGAGACCATCTACACCGCCATCTACGCCATGCCGCGTGGCGAACTGCGCACGGTAGTGATTGGCTGGTTGCGTTTCGGCCATGCCAAGCGCCGTCCCCGTGCGCGTGGCGAAGACCGGCGCGGACGGATCCCTGACATGGTCAGCATTCATGACCGTCCGCCTGAGATTGAAGAGCGGTTGATCCCGGGCCACTGGGAGGGTGACTTCATCAAGGGCGCGCATAATCGCTCATCTGTCGGTACGCTGGTGGAACGGACCACGCTGTTCACGGTACTGGCAAAAATGGAAAATGCGACGTAAGCGTCCAGCCGCTCCACCTGTACAGTTCAGCCTGATGCCTGTACAGACCGCAACGGCAACAACTCATCAATGCGGCTGTTAGGCCAGGTCGGCAGTTTCTCCAGCGTATCCTTCAGCCAGGCAGCCGGCTCGATGCCGTTGAGTTTCGCCGTTGCGAACAGGCTCTGGATGGCGGCGGCGCGGCGGCCCGCGCGTTCACTGCCGGTGAACAGCCAATTCTTTTTACCAAGCGCAATAGGACGGATAGCATTTTCCACCGGGTTGTTATCGATGGGGTAACGGCCATCCCCGAGGTAGCGCTTGATTGCATCCCAGCGTTTGAGGCTGTAATCGATGGCCTTGGCGGTGCCGCTACCCGTGGCGGTGGTGAGCCGTGTGCGCTGGAGCCAGGCATGGAATTCGTCCAGCTTCGGCTTGGCGTGTTGCTGGCGTAATGCCTGGCGATCCTCGATGCCCAGGGTCCTGCCCTGATCTTCGATGGCATAGAGCCCGGCAATGCGCTTCAATGCCTCGGCCGCGATCGGACTCTGATGGGCGGCATGCAGATCGTAGAATTTCCGCCGCGCATGGGCCAGGCACGCCAGTTCCACCACGGCGTGGGCGAACAGGCCTTTGTAGCCGGCATAATCATCGACCATAAGGGCACCCTTCCAGCCTTGCAGGAAGTTCCTGGCATGTTTGCCGCGCCGGTCGGTCTGGTAGTCGAAGAGGACGAGGGGGTCTCCCTGTTCGAGATCGCAACTTCGGTAGGCCCAGAGGAAGGCGCGTAGCGTTTTTCCCCGTCCGGGGTCGAGTTGCTGCACTGGGGTCTCGTCGGCGTGCAAGACGGTGCGCTGGCGGAGTCTCTCGGCCAGCCGGTCGGCCAGCGGCTGGAGTGCCACGCCAATGCGACCTACCCATTCGGCCAAGGTGGAGCGTGACAGGGTAACCCCACTGCGGGCCGCGATCTGCTCCAGCCGGTAGAGAGGCAGGTGATCCATGAATTTGCTGACCATCACCCAGGTGAGCAAGCCCGGCGCCGCCATGCCGCCGTCGATGACCGCCGGCGGAATCGGCGCCGCACTGACGGTCTCACAAGCACGGCAAGCATACTGCGGACGAATGTGGCGATGCACGAAGAAGCGGGCGGGCTCGACATCCAGTTGCTCGCTGATGTCTTCGCCGATCTTGACCAGATCCTTGCCGCACTGGCCGCAGGTGCACGATTCCGGCTCATGCCGGTGCTCGATGCGCGGGAGATGATCCGGCAACGGCTGGCGACCGGCGCGTTCGCGCTTGGGTTGCCGGGTAGATGCCAGCTGTTCCACTTCGGCTTCCAGCGCGCTGGTGTCGGTATTCCAGCTTTCCTCGAACAGCTCGCGCTGCTCCAAGGAGAACTGTTCACTCTTGTTGGCAAAGCGAATGCGCTTGTAGTAGGCGAGCTCGAAGGTCAGGGCTTGGATTTTGAGCGCATCTTTTTGGGTTCTTTCGAGCAGCTTGCCTATCCATTCCGCCAAGGCGGGATCGGGCTTGAATTGGGCGAGTTCGGCGGCTAAATCCATGCCTGTATTTTACCACTGGCATGCTCCGCAAGCCAGTAACGGCAAGGGTTTTAGGCTGTTTATTCACTAAAATAACGCGCTCACACTTGCCACTGTGACGGCGGTGGCGCCGAGAGTCTTTGCCAGTCGACACCGGCGGTCAGCCAGTCCCATTGTGCTGGCGTGAGGGCGAAGGTGGTGGCGTCCGATGTCGGCCAGATAAAGTGACCACGATGCAGGCGACGCTGGCAGAGCCAGACGCCGGTGCCATCCCAGATCAGGAGCTTGAGGCGGTTCTGGCGTCGGTTGCGGAAGGCGTAGGCCGTGCCGTCGCAAGGGGACCGGCCGAGCGTGTTTTGTACCCGCTGGGAGAGGCCATCGATGCCGGCACGCATGTCGATCGGTTCGACCACCAGCCAGACTTGGGTCGGTGCCGGGATCATGGCAGTTGCCGCAACAGGTCGGCCAGCCATGGAGCCCCGTCCGCCGGCAACTCGATTCTCCAGCCGCCCGGACTGTGGAGCCGTACGACGTTCCCCGTTACCGGTGCACCCACGCTGACCGGCACCAAGGTGAGGGATGACTTTGCCGATGCAACGGCTTCCCTCTCCTTGCGCCGCCAGCGATAAAACGCCTTCTCACCCAACCCTTGGTTCGCACAGTATTCACTCTGCGTCAGATCACTTCGACGCCAGGCTTCAAGATGCTCTCGCCAGAATTCCTGCCCATGCCTCTTCGCCATCTGGAGTCCCTCCGAAAAAGCAGCAAGAGTGCACGGGCTTCGCGGAAAACTACAGGTGGGACGGCTGGCCGCTTACAATGCGACGGCTGAGGCGACGTTGACCGACTTCAGTCATGTGCTCAACCGCATTGATGCGCAAAAGCGCCTCTCGTTGACGTACGATCAAGGCAGGGAAATGGCGGCACACCAACGGCTGACAGAAACCACAGGGGTGAAAGTATATTTTGCCGATCCACACAGCCCCTGGCAGCGCGGCATCAACGAGAATACCAATGGTCTGTTGCGGCAGTACCTGCCCAAGGGGAGTGACTTGAGTGGTTTCACGCAGGAGGAGCTGGATGCGATTGCCTGGCAACTCAATACCCGACCACGCAAGTCACTGGGCTTCAAATGCCCAGCCGAGTTGTTTACACCAGACTCTTTCGATTTCAGGCAGCATCACGCTGCGCTTTTTGCACTTGGTCATTGAAACCGCCCAGTTATTTAACTGGGCGGTTTGGGTTAATTCCCTTCCCGAACTTCCTTCTCCATCTGCTCCAGACTGATGTGGCGCACATCCTTGCCCTTGACCAGATAAATGACATATTCACAAATGTTGCGCGCATGATCGCCGATGCGTTCGAGTGCGCGCGCCGCCCAGATGACGTTGAGTACGCGAGTGATGGTGCGCGGGTCTTCCATCATGAAGGTGATCATCTGGCGCATCACGCCTTCATATTCCTGGTCGATCTTGAGATCTTCCTGCGCCACGCGCACCGCCGCATCGGTATCCATGCGGGCATAGGCATCCAGCGCGTCATGCACCATCAGGCGCACATGCGTACCCAGCGCATGAATCTCCATATAATTGTTTTTCGGGCGCTCTTCGCCGGCCAGCCGCACCGCCATGCGCGCAATCTTTTCCGCCTCGTCGCCGATGCGCTCCAGATCGGTGATGGTCTTGATCACCGCCAGCACCAGTCGCAGATCCCCTGCAGCGGGCTGACGGCGGGCGATGATCTGATTGCACTCCTCGTCGATGCTCACCTCAAATTTATTGACCTTGTAATCGGCAACAATAATCGCCTCAGCCAAGGGCACATTACCCTGCACCAGGGCGCTAATCGCCTGCTCGATCTGCTGCTCAACCAGGCCGCCCATTTGCAGCACGAGCGAGCGGATGTTCTCCAGCTCGACGTTGTACTGGCGGGAAATATGCGTATCCAAGGGTTCCATAGTGTTTCTCCAGTAGCCGGTCAGCCGTAGCGTCCGGTGATGTAGTCTTCTGTCTGTTTTTTGCTGGGGTTGGTAAAGATGCCGCCCGTCTCACCGAACTCCACCACCTCACCTAGGTGCATAAAGGCGGTATAGCTCGAAACGCGCGCCGCCTGCTGCATATTGTGTGTGACAATGAGAATGGTGACTTGTTCTTTCAGTTCGGCAATCAACTCTTCGATGCTGGCGGTGGCAATAGGATCGAGCGCCGAAGTGGGTTCGTCAAACAGTATGATTTCCGGATCCGTCGCCAGCGCGCGAGCGATACACAAGCGCTGCTGCTGACCGCCGGAGAGGTTGAAGGCCAGATTATTCAGGCGATCCTTGACCTCGTTCCACAATGCCGCGCCACGTAGCGCCTGCTCAACTTTCTCATCCAGTATCCTGCGCTTGCTGACCCCACGCACCCGCAGCCCGTAGGCCACGTTTTCATAGATGGATTTAGGGAATGGATTGGGCTTCTGAAACACCATGCCGATCCGCATGCGCACTTCGATGGGGTCGATCTTTGGGTTGAGGATATTGACCCCATCGGGGTATAGCCCGATCTCGCCTTCATAGCGGTTACCGGGATACAGATCGTGCATGCGGTTGAAACACCGCAGAAAGGTGGATTTTCCACATCCCGAGGGGCCAATCAACGCGGTAATCTGCTTGTCGGCAACCGGCAGGTTGATGCTCTTGAGCGCCTGATAATTTCCGTAATAGAAATTGAGGTCTTTAACCTCGGCCTTGAGGGTGTCCATTGCTGTTTGCGGCATAAAATCTATGCTCCTACCACTTGATGCGTTTACGGAAATGATAACGGATGAATATCGCCAATGCGTTCATCAACAGGGTCATGACGATCAGCACCAGACCGGCAGCGGCAGCATTAACATGAAACGCTTCCTGCGGCCGGGATACCCAGTTAAACATCTGGATGGGCATCACGGTAAAGGCGGACGACAGCCATTCGAAGGAGACATAGGGAAATTCGCTCTTGATGGGCGAGTCGGGTAGAAAGGCGATATATGTCAGCGCGCCGATGGTGATGATGGGGGCGGTTTCGCCGATAGCGCGCGACAGGCCAATGATCACGCCGGTGAGTATGCCCGCCATGGAATACGGCACCACATGTTGCGACACGGTTTGCCATTTGGTGGCGCCCAGAGCAAATGCTCCTTCACGGATGGTGCCGGGAATGGCGCGGATCGATTCCCTGGTCGCCACAATCACTACCGGCAAGATCAGGATGGCCAGGGTCAGCCCCGCCGCCACGATGCTTTGGCCAAGATCGAGCTGATAAACAAACAACCCCAGCGCAAGCAGGCCATAGATAATCGATGGCACGCCGGCCAGATTGGTGACATTGATCTCGATGAGATCGGTTATCCAGTTCTTGGCGGCGTATTCTTCAAGATATACACCGGCGGCAATCCCCAACGGCACGGCAGTGAGTGCCGTCACCAGCATGACGAGCGTGGTGCCGACCCAGGCCGACAGAATGCCTGCCTTATCCGCGTGGCGCGATGGGAACGAAGTAAAAAAATCCCACGAAAGACGCGGCACGCCCTCCATCGCCATACTGCCAATCAATGCGGCCAGGGTTACCACCCCGCCCAGCATCGAAAACAGGCCCACTATCGCAAAAATGACATCCCAACGCTTGCGGCGGGCAATCATGGCCCGCATTACCTGAACACCTTTATCTGGCGCCATTAGTAAACCTCCCGGAAGCGTTTGCGCAAGAGATGGCCGGCTATATTAAAAAAGAGGGTCATTAGCAGCAGCACAAGACCGGCGGCAAAGATCGTCTGGTAGCCGAGGCTGCCATGGGGAAGATCGCCGAGGCTCACCTGCACGATGTAGGTGGTGATGGTCGCCGCCGGCTCCATCGGGTTCCAGGTGAGATTGGGCTGCATACCAGCAGCTATTGCCACCACCATGGTCTCGCCGATGGCACGGGAAATCCCCAGGATGTAGGCGGCGGCAATACCCGAGAAAGCAGCGGGAGTCACCACCCGCAAGGCCGTCTGAAAGCGCGTGGCGCCCATTGCATAGGAGCCTTCGCGGATGTGCATGGGCACGGCGCGCATGGCGTCCTCGCTGATTGAGCTGACATAGGGAATGATCATCACACCCATCACCAGCCCCGCGCTGAGCATGTTAAAACCCGGCAGATCGGGGAAGAAATATTGCAGCAGCGGCGTGACAAACAGCAGCGCGAAAAAACCGTAGACCACTGTGGGAATGCCATCCAGCAATTCGAGGACGGGCTTGATAATTTCACGGAGGCGGTGCGGCGCGAACTCACTCAAATAGATGGCAATGATGGTGCCCAGCGGTATGGCCACCGACAGCGCCACTGTGGCGGTGACCAGGGTACCTGAAACGAGCGGCATAATTCCATAGTGGGCGTCATCGAAAAGCGGCGTCCATTGGGTGTCCGTGAGGAAGTCCACGAGGGAGACATGCTCAAAAAAACCCAGCGACTCGCGCACCAGGATCACCACAATGGCAACCGTAATGGCCACCGAAGAGAACGCGGCGAGAAACAGCAGGAATTCGATAAAACGTTCGCGCAGATGGCGCAAACGTCGATGGGCGAACCGGGATGCGTCAGGAGTCACGGATGTCGATCTGTTATTTGGCTATCAATGGGAGTCAAGGGAAGGGGCATATTATGACAGAATTATGACAATCAGATGACAGGAAATAAAAAAGAGGGGCGCCCTGCTCGGCACCCCTCTTCGTTACGCTGCTCATCAAAAAATTATTGCTTGGCTTCGCGCGCCAACAGATCTTCCACTTTCAACCCAACTTCGGTGTCACCGCCAAAAACCGTACCTAACTTGCGGTTTTTGAAGTGCGCCTCCGCCATGGCATAGGCCTTGGCAGGCAGCGTAATATACCCCACTTCTTTGGACAGCTTCCCGGCATTTTTCAGGTAAAACTCCACAAACTCCTTAACCTCTGGCTTGTCCATGGACTTGGAGCTAACGTAGATAAAGATAGGTCGGGACAATGGTTGATAAGTGCCGTCAATCACGGCCTTCTCGGAGGGCAACACCGGACCCTTGCCACCATCGATAGGCACTGCCTTCAGCTTCTTGGCATTTTCCGTGTAGTAGGCAAACCCGAAATATGCCAGTCCGTTCTTGTCGCTTGATACGCCCTGCACCAGAACATTGTCATCCTCGCTCGCCGTGAAGTCACCGCGACTGGACTTGGCCTTGCCGACGGTAGCCTCGGTAAAGTAGTCAAACGTACCGGAATCAGAGCCAGGACCAAACAGTTTCAATGGTGCATCAGGCCATTCGGCACGCACCTGATTCCATTTGGTGACAGTACCCTGCGCGGCAGGTTCCCACATCTTCTTGAGATCCGCCACGGACAGGCTCTTCACCCAATCGTTCTTGGGATTGACCACTATCGTCAGGGCATCATACGCCACCGGCAGCTCAACATACGAGATACCCGCCTGGCGGCAGGCCTCCATTTCCTTGGGCGCGATAGGGCGTGATGCGTCAGAAATATCCGTCTCGCCACGGCAAAACTTCTTGAAACCACCGCCGGTACCGGAGATGCCGACCGTGACATTCACCTTGCCCTTCTTCATACCCTGAAATTCTTCGGCGACCGCCTCAGTGATGGGGAAAACGGTGCTGGAACCATCAATCTTGATCACGGCCTCGGCTGCATTGGCGGAAAGGGATATCGCACCCAGCGCGCCCGCCACGAAAACCATACTCTTCATCATCTTCGTTGTGCTCATAAGGGGAAAAACCTCCGTCAGGGGTGAGTCATTGGGTATGCAGATACTATCTCAGGTAAATATGACATTTATATGACAAGCACACAAAAAACCATGCTTTACATTACTCATTTGTGACGCGCGCAATCAGATGCGGTGGAAAATGACATGTAAATGTGCTTCCCTTGCCCAGCTCGCTTTCAATGCTCAACTGGGCGTCATGGCGGTTCAGTGCGTGCTTGACGATAGCCAGCCCCAAGCCTGTGCCGCCACTCTCGCGCGAACGGGCCGCATCGATGCGATAAAAACGCTCCGTGAGCCGGGGAATGTGATCTGCGGCAATGCCAACCCCAGTATCGCGCACCTCAAGATGCGCACCCGCCGTGTCGGCGTACCAGCGGATATAAATATTCCCGCCCGGCGGCGTGTATTGCACCGCGTTGAAAACAAGATTGGAAAAGGCGCTACGCAGCTCTTCATCATTGCCCTGCAACCGCACGCGCGGGTCAGCTTCAAGATGGATCGCATGCCGCCGATCACCACTCAGTGCCACTGCCTCCTCGCATATCCCCGCCAATACACCCGGCACAACCACCACATCCCGGGAATGAAGTCCCCGCTCCATTTCCAGGCGCGACAGCAACAACAAATCTTCGACAAGGTGCTGCATGCGTGAGGTTTGCTGCCGCATCAGATGCAACGACCGTCCCCAGCGCCGCGCCCACTCATCTTCATCCTCGCTCATGGTCTCAAGAAACCCGCCGATCACTGTCAGCGGTGTACGAAGCTCATGAGACACATTGGCAATAAAATCACGCCGCACCTGCTCCAGCCGATAAATCGGCGTAATGTCGCGCCCCACCAGCAGCAGATGATCTTTGCCGTAGGGTACAACACGCACCGCCAGCATCACCTGCTCGTTGACCGGCGAGGGAAACTGCACTGTCATCGCATAATCACCTACCGCAAAAAACTCCGTGAAGACCGGGTGCCGCACCAGGTTCACGATGCGCCGGCCCCTGTCCAACGGCGCGCGCAACCCGAATAACTCCTCCGCCGCGTTATTCCACCACTCGATTTCACCCTGAGCGCCCAATACCGCTGTAGCGTCGGGCATGACTGCCGTGGCTTCCTGAAAGCGATTGAGCATCCTTACGATTCTGCGCCTACGCAAACGGTTACGTTGTTGCAGGCGATAGATGTTGTAAAACACCTCTTCCCAGACACCGTTTACCTCGGGAGGATGAAAGCGTTTACCTTCCTGGAACCAGCGCAACAGACGCATCAGATTGAACAAATGCCAGCCCAGATAGCCAAGCACACCAAACAGCAAGAACAACGCCTCGTGGTCGGTGAGCAGGCCAAGAACCAGCATAACAAGCATTAGGCCCGCGACCCACCGTACTTCGCTTATCCAGGAATCAGACAAAAATCAGGCCCTTTAGAAAATTACCGTATAGACTGCCCCATGGCTGGGAAAACAGAGGGAAAGAAGTTTACACGGAGAAAACGGGTATTCCGAATTTATTAGCGAAATGCGGCATATGAGGCGGTTACGTCCGCGCAGAAAAACGATAGCCCGTGCCTCGCACCGTCTGAATCAATCTGTCATGACCATCCGTCATCAGCGCCTTACGCAAACGCCGGATATGAACATCCACCGTACGCTCTTCGATATAGACATCGTTGCCCCACACCTTATCGAGCAACTGACTACGGCTGTAAACCCGCTCGGGGTGGCTCATAAAAAAGTGTAGCATGCGGAATTCCGTCGGCCCCAACTCGACAGCCCCGCCCCCCACCGTAACGCGATGGCTGCCCGGATCCAGCCATAATCCGCCAATCTCAAGCGGTTTATCGCTTACTTCGGGCGCGGCCCGGCGCAATACCGCCTTGATGCGCGCCACCAGCTCACGGGGAGAAAAAGGTTTGGTGACATAATCATCCGCACCGACCTCGAACCCCTTTACCTTATCCATCTCCTCACTGCGAGCAGTGAGCATAATCACCGGAATCTGGCGGGTAGCTTCCTCTTTTTTGAGCCGCCGCGCAAAATCAACACCGCTTAATCCCGGCAACATCCAATCCAGCAGCACAAGATCTGGCGTATTTTCTGCAATCATTGCCTGCGCCCGCACGGCGTCCTCCGCCGCCACGATCAAAAATCCGGCACGCTCCAGCGCAAAAACCACCATCTCGCGAATTGCCGACTCGTCTTCAACTACCAGAATTGTGTCTGCCATATGTAATATTTACGCCACCTGTATTCCACCAGTCGCTGCCTGCCATGTCTAAAGGCCGAAAAGCCGTCACACACAGCCCCCCTGAAACATCCAATGGGCTCTATTCAACATCCCTTCAGGCAGTTATTACAATTGAAATATGTTACAGCCATGTGACAGGCAACACCAACCGGCAATTCTCTCTGCACCGATGGCGACCACATCATGCGGAACCGGGCCATGAACACTTCCTTGACGCATGACAACTGTTTTGCTTTGAAACCGTGCAAAAAACGTCCAAATTCCGGCGGCGATTCACTTCACCAAGCACCTAAAGACAAGACACACTCACCTCTACCGAACCGAAAACCACCAAAAATAGTACACATCTTCATTTAAAATCAATATATTGAACATACAAAACAGATTCAACGCATCTCTTGCGCACAACCAACGGCTCTAATGGCATAGCTTGTGCATCATGTTAAACGTGTCACACTCCCCCTCCTTGTGTGACACAAATGTATTAAACCTCCCACCTTAAAAGGGGTGCGCAAGCACCCCTTCTTTTTTATTTAGCGAAGACAGTTTTTCCGCGAAAATCACGAGAAAAAATTTCTGGTCATTTTGGACGCGCGCAACATCATCTGATAATGATCACACAGAATCAAAGTCTCACTCATCAGAAACACCCCCTCGGTTACGCTTAGCCTCACCGCGGCGGCGCTTACCCTCCAGGCGGCGTTTTTTTGAGGCGAGCGTTGGTTTGGTTTTTTTGCGGAGTATAGGTTTTTCGGTGGCCTTCTGAATCAGCGCCACCAATCGCTCCAGCGCATCCTGGCGATTCTGTAATTGCGAACGGAAGCGCTGGGCGTCAATGATAATCACGCCCTCTGCGGTCATGCGCCTTCCGGCCAGCTTCTTCAGGCGTGCGCGGATGTCATCGCTCAACGCAGGAGAGTGCGCGGCATCGAAACGCAGCTGCACCGCTGTGGCGACCTTGTTGACATTCTGCCCGCCTGGCCCGGATGCGCGGATAAAGTGTTCTTCGATTTCGCTTTCGTCGATGGCGATGGTGCGCGTGATATGGATCATGTTGTTTAGGATGGCGTCGCCATTAAGCCGGAGGGAATTGCTACAGTGTAATCGTAAACCACGGCATACCACGCTGCCTTTCGATCATAATCTCAGCCACTACCGGATTCATTGTATAGGTAAGATAACAAACATCAGATGGATGGGATAAAACTTCCGGTGTAAAAATCGTACCATTCACTACATCACAACGGGCGGATTTGACTAGCAGGCCATTCTGGTTTTTCTGCTGGAGATAGGCACCCAGTTGTTGCGTGTAAACGTAATCATATGTGGCGACAAGTTGCGGGTAATTTTTCTCCTTGCCACGCAAGTCGATCAGGATGGCATCGCACTGCACGTTAAAAACCCGCCGCTCCGCTATGATGACGGTATTTTCCTGAGCATAACTGTCCATGACAAAGCGATACCAATGGTATGACGACTCGTAAACTGTGGTTTCCACATCCAGCGAGCCGTACCATACGCCGTAGCGGGTGCCGTTACTAAAGCGTGTCTGCTGCCAGTTGTGTTTCAGGAAGGGATAGGTTATTACCGTACCGTAATCGAACGGCCGGGTGATCAGTGGCGCATGGCTTTCGATAGCGTCCGCCGATTCGACGGCAATCGCCACACGCATATCTGCATCGCTCTCGGCGAGGTCATCAAAAATCGCCTGGGATTCGCGGATGCCTTTAATATTTCTGATGAGGTGCCGGTGGAAATCCACGGCTGCGGAAATCAGCTCACCATACACTAGCGGCCACGCTCAAAATCAAGATACCTACGCACGGCGAGCAGCCCCTCATAGCCCTTGGTCATGATGGAAAGCGGCGTTTGGCCATCAAACCTGCGGTTAGGGGTGACGACCCAGCGGTATGCCAGATCACGATTATGCGGAAACAGAATGCGCAGGGACTTGTGTATACCCAGCAGATGCCCCGCGCGCCCGATGAGGTCGGCATTATCAGCAAGCGGACTGCCCTTTTTATAACGTGCCACGGTTGAACGTGAGTCGCTGGAAAGCCCGAGCAAGGCCGCTTGATCGCCGGTGTTGAGCCCCCAAAGCTCGAACAGTTTTACCACCATTTTGGACAGGCTCTCTCGGCCCTGTTTGCCGTGAATATCAGTCTTTCTTAGCGGAATCGGGATAATGGCATTCATTGCCGCCCTCGGCCATGATTCAAATGGTACTGTTTTTGTACCATAAGATACGGTCTGATGTCAAACATACCCTGGAAGCAGCTGCAACGGCGGCTCGTCCAGCGCCGCCATCTGCTCGCGCAATGCAAGAATCTGGTTCTGCCAGTAGTGCTGCGTATTGAACCAGGGGAAGGCCATCTTGAACGCTGGGTCTTCCCAGCGGCGGGCGAGCCAGCCGGAATAGTGGATGACGCGCAGGCTGCGTAGCGCCTCCACCAGCCGCAACTCCGCGGGGTTGAAGTCATAAAATTCGCTGTAGCCGTCGATGACGTAAAGCAACTGGGCGTTCATGGCGGCGCGGTCGCCAGACAGCAGCATCCAGAGGTCCTGTATCGCCGGACCCATGCGGCAGTCATCGAAATCCACGAAGTGCGGGCCGGCCTCTGTCCAGAGGATGTTGCCGGCATGGCAATCGCCGTGGAGGCGGATGTTGGTAATTCCGGCAGTTTGTGCGTAGCATTCGCGCACCCGCGCGAGCACATCCTCTGCCACGCTGCGATAGCTCAATTCCAGATCGGGCGGGATGAAGCCATGCCCCATAAGAAAGTGAAAGGGCTCGTCACCGAAGCTCTCGATATTGAGCGTGGGACGGTGAAGGAACGGCGTGATGGCGCCTATGGCATGGATGCGGCCAATGAAGCGGCCCATCCACTCCAGCGTGTCGGGATCATCCAGCTCGGGGGTGCGGCCCGCATGGCGCGGAAAGAGGGCGAAACGGAACCCCTCGAATTCATGCAGGGTATGACCAGCCTCATCGGCCAAGGGCGCGACTACTGGGATCTCGCGGTCGACAAGCTCCAGGGTAAAGGCGTGCTCTTCGAGAATCGCCTCGTCTGACCATCGGTTGGGCCGATAAAACTTGGCGATAACCGGCGCGCCGTCCTCGATACCGAGCTGGTAGACGCGGTTCTCGTAGCTGTTGAGCGCGAGCATGCGCCCATCACAGCGCAATCCGATGCTCTCGACGGCGTTGAGTAACCGGTCCGGGGTGAGATCCTGGTAGAGCAAATTGGAGTGCGGCATGGTTTTTCACCCTTTGAAACAGGGTATCTTACCACCACTCCGGCCCTCCCCCTCGCACAAAATAGGGACTTCGATTTGTCCTGAAAAACCCGGTTATCCACGAAATTCACGAAAAAACACGAAAATATTCAAATACATATCGCGTATTACTCACCGCCCATCTGGTGATCTGCTGAAGCAGCCCATGTTTTTGTTTTATTTCGTGAGTTTCGTGTCTTTTGTGGATAAAAAGAGGTTTTCAGGCTTATTATTTAACGTCGAGCAGTTCCACATCAAACACCAGCGTGGCATTCGGCGGGATCACGCCGCCCGCACCGCGTGCGCCATAGCCCATTTCAGGTGGAATAATCAAAGTGCGCTGACCGCCTGCTTTCATGCCTGCCACGCCTTGATCCCATCCCTTGATGACCTGCCCACCGCCCAGCAGAAAGTCGAATGGCTGACCACGATCGCGCGAGCTGTCAAACTTGGCGCCATGGTTGTTGGGGGCCTTGGCGTCGTAAAGCCAGCCGGTGTAATGCACGATCACCAGCTTGTTGGGCACCGCCTCTTTTCCTGTGCCCACCTTGACGTCGGTTTTCACCAATTGGGTAATCTTCGCCGTTTCTGTCATCGCTGATTTTTCCTGTTTCGCTGTTTCGGCATATGCCACGCCATTCACACAACAACCCACACCCAGAACGAGCAGAGTGGCGGCGAAGGTTCCTGGTTTTTTCATGTTGCAAGCTCCTGTTGGATTTTGGTTAAAAATACTGAGTGGCACGCAGACCACTAGTGCGTCGGATCCGGCTCTATTAATAATGCCCCTGTCAGAAGCGCAAGCGCCCTCGTCACAAGTATACCTTTCCCCTGTCCGCGGTGATCCACCCGCAGGTTGCTCTCGGTGTCACCGCGCAGTAATTTGCGCCCTATCTGGATCTGGAAGACATACAGGATATAGAGGGACAACACCATAATGAAATGCATCCACACCAGAAAGGATGAGATATCTCCATGCAGAAACAGGCGGGTATACCAGTCACGATAGATATAGAGGTAGACGGGTATGCCCATATCAAACAACATGACGAAGATCATAGTCGAGACGTGAAACTTGCGGTGCTGCGGCTTGAAAAAAGCGGCGAGCATGAGAAGGTAGGTCATCAAGACGACCGCCGCCATTATCACTTTTTCCGTCATTGGTTATCCATTCTTGGCGCCTTCCAGATTATGTTTCACAAGCATTATGCCCCCGCCGCTTTCAATATCTCCACGATCTTCGCGTACCCGTTCGTTTCCGCCTCCTTGAGGGCGCTGCTGCCGTTGCTGTTCATGGCGCTGACATCGGCCCCGGCTTTCAACAATATCTGCACAACCTCCGTATGGCCGGCTCGAGCGGCGAACATCAGGGCCGTGGTACCGGACACGCCAAACACGCTGCCGCCGGCACCAAGGTCGGCACCCTCCGATGCGTTAACATCGGCCTTGTTTTTCAGAAGAAGCTCTGCAACTTTGGATGAGCCGTTCGCCGCTGCAACCATGAGAGGGGTGAGCCCGGAAACGTCTTTGATATTTGGATCGGCCTTATGTTCAAGGAGCGTTTGAGCAACCGCTGCATGGCTGCGCTCCACCGCCCAGAAGAGGGCGGTTTTCCCCATAAAGCCGCGCGCATCAATCCGCGCGCCTGCATCCAGCAGAATCCGGGCGACATCGGCATGGCCGCTTTGCGCGGCCTTGATCAACACCGTGTTCCTGCCGATGGCGCTCATTGCGACGGTAAACGAACTGGTGCGGTTTTCTTGCTCCACTGCGTTGGGGTCCGCGCCTTTGCTTAACATCAAACGCATGATGTCGCCGCGCCCCAATTCGGCGGCGACAAACAGGGCGGTCTCATTCCGGTGGTTGGGGCGATTAATATCCGCATCGTGATCGAGCAGATAACGCACTGTCTCCGTGCGGGCATTACGCACGGCGATGATCAGCGCCGTATCACCGCGCGAAGCGGCTTGGACTATCTCCTGATCGGCCAGCGAAACACTTGAGGCGGAGATAGCCCAGTCACGCAAGCCATCCGGCACGGCATTGACTTTGGCGCCATGCTCGACCAAACGCTGCACAACCGCCGTATGGCCAGCCAGCGCCGCGCCCAGCAAGGGGGTCACGCCAGCCCTGTTTTTGATATTTGCCCGTGCGCCTTCTTCAAATAATTGGCCTACCTTGTCGACATCGCCGTCCCTTGATGCCTTGATCAAGGCATCGTCCAGGGTTAGGCTGGTATAAGCCGACTCTTTGCGTGCACCGGCCTGTCTCAAGGTGTGGGCAATGTCCGCATATTGATTGCGTTCCGCAAGGCTCAACGCCGTGCCGCCATGGGCGTCTCTGAGATTGGGATCGGCCCCTTTGGCGAGCAGGGCATTGGTAATGTCGTGCCAAGGGCCATCGGCAGACATCAGGCCATGCCGTGCGGCGTACATCAGCGGTGTATAACCGCTGTCGCCTGCCGAAAGCGCAAGCGTGTTCGCCACATTCGGGTCCGCCCCCGCCGCCAGCAGCATCTCCACCAACCTGATATTGCCGTATTGGACGGCAGGGAACAACGCGGTTTCCCCCCGGTTGTTTTTGGCGTTGACCTCCGCACCCGCATTGAGCAGGAGCTTGGTGATCGAGATATCACCTTTTGTAACAGCACCCATAAGAGCGGTATGCCCCACGTTGGTGCTTGCCTTCACATCGGCGCCCGCCTTAAGCAGCATGTCAATGATCGCACCCTGGCCAGCAGTGGCGGCTGCAATCAATGCGGTGGTGCCGAACATATCCTTGGAGTTTACGTCCATGCCGCGCTCGAGCATATAGCGCACCACCTTGTCATGGCCGTAAGTTGCAGCCAGCACCAGGCGGTCCGGGCTTAAGGCATCGCCGGGGATGGGCGTTGGGGAAGGAACGGTTTGCTCCGACGCGGGAGCTGCGGCTGCAGGAGGGCTATCAACCGGTTCCGCAGCGTGCCCGACGGTAACAAGAGCAATGCCCACGCCGCAAAACAACAAACGGCATCCCTTCCCAAATGACACCGACACTCTATGCCGCTTCATCGCCGTACCTCCCACCGTTGAATTTTTTATTTTTCTCTACATTCCACAACAAATACTAACCCGAAAAAACACCCGACCACGCAAGGTAATCCTATAACACAGCAACAAACTCAACAATCAACATACTTGACATCGTTGCATTTGCCAAGCCGTTTATAGCCTGAACTATACGCTCCTCCAGACACACGTCCCGCCGCTCGCCTTGTCGATAGCATCCAGCCGCCCCTCATGCGCAGCCCGCTCATCCGCTGTTGCCTGGATCACCTTCAAACGGGGTCGGGCCGGGTCAAGATGACGGATCGCCTGACGTGACGCCTGCCTTGCGTCCAGCCCACTGTCCAGGGACAGGGTGGCCTGTCCACCAGTCATCGCCAGATAGACATCGGCCAGTATCTCAGCATCCAGCAAGGCGCCGTGCAACTCACGCCGGCTGTTGTCGATGTGGTAGCGCTTGCACAACGCGTCCAGGTTGTTTTTCTGACCTGGGTGCAGCTTACGGGCCAACGCCAAGGTGTCTATGACGGCGCAATGATCAGCAACCGCACCGTGAGACTGCCCCAGCCAGACAAACTCGGCATTGATGAAGCCGATGTCAAAGGGGGCGTTATGGATGATCAGCTCCGCCCCTTTGATAAAATCGAGAAACTCGTCAGCCACATCGGTAAAGCGGGGCTTGTCGATGAGAAACTCATTGCTGATGCCGTGCACGTCAAATGCCCCGGCATCGATCTCGCGGTCGGGCTGCAGGTATTGATGGTAGTGATTACCTGTAAGACGACGGTTGACCAGCTCCACGCAACCGATTTCGATGATGCGGTGCCCCTGCGCGGGGTCCAGGCCAGTGGTTTCCGTATCCAGTATGATCTGCCGCATTGGTATTTACCTTATTTCATTGATGTTATGCACCGTCCACGAAAAACACGAAAGGCACGAAAAATATTTACAACACAATCCGTTCGGTTGCTGGGGAGAATAGACAGGCTCGAGAAAGCCACCGTCCATCTCCCAATACACGCCAAACCCATTTTTTCGTGGCTTTCGTGTTTTTCGTGGATCACATCTTCATTATTTCATTTCATCAATAGCACGGTTGGCAAGCTGATCGGCCAGTTCATTTTCCACGTGCCCAGTATGTCCCCGCACCCAGTGCCAAGCAACATCGTGCCGTTGTGCCGCTGCTTCAAGACGCTGCCACAAATCGGCGTTTTTGACGGGCTCTTTGGCGGCGGTTTTCCAGCCGCGCTTTTTCCAGTTCGCCAGCCATTCCGTGATCCCCTTTTTCACATATTGGGAATCGGTGGTCAAGCGGACTTCGCAGGGCTTCTTCAAGGACTCCAGCGCCACAATCGCTGCCATGAGTTCCATGCGATTATTAGTGGTGAATTTCTCGCCGCCATAGAGTGACTTCTCGCGCCCTTTATGACGCAACAGTGCACCCCACCCCCCAGGGCCGGGGTTGCCACGGCACGCTCCATCAGTATAAATCTCTACCACATCAGACACGTTTCATGCTCCTAGCGCAAGGTCTCGCAGGGACCGCCATCAGGCTGCGGCGGGGGCGCCAGCGCGGCTTGATCGGCGTCATGGTGGTTACCCGTTTTTTGGCCACCACCATGTAGGCCCCGCCCAAATGAGGCCACAACCGCGACCCTGCTTTTTCCATGAATAACAGCTTGCGCATCACCCCTTCCCGTTGCAAGGGGGGACGAAAAAAATATTGGCTCGTCAGAATGACATCAAACCCGAGCAAGGCCAGCCAATCCTTAATTCGCATCAACCCCAGAAAACGCCCACACCAGGGGGCCGCACCCTGGCGAGCCAACAGTCTCCGCCATATACCCCAAAAACTCCATGGATTAAATCCCAGCACCACCACATGCCCCTCCGGAATCAAAATGCGCTCCGTCTCGCGCAACACGCTGTGGGGATCAGGCTCAAATTCGAGGGTATGCGGCAAGACCACCACATCCACACTGTCTGTAGCGATAGGGAGCTCATCCGCGCAAGCGCGCAACACACTGGCTGGAGAGTCCCCCGCCACCGCATCGGCATCCAGCACTACCCGATGGGAGATGCGGCTGGACGCCAGCAGGTCTTCATGGTGTATGCGCCCAACCTGCAGTAGGTGATAGCCAAACAGGTTTGGCAATACCTCATCCAGTTGCCCGCGTTCGGTTTCCAGCAGCAGATGGCCTATGCCATGGGCGTACCAGGCACGCAAGTCGCGGCGGAGTCCGGGGGGGGCTCTGTGATCAAACGTCGATTTCATATCATCCTAAAAACGGCAGTTGGACGGGGTGGAGTGTGCGGTTTTCGGGGTGCAGGGCAAGGCGCCAACGACGCGGAATGGTTGCTCCATTCTAAGGAGTTGCAACGCTGCCATGCGCACTGAAAATCGTGCAATCCACCCAGTAGCGGCCCCAACAAAACAGGTGAACCTGCAGGATATGATGAAATTCACTAAAAGCATATTGCCAACTGTCCAGAGTGGCGGTCAACTGCCGTTTTTAGGATCATCACTCTGGTCCACAAGTTGCTAGCATAACGTGCTTTCCATCAGATGTGTCAGACTATAGACGTTGACCCTGCCGTTAATCCCTGAGAACATAAAATGTTTTGTTATTCCAACCTCATTGATCGCCACGCATGATTACTGTACTCACTATTCCAGCCTTCACCGACAACTATATCTGGTTGATTTGTAATGATGGCACCAAAAAAACCGGGCGCCAGGCCGTCATCGTGGATCCTGGCGACGCCGAACCCGTCATTGATACGTTAACCGAGCTGTCGATCACCCCCAGCGCCATCCTATTGACGCACCATCACAATGATCACATCGGGGGGGTACGCACCCTGGTGAAGCGCTACGCCATCCCCGTGTATGGCCCCGCGCTGGAGCGCATTCCTGAAATCACTCACCCGTTACGTGAAAACGATCACATTATACTTCAGGGGGATAAAGTAAAATTCATCATCATGGATGTTCCCGGCCACACCGCCGGGCATATTGCCTATTACGGCCATGGCATGCTGTTTTGCGGCGATACAGTATTCGGTGCAGGTTGTGGACGATTGTTTGAAGGTACGGCGGCACAAATGCACCAATCGTTAAAGAAAATCGCCGCGCTGCCGAAGAATACACTTGTATATTGCGCGCATGAATATACCCTTGCGAATCTGACGTTTGCAATGAAGGTGGAGCCGGAAAACGCGGATATCCGGTCGCGCCTGCTGGATGCCGAACGCTGCTGGGCGAATGGACACCCCACAGTACCGTCCACCCTGGAGCTTGAATTGCTCACCAATCCTTTTCTGCGCTGCCATGTTCCTGGCGTTATTGCGGCGGCGGAAAAATTCGCGGATAAACGGCTTGCCTCCGAGCAGGAGGTATTTGCCGTGGTACGTTACTGGAAAGATACGCTGGATTGATCCACAATCATTGCCAATACAATATTTTCATGTATTTCATATGGTTGTATATTTTAAAAAGCATCAACTTTAATGCCTTATGACTTCCAGGGTTACTTGGGATGTGTTTATAAGGTACAATTCCGGCTTGTAACCGGACTGGAGGAATTATGGGCGCAGATAAAAGCCAGACGCGACGCTTGTTGAACTTGTGTTTGTCTAGCACAATCCTGCTCTACCTTGGCGGTTGCGCCATGCAGCAAAGCAAGGTGTCCGGCACAACCACACACCCGGCTGACCGCACACAGGCCCAGTCGCACCAAGGATCAGCCTTGACACCTGTCACCGCTCTCGAATCCGCTTTGGCACAACGCCCGGCGGGTGCAAGTGACGCATCATCAATCCGTAGCATTCCCGGCGAAGCGCTGCCCGACCTATGGGAGGGTGTTGCTACCCTCGCCGCACAACCCGACTTGGAGCCCGCTCCGGTAAGCATCACCAATGTTGCGCTCTCGGATAGCACCCTATTAGTCAATCAAAAATCCGGCTCTGAACAGGCCAAACGCCCTTCCACTGGACTACTAATAGGCGCGCCCAAGAAAAAATCGGACACGGATGCGCTCGTTCTAGCGACTGCGGCATCAACCGATCCGCGCGCAAGCATGGCAAGTCCTGCCAGCATAGGTGACACCCCAAACAACCCGGACATGTGGAATCGCATCCGCACCCGCTTCAGCCTGCCTGACCGCGATCATCCTCGCGTTCAGTCCAGCAAAAACTGGTATGCCAGCCGTCAGGCTTATCTGGACAAGACCATCGGGCGCGCCACGCCCTATTTGCATTATATCGTGGAGGAAATCGAGCGGCGCGGCATGCCTTCGGAGCTCGCATTGCTGCCCATCGTCGAAAGCGCCTACCAACCACTTGCCAACTCCCACGCCAAGGCTGCGGGAATCTGGCAGTTTATCCCGTCTACGGCCAAAAACTACGGCCTGAAATTGAACTGGTGGTATGACGGCCGCCGCGATATCCACGCCTCGACCCGCGCCGCGCTCGACTACTTGCAGAAACTTAACGCCGATTTCCAGGGTGACTGGCTGCTGGCGCTGGCCGCCTATAACGCAGGCGAAGGCGCCGTGATGCGCGCCGTCAACAAAAACGCCGCAGCGGGCAAACCCACTGATTTCTGGTCGCTACAGCTCCCGGTAGAAACGCAGGGCTACGTGCCTTGGCTGCTTGCGATCACTGACGTTGTCGCCGCACCGGAAAAATTCGGCGTCACGCTGAAATCCGTGCCGAACCAACCTTATCTAACGTCCATCACCACTGAAAAGCAAATTGACCTGGCACTGGCTGCGGAATTGGCTGACGTCCCACTGGAAGAAGTCCACCGGCTTAACCCCGGCTTTAACCGCTGGGTCACTGATCCCGACGGGCCTCATCACCTGCTGCTGCCCATCGAAAAGGTGGCAACCTTCAAAACCAAGCTCGCCTCTCTGCCGACCGAGAAGCGCGTCACCTGGACACGCCACCATGTCCAGAAAAAACAGTCCCTTGACTATATAGCAAGTCTTTATGGAACTACCACCACGCTGTTGCGCCAGATCAACAAACTGACCAGCGATATCGCACGCGCCAGCACCGACCTGCTCGTACCAGTGGCAACCAGCGATCTGGGCAGCTATGCTTTGCGCATTGCTCAAAATTCAATGCCGCCCCTACAGGTCTCTCAGAACACATCCAGCACGGATGAGGCTAAGACCAAGGCTGCATCGCACACCGTGGGCCGTGGCGACACTTTGTGGAAGGTCGCCCGCAAGTTTGGCGTAACCCCCCGAGAACTGGCCGTCTGGAACGATCTAACCCCAAAGTCGAGACTGAGCGCTGGACAACGACTGGTAATACGTTCCGGAGCAGGTACCCCACAGCGCCTGACCCTCAGCCGCGCCTCATCATCCTTGGCCAAAGCAGACACCACCCTGCGCCGCATCAGCTACAAGATACGCCCTGGCGATACGCTAACCCACATCGCCGACCGCTTTGATGTCACCCTCGCCGAGCTACGCAAGTGGAACACCCCCGCCAAGATCAAGAGCATGAGACCGGGGCAAAAGCTGACCTTGGTACTTAATTAAATATCCTCAGGCAAAGCCGGAGACTTTAGTTTGTGAGCCGCTCAAAGCGGCTATGTGGGGTCGCTAACGCGGCCCCGGCTCTCTCGTCGGCCAAACTCTTTGGCGATGTCATCGACCGGTGTAGTGCGATTGGATTCGCTGTCGGCGAGTCCGAGATCAATCTCGCGGCGCGTGACCACGCCATCCCAGCAGCCTCTTAGATTTGACGTGCGCGTGTGAATTATACCCTTTGTGACTAGCCCATCAGCTCACCAGCAATCATCTCGGCTTGCTTCAAAACCGTTTCTCTCGCCAATAACTGCATGTCGGGCGGGTAACCATACTGGCGCAGGGTACGTTTCACAATCACCTTTAGTTTGGCCTTCACGTTCTCCTTGATCGTCCAGTCGATAGAGGCATTTTCACGCACCTTTTGTGTCAGCACCACAGCCAACTCTCTCAACTGGTCCTTTTGCATCAGCTCTCGTGCGCTGTTGTTATTGGCCACGGCGGTGTAAAACGCGTATTCAAAATCGCTCAAGCCCATCTGCCTGGCTTCATCATCAGAGGCGACGATTTCCTTGCTGATTTTGATCAGCTCCTCCATCACCTCAGCGGCAGTCAGAATTTTGTTGTGATATTTCTTGATGGCGTTTTCCAACATTTCCATCAAGGATTTGCTCTGCACTAGATTTTTCTTGGCGCGTGCCTTCAGTTCATCGTTAAGCAGTTTTTTCAGCACTTCCAGAGCTACATTTTTGTGTTCATAGCCTTTCAGATCGGCAAGGAACTCATCAGATAAGTTGGAAATATCCGGTTTCTTTATGCCCGCCGCGTCAAAGATATCAATCACCTGTTCCGACACCAGCGCTTTATCAATCACTTGGCGAATGGTTGTTTCTATTTCTTCGTTACTGCGACCTTCTCCCGTACTGTCAAATTTGGCCAGACGGGCCTTCACCGCCTGAAAAAAACCCACTTCATACATCACATCCAGTGCCTACTCATGCGGAACCGCAATGGCAAACGCCGGAGAGAGGGCAGTCACCTCGTTGATGTACCGTTTGCGACCATCCTCCAGCCCAAGAATGTGATCCTCTGCTGCCAGAATAAGCGACAACTTCCGGGCCGTATCGGCCTCGAAATAGTCTTCATAGGCAAAGCCGTGATAGAGGGCGGAGACTACTTCCAGCTTTTCCAGCATCACGGCCACCGCCTGTTCCTGCGCCAGGGTAGGATCGCCCTTGCCGCCGGCATCGGAGTAGAAGGAGAGCGCCTCTTTGAGATCGGCGGCAATACCCAGATAATCCACCACCAGGCCGCCAGGCTTGTCTTTGTATACCCGATTCACCCGCGCAATCGCCTGCATCAGGTTGTGCCCCTTCATCGGCTTGTCGATGTATAGGGTGTGCATGCTCGGCGCATCAAATCCGGTCAGCCACATATCACGCACAATCACCAGCCTAAGCGGGTCTTCAGCGTCTTTCATGCGCTCGGCCAGCAGCTTGCGCTGCTCCTTGGTGGTGTGGTGCTTGGCGAGCAGCGGCCCATCACTGGATGAAGCCGTCATCACCACCTTGAGACGCCATTGGTTAGCTCGCCAGTGTGCCACTCGGGCCTGATCCTGGTGATTTCTTCATACAGATCGGCAGCAATCCGCCGTGACATGCTTACCACCATGCCCTTTCCGGAAAACACCTCCTGCCGTGCCTCGAAGTGGCTCACGATATCCTGGGCAATGTTCTTGATGCGCTGCTCCGCGCCAATCAGCGCCTCCATTTTGGTCCACCTGGACTTGGCTTTCTGCGTTTCGGTGAGATCATCAAGGTCCAGCTCTTCATCCAGCTCCGCAATCAGTTTTTTGCCTTCGTCGCTCAGGCCCACCTTTGCCAGACGGCTTTCGTAGAAAATCCGCACCGTAGCGCCATCTTCCACCGCCTGCGCTATATCGTAGATATCCACAAAGTTGCCGAACACTGCCGGGGTGTTCGCATCGGTTTTTTCAATTGGTGTGCCGGTAAAGCCAAGATAAGTGGCATTGGGCAGCGCATCGCGCAGGTATTTGGCAAAGCCATACACCACTTTTTTGCCAACCACCTCGCCGCTGGCGTTTTTCTCGTCCACGGTTCTTGCGTTGAAGCCGTATTGAGTTCGGTGAGCTTCGTCGACAATCACCACGATATTGCCGCGGTCCGACAACTGCTCATACACATTGCCCGCATCGGGCTGGAATTTCTGGATAGTGGAAAAGATCACACCACCGGAAGCGACCTTCAGCAACTCCTTCAACTGTCCACAGTTTTCTGCCTGCACCGGCTCCTGTCGCAACAACTGCCCGGATGCAGCAAAGGTATCGAACAACTGGTCGTCCAGATCATTGCGGTCGGTAATCACCAGCACCGTCGGGTTATCCAGTACCAGCACGATCTTGCCAGCGTAGAAGACCATGGAGAGCGACTTGCCCGAGCCCTGCGTGTGCCACACCACGCCGGCTTTCTTGTCACCCTTGGGTTGATTAGCCATAGCTGGCCGGGGTTTCGCCCGCGCGCAGGCCAGCGCCCATATCCGCCGCCCGCAGGGTCGAGGCTATCGCCGCGTTCACCGCATAGTACTGGTGATAGGCCGCCAGCTTCTTCACTGTGCTGATACTGATCACGCCAGTTTTCGGGTCTTCCCTCTTGCTCTTTTCAAACACAATGAAATGGCGCACCAGATCAAGCAGGGTGGCCTTGTTCAACATACCCTGAATCAAGGTTTCCAACTGGCTAACCAGAGGCGAGGCTTCCGCTTTACCATCGGCGCTTTTCCAGGCCATGAAACGCGACAAACCTGCCGACAGGGAACCGGCTTTGGCCTCCAGCCCATCGGAAATCACCAAAAAGGCATTGGGGGTAAACAGGCTGGGAATGGTCTGCTTGTAGGTTTCTATCTGCTGATACGCCGCCTTGATGGTGGCATTTTCATCGGCAGCGTTTTTCAGCTCGATCACCACCAGCGGGATGCCGTTGACGAACAGCACCAGATCGGGCCGCTTGTTCTGGTGCTCCTGGCGATCAGAATGGCCGATCACCGTGAACTGGCTGGCCACCACAAACTCGTTGTTCTCCGGGTTGGCAAAGTCGATCAGCCACACCAGATCGCCGCGCTCATTGCCGTCTTGCTGGTAACTCACCTTCACCCCTTCAGTGAGCAGGCGATGAAAGGCCTCGTTATTAGCCTGCAAGTCGGGTGAATGAATGCGTCGCACCTCCTTGAGGGCGGTTTGCAACATCGAGAGCGGCAGCCCGGGGTTGATGCGCCGCAGGGTCTGCTCCAGGCGCCCGATCAGCAACACTTCGTCGTAATGGTTGCGCTCCGGGTTATCGCCATCGGGGGCAATGTCCGGTCCGTAGACATAGCTATAGCCCAGACGCTCAAGCAACTTGATGGCAAAGTCTTCGATGGCGGATTCAGTAAGTTTGCTCAAAACTTTCCCCTTATGGCGCGTTACCCGGTACGGCCAGCATATTCATAATCAGGCGAATCAGGGTTTCTTTTTGCTTGGGGTCAGATTCCGCCACCAACAGCGTCAGTGCCGCCAGGCCGGTATCGTTGATCACCGCCTCCCCTTGCGCGTTCAGCAAACGGCCATTGCGATGCAAAAAATCCACAAACAAAAATGCCCCGCTACGCTTGTTGCCGTCAGAAAACGGGGGATTTTTCACCACAAAATACAACAGGTGCGCCGCCTTGCTTTCCACTGTCGGGTAGGCAGGCTCACCAAACACCGTCTGTTCGAGATTGCCCAGAATCGCCGCCAGCCCATCCCCTCGCGTCTGGGCGAACAGACTGGTCGCCTCTCCGCGCGCCAGCAGCGACTGCTTCAATGCCTGCAAGGCCGCCATGGCCTCCACTTCGCACGGCAGGTTGCCGCCCGCTTGTCCGCCGGGTTCGGCCAGCATTCCCTCATCGTAACGCTGAAGCCAGAGAAAGGTTTGCGTGTAGCGGCTGACAATCTCTACCAACCCGCTGCCCGCCTCTGCGCTCAATTCCGGCGAGCGTGCCGTCTTGCGGATCAAGGCCGGCGCCTGTTGCAACTCGGCGGCGTTTTGGTCGAAGAGGGTCTGGTTCAGCGTGTAGCCCTGCACCAGATGCTCGCGCAGGCGTTGGGTTGCCCAAATACGAAATTGCGTACCCTTGATGGAATTGACCCGGTAACCTACCGATAAGACGGCATCCAGATTGAAATACTCGATTTCACGACTGACTTGCCTGCCGCCCTCGGTTTGAACTGTTGCAGTTTTTGCAACAGTTCAAACCGAGACAGCTCGCCCGTGTCGAAGATACTCTTCAAGTGTCTTGAAATAACCGACTTGTCACGGTCAAACAGATCCGCCATCTGTTTCAGCGTCAGCCAGAGTATAGTGGACCCCACAGTCAAGACAATAATGCATCGAGTTTAAGAGGGTAACCTTTCACATGCAGCAGAACGGCGCTGCCCCGTTATTGCTTCTATTTTTGAGTGAGTTTTTTCTGTCTCACTGAATTTGTCTACAATGCTTGCACCGCCTCCGCTCGCTGTACGGTAAACCTCATCAGGCGTAATGTAGTTCAATGATTGGTGTATTCTTTCTGTGTTATAAAACACAAAATATTCCGTCAATCCCAGCAGTAATTCAGGCATCGTGGTGTAGCCTTTCAGATACACATCTTCGTGTTTGACGCTACGCCAGAGCCGCTCCACAAAGATGTTATCCAGTGCCCGCCCACGTCCGTCCATGCTGATGGCAATACCGCGCGCCTTGAGGACGCCCGTAAAAGCTTCACTGGTAAACTGGCAGCCCTGATCGGTGTTGAATATCTCGGGGATGCCATAGGCCAGTAGCGCCTGCCCCAAACAATCCACACAGAACACGCTGTCGAGCGTGTTCGATAATCGCCATGCCAGCACTTTGCGTGAGTACCAGTCGATCACTGCCACCAAGTACACAAACCCCCGCGTCAGGCGGATATACGTAATGTCAGTACTCCACACCTGGTTGGGTCGTGTCACCACCACGCCTCTGAGCAGATACGGATAAACCTTGTGCTGCGGGTGCGGTCGGCCGGTGTTCGGCCCCGGCGCCATGCCTGCCAGTCCCAATAGTCCCATCAACCGTTGCACCCGCTTGCGATTGATATTGTGACCTAAACCTCGCAGGTAATGCCGCATCTTGCGGCTGCCGTAAAACGGATGCCGTGTGTATTCGGCATCAATCGCCGATAACAACGCTAATTCCTGTTCGCCCGGTTTCGCGGCCATTTGCGGCGCGTAGACGGTGGAACGGGCAATACCCGCCAGTTCACATTGCCGGGTCAACGTCAGTGGCTCGATGGCGCTGATCCATTGCTTACGCGCCGCTACTGGCTGATCCCGGACTTTTTTTGAGCCAGTCCAGCTCCATCTTCAACCGCCCGATCTCAGAGTAGAGTCGCTCAGGACTCGCCGAGGGGTCGGCAGGCTTCGGGCCGCGCTTGGCATCAAACAGGCTGGATGCCTGCTCCAGGAGATCTTTCTTCCATACCCCAACCTGGGTCGGATGAACCCCAAACTCCTGACCAATTTCGTTCGCTGTCTTGACCCCTCGGATCGCTTCAAGTGCAACCTTGGCCTTCAACTCACCACTAAAATTCTTCCGCTTCGTTTCACTCATGACCTGCTCCTTTTTACAGCAGGCTACCATCTTAATTTACTGTCCGAAAACTGGGGTCCACTATAGAGTGTCTCCTTCTCCAACCGGACCTCAACCTGCGTTCGACTGTCCCCGGCCTGATAAATGGCGATTTGTCCATTTGATTGACTCATGGCGTTTCTCCCTTATGGCTTGAAAGCGGCAGGTTCACGATCATGCTCATGCTCATGCGGCCACCCTGACTTCGCCGCTCATCAATTTGGGCAGCAGGGTGTCGCGGAGTTTTTCGAGGGTGCGGATTTTGGATTGATTGATCTCTTTCTTATTCCACCATGATTTAACCATCACTGAAAATTCTGCAACCTTTTCTTGTGGTGGCAACTTAAAATCTGGTCGTTGCAGACCGTCAATCGCCAACATATTTACAGTTGAACCATTCGTCGCAGACGTAATTTTCCCTCTGACCACAGGTGTCATTAAAAGGTAGTAAAGAAACTGTGATGTTCGGCTTTCAGGTCTTTATGGGCGTCGTTGAGGAAGAAGCCTTCGTTGTTAACTGTCGATGCCACGAATGGTGAGGCTCATCTTGGCTAGCCGCCAGGTGGTCTGGTTGCTCTCCTGCCCGTAGATGGAGATGTCGTTGACGCGGCCTTGGTGCTCTTCGACAAACTTTTCCGACTGTACGAACATGCCGCCCGAGCCGCAACAGGGATCGAACACCCGGCCTTTGTAGGGTTCAAGCATGGCGACCAGCAATTCAACAATGCTGCGCGGCGTGTAGAACTGGCCACCCTGTTTGCCCTCGGCCAGCGCGAATTCACCCAGGAAATACTCAAACACATGGCCCAGCACATCGGCGCTGCGGGCTTTGGCATCGCCCAGCGCGATATTGCCCACCAGATCAATCAATCCGCCCAGGCTGGTGGGATCGAGGTTTTGCCGCGCAAACACCTTGGGCAGCACGCCCTTGAGCGAGGGGTTTTCCTTTTCGATGGCATCCATCGCCGTATCGACAAAGGTGCCGACGCGGGGCTGCCTGGCCTTGGCCAGCAGAAAAGACCAGCGCGCCTCCGGCGGCACAAAGAAGACATTTTCTGCCTTGTATTCGTCTTTGTCTTCCGGGTCGGCACCGGCATACTCGCCTTCGCCTGCTTGCAGCTTGTTGAACATCTCCTCGAAAGAGTCGGAGATATATTTGAGGAAGATCAGCCCCAGCACCACATGTTTGTATTCGGCGGCATCGATGTTCTTGCGCAGCTTGTCGGCGGCCTTCCAGAGTTGCTTTTCCAATGGCTCTTCTTTTATTTCTTTTGCTGCTTTAGCTCTGGCCATGGGTGTTTATGACTCCTTTGTCTGGCAATGGCTTGTGTGTAGGATTGACAGCGTATAATACATTCCATGGCGGCGTGAAGGTACATCCAAGCCTCACGCAAACAGATGCTTGTGTAGCTCGCTACACTACGATAACCAAGGGATCAAGTGAAAATCTATCAAGTCGGTGGCTCGGTGCGCGACAAACTGCTCGGCCTGCCCGTGCAGGACCGGGACTGGGTTGTTGTGGGCGCCACGCCGCAACAGATGCTGGATCAAGGCTTCAAGCAGGTGGGGCAGGATTTTCCGGTTTTTCTGCATTCGGGCACGCACGAGGAGTATGCCCTCGCCCGCACCGAGCGCAAGACTGGGCCGGGTTACAAGGGCTTTAGCGTGCATGCCGCGCCCGACGTCACCCTGGAAGATGATCTGGTGCGCCGCGACCTGACTATTAACGCCATGGCCGAAACCCCCGATGGCACGCTGATCGACCCCTACGGTGGTATCGAAGATCTGCGCCAGCGGCGCTTGCGCCACGTCTCATCCGCCTTCGTCGAAGACCCGGTGCGCATCCTGCGTGTGGCACGGTTTGCCGCACGGCTTGCCCCGCTGGGCTTCCATGTTGCCGAGGAGACCAATGTCTTGATGCGCCAGATGGTGGAATCGGGCGAGGCCGATGCGCTGGTGCCGGAACGGGTATGGACGGAGCTGGTGCGCGCGCTGGGCGAGGCGCTACCCTCGCGTTTTTTCGAGACGCTGCGCGATTGCGGAGCATTGGCACGTTTGTTCCCCGATATCGACCGCCTGTTCGGCGTACCCCAGCCGCCCGAACACCACCCCGAGATCGACACCGGCGTGCATGTGATGCTGGTGCTGGATCAGGCCGCGCGCCTGTCTCCCGATACGCAGGTGCGCTTTGCAGCGCTGCTGCACGATCTTGGCAAGGGCACCACGCCACCCGAGGAATGGCCGCGCCATATCGGCCATGAGGCGCGCGGCGTGGATCTGGCGAAGGCCATGTGCAAGCACTGGCGCGTGCCTGGTGACTACCGCGATCTCGCCGTACTCACAGCAAAATACCATACTCACTGTCACCGCGCCGCCGAGCTGCGCCCATCCACCTTGCTTGACACCCTGCAAGCACTCGACGCCTTGCGCCGCCCGCAGCGTTTCGAGAGTTTTTTGCTGGCCTGCGAGGCGGACTTCCGGGGCCGTCCCGGCTATGAGGAAAAACCTTATCCGCAGGCCGACATCTTCCGCGCCGCCCTGCAGGCCTCGCAAACCGTAGATGCAAAGGCGCTGGTCGCGGAGGGCCTTGTGGGCGAAGCATTGGCCGAAAAACTGCGGCGCCAGCGCATCACGGCGATAGCCCACATCTCAAAAGTACAAGAGAATTAAACCTAAAAACGGCAGTTGGACGGGGTGGAGTGCGCGGTTTTCGGGGTGCAGGGCAAGGCGCGACGACGCGGAATGGTTGTTCCATTCCAAGGAGTTGCAACGCTGCCATGCGCACTGAAAACCGTGCAATCCACCCCGTAGCGGCCCCACCAAACAGGTGAACCTACAGGATATGATGAAACTTATTAAAAGCATATTGCTAGCCATCCAGAGTAGCGGTCAACTGCCGTTTTTAGGTTAAAGTATGAGTATTCTGCTTACGCGCGCCGTCGAATCACTGGTGCTTCCGCCGGCCATTAATCTGTTACTGGGCGTGATGGGGCTTATCCTGCTGCGCAAGCACAAACGCGCGGCCGTCACCTTGTTGGCGTTGTCGATAGTGACCTTATATATTTTCAGCGCACCCTTCACTTCACACTCGCTGATGCGCTCGCTGCAAATCTATCCTGCCCTCACCGCCGAAGATCTGCGTCATCCAAAAGCGCAGGCCATCGTTGTGCTCGGCGCAGGACGCAACTACGACGCGCCGGAATACGGCGGCGATACGGCGTCCAAACTCGCCCTGGAACGCCTGCGCTACGGTGCGCATCTGCACCGCCATACCGCACTGCCAGTGCTGGTTACCGGCGGCGCCCTGCATGGCGAGGCATCCTCCGAAGCACATATCATGAAAGATGTGATGGTCAACGACTTCCGCGTTCCGGTGCGTTGGATTGAAGAGCGCAGCATCACAACCGCTGAAAACGCCGACTTCAGCCGCCCCATCCTTGCGCAGGCACACATCCAGCGTGTCTACCTCGTCACCCACGCCTGGCACATGCCACGTGCCGTGCAGGCCTTCCAGCAAGCGGGGATTAACATTATTCCCGCCCCCACTGGCTTTTCCACCCCTTGGCCGATTGAACGGGGCGTATTCGCCTGGCTGCCTTCCGCCGACGCGCTGAAAACATCCAACTACGCGCTGCATGAACTCGGTGGGCGGCTGTGGTATGGACTGCGGGGATTAACTAATTTCATTTCACAATAAAAAGTGAGATATCGTAGGGTGCGTTCCACGCACCGATGATAATGGTGCGTGGAACGCACCCTACAAAATTATTGTCGTTTTTAACGCAAATTTGAATAACAGCGGGGACAATAAAACGAACGGCCCCGGCTTATAGAAAAGCCGGGGCCGTTCCTGATCTACAAGCTCGCGTATGACGTGACAAACCTTGCGAAGGTCACCGCGACAACAAGGACTACCAGAATACCTGCGACGGTGGGAGCAATATCCTTCATGGGATAAAGATCCTTCACCTCCTTTTGTTTGCTTGGCTGCATGACACATCCCTCCCAGATAAACACCATAACAGTGACTAACCCAGTTGCAAAATGCATCGGAACCTACCAAACCGCACTACCGGACTACAAAAGCTCCGCTGCACGAATCAGTCTATAGCAAAAAACTTGGGTATTCCAAGAGAAATATTTGAGAGCACGATTAATAGGATATTATATATATCTTATGAAACAAGCCTTTATTTGCACATAAAATACATGGTTATTGTCGAAAATAATTTCATTTCCTGTTAAAAAATACGCGCGTTTCAATCCGAAATTTCCTATAAAGACAGCAAAGCAGCATTCCCCCCAACCGCCGCTGTATTGGTGCTCACCACCCGCTCGGTGGCAAAGCGCAGCAAGGTGTGCGGGCCACCCGCCTTGGGCCCAGTGCCGGAGAGGCCTTCGCCGCCGAAGGGTTGCACGCCGACGACGGCACCAATCATGTTGCGGTTGACATAGATATTGCCGATGCGCGCGCGGCTTTGAATCCGATGTATGGTTTCCTCGATGCGACTGTGGATACCCAGGGTAAGGCCATAACTAGTGAGGTTGATTGCGTCGATTAACTGATCAAGCTTGTCCGATGAATAGCGAATGATATGCAGGCAGGGCCCGAATACTTCGCGCTCCAATCTCTCCAAGCGGTCTATTTCAAATACACGCGGGGCGAAGAAGGTGCCGTACTCCGTGTCAGGGGGCAAGTTTAGTTGATGGATAAGTTTGCCTTCACTTGCCGTGCGTTGCGCATGTTTTTCCAGTGCTTCCCTGGCAGACACATCTATCACCGGCCCAATATCCGTCTCAAGCAATGCAGGGTCGCCGATGCGTAACTCATCCATTGCGCCTTGCAACACAGAAAGCACACGCGAGGCAATCTCGTTTTGCAAAAATAATACGCGCAATGCGGAGCAGCGTTGCCCCGCGCTATTAAAGGAAGAGCGAATGACATCATTCACTACCTGCTCGACCAGCGCGGAGCTGTCCACAATCATTGTATTCTGCCCGCCGGTTTCGGCAATGAACGGCACGATGGCGCCTGGGCGAGCGGCAAGCTCTTGATTGATGCTGCGCGCGGTTTCGCTAGAGCCGGTGAAGGCCACTCCGGCAATACGCGGATCGGCGATGAGTTTGCTACCTACTACATCGCCCTTGCCGGGCAACAGGTGCAGCACATCGACTGGCACGCCCGCCTCATGCAACAGGCGCACGGTGTGTGCGGCAATCAACGGGGTTTGGCTGGCGGGTTTGGCAATCACAACGTTGCCCGCGGCAAGCGCCGCGGTGATCTGACCGGTAAAGATCGCCAGCGGAAAATTCCACGGACTGATACAGGCAAACACACCGCGCCCATGCAGGCTGAGTTGATTGCGTTCGCCCGCCGGTCCAGGCAGCACTATCGGCGCGGCAAAGTCGCGCCGCGCAAGGCAGGCGTAGTAACGGCAATAGTCCACTGCCTCGCGCACTTCCGCGAGCGCATCCGAAATCGTCTTGCCGCCTTCGCGCACGCACAAGGCGATAAATTCCGCCTGGCGCTGTTCAAACAAGTCAGCCGCCCGCAACAGACATTCCGCACGCTTTTCCGCGGGCGTACTGTCCCAGCCATGAGCAGCATTCGAAGCACGCTGCAGCGCCTGCTCCACCATTTCAGTATCAGCCAGCACCACAGAACCCACTTGCCTGCGATTATCGTGCGGATCAACCACGCAGTGGGCTATGCCTGGGAGCATCTCACCGCCAACCATTGGTGCGGCAGACCAGTGACGCGCCAGCGGCTCGCACAACGCCTGTGACAGCCCTTCGATTTCCAGTGGATCAGCGAGATTGATACCATGCGCGTTGCGTCGTTCCGTACCATACAAATCAGCCGGCAATGGCAGACGCGGATGCGGTTTGATTTTTAAACTGTTTAACTCAATCACCGGGTCTGCAATCACCTGCTCGATCGGCGCCCGCTCATCCGCAATGCGGTTAACGAAAGAGGTATTTGCGCCATTCTCCAGCAGCCGCCGCACCAGGTAGGGAAGCAGATCCGTTTCATTACCCACTGGCGCATACACCCGGCATGCCACATTTAATTTGTCAGCCCCCACCAACTCGCCGTACAAGGCTTCACCCATGCCATGCAGACGCTGGAATTCAAAATCGCGATCCTGCCCTGCCAGTTCGAGGATATACACCACAGTGTGCGCATTGTGCGTGGCGAATTGCGGATAAAAGGCATCACGCGCAGAGAGTAAGCGCTTGACACAAGCAAGATAAGAGACATCTGTGGCGGCCTTGCGGGTAAATACCGGATAGCTCACCAATCCTTGCATCTGTGCGCGCTTGACCTCCGTATCCCAGTAGGCGCCCTTTACCAAGCGCAACGGGATGCGGCGCTTCTCGCAGCGCGCCAGGCTTGCCAACCAATCCAACACATAAGGCGCACGTTTCTGATAGCTCTGCACGGCAAGGCCAAACCCCTGCCAATCTCTCAACACTGGATGACGAAACACCTCAGCGAAAATATCCAGGGACAACTCCAGCCTGTCCGCCTCTTCGGCATCGAGCGTCAACGCTATATTCGCCGCTTGAGCCTGTTGCACCAGCGCCAGCACCTTGGGCACAAGCTCACGCAACACACGCTGACGCTGTGAGAATTCATAACGCGGATGCAGGGCAGAGAGTTTTACAGAAATACTGGGAGCACTGAAAATATCTGCATTTAGTGCAGAATCGGCAAGGCTTGCGATGGCGTGCGCATACGCAACGAAATAGCGCTCGGCATCATCCGCACACAGCGCCGCCTCGCCCAGCATATCGAAAGAATAACGGTAACGCTGATTTTCCGCCGACTGGCTGCGCCGCTGGGCCTCCTCTATCGTCGACGCCATAACGAATTGCTGTGCCATGACGTACATCGCCCGCTTCAACGCCAGACGCACCAGCGGCGTGCCACTCTTCGTCACCAGACGTTTCAGCGATACCATGATTCCATCGTCAGTCGCAGGTTCGAGCTTGACGATTTGACCTGTCAACATCAGCCCCCATGTGGAGGCGTTTACCAGCAACGAATGGCTTTGACCAATATGTGCATCCCAATGCCCCTGGGAAAGCTTGTCGTGGATCAGCCGATCCGCTGTGCCTGCATCAGGAATGCGCAGCAGTGCCTCCGCCAGACACATCAATAGCACGCCTTCCTCTGAGGAAAGATCGTATTCGCTCAAAAAGGCATCGAGCCCATGAGCAGATTTTGCCCGCACTGCGCCAACCAGTTGCGCTGCCCGCGCATGCACGCGAAGTTGCACCTCGCTGGGAAGCAGTGCTTCATGCAGCAAGGGTTCGACACAGAGGGTTTCGTCTGCGGAATAAGCAGTACGGATTGCGATGCGCAGGAGATCCAACGAGCAAGGAGTATTTTCAGCCATGCTTTACTATGCAACGATTCCTCCAGAGGATCAATTATGATTGCCTTGTGATGTTACGCACCGTCCACGAAAAAACACGAAAGGCACGAAAAAGCTTCACAGCACTGTCCGTTCGCGCCGCTCTTTCGGATAGCAAGCGAAGTTGACTGGTAAATCCAAGCGCATTCTTGCGCCAAGATCTCCTCCATTTTTCGTGCCTTTCGTGTTTTTCGTGGACAAAAAGCGGTTTTAAGGCTAATAGACGTGGAGATCAGAGACACTCCACGAAGCTCCTTTCGCCGTTTCCCGCCAATTCTGCGGCCGCCCGAAATTCTTTTCGCTAAAGTTTATTCCCTCGCATCAGCTGCCATTTCTGTCTCTGACTGCAAATTACCCAGCTATTCAATCAATTACAGATACCCGCAGTGCGGTCAGCAGAGTCCTCTCATTCCGGCACGCTCCTTGATAAAGATTAATCATGGCCGCCACACAAAACCTGATGGAGGAAAGCACCATGTACCAAACAGAAAGCACATTTGAATTCAACCCGGAAGCGGAAAGTTTTGAAGCAGAACAATTCGAGTTCGGCCAGTCCGAATGGGCCGGCGAGAGCGGCGAGGTGTTCAACGAAGCGGAACTGATGGAACTGACGGCTGAGCTCATGGAAATCACCAGCGAGCAGGAGCTGAACTATTTCCTCGGCAAATTGGTCAAGCGGGCGGCCGGTGCCATCGGCAAGGTGGTCCGTTCGCCGGTAGGCCAGGCCATCGGCGGGGCACTCAAGGCTGCCGCCAAAAAGGCTCTGCCCATTGCCGGGGCTGCCTTGGGCGGCGTTGTGGGTGGACCGCTGGGCGCCCAGATCGGCAGCGGGCTTGCTCAGGCGGCGGGCGGCGCTCTGGGTCTGGAGGCCGAAGCCCTAAGCTACGAGGACCGGGAATATGAAGGCGGAAAGCAGTTCGTGCGCTTTGCGGGTGAAACCGTAAAGAACGCCGTCACCGCCCCCACCAGTCCTGATCCCAAAGCGGCGGCGCAAAGCGCAGCGGTGCGGGCTGCACAGTCCCTTGCACCAGGCTTGCTCAGCTCTGCTCAATCCGGACCCGCAAGTCGCGGAGCATCAGGTCGATGGGTACGGCGCGGACGCCACATCGTCATTCTCAATGCTTGACTACCCAGGAGAGCCGCCATGCATGACATCAACCGCACCTTTATGGAATACAACCCGGAAGCGGAAAACTACGAATCCGAACAGTTCGAGTTCACAGAATCAGAATGGTCCGGTGAGAGTGGGGAAGTCTTCCACGAAAGCGAGCTGATGGAACTCGCTACCGAGCTATTGGAAGTCACCAACGAAGCGGAGCTGAACCACTTTCTAGGCAGCTTGATCCGCCGGGCTGGGAGCGCCCTCGGCCAGGTGGTGAAATCACCGGTCGGCCAAGCCTTGGGCGGCATCCTCAAAGGCGCTGCCCGACAGGCCTTGCCGATGGCGGGCAGCGCTCTGGGAGGCTACCTCGGAGGTTCCTCGGGGGCGCAAATCGGTGGCCAACTGGCCTCCGGCGCAGGACGGGTTTTCGGCTTGGAAACCGAAGGCCTGAGCCACGAAGACGAGACCTACGAAGTGGCCAAGCAGTACGTGCGCTTCGCGGCAGACGCCGTGAAAAATGCCGCCACCGCACCCCCTGGCGATCCCAGAGCGGTAGCTCAATCCGCGGCTACCCAAGCCGCGCAGCGCCATGCGCCGGGCCTGTTGCGCGGCACCGCTACACCTGCTCAAGCAGGAGGCGTGGCGCAGGGCATTGGGCGGGGCCGGACAGGCCGATGGGTACGCCGTGGCAACCGCATCATCCTGTACGGAGTATAAGCTGCCATGGCCGTCGCACCTTATGTCTCATGGATGCTGGCGCAGGAGGCGCGTGCCTTGCTGACGCGGTTGGGGCGGGTCAAGCCCTTCGCCCTGCAAGAACAGATGCTACCGGCTGCCAATCTGCTGCCCGAGGCACAAACCGCAATCGAGCGCTTCCTGGTGCATGGGCGATACGAGCTGGCCATCCAAATACAGGATTTTCTGCGCTGGTTGCAGGGACGCGAAGTGTGGCAAGCAGACACCGAAGCCGCGCATCGTCGCTTCGTGTTTCTTAGGCTGCGATTCAACGCGGTGCTCAACCAGTTCGACCTGTTCAACGATGTGATCACCCAGCGCAGCGAGAATGAGACCGGCGTATGGCTGTCCGGACTGGACGTGGTGTCCGCCGATGCGCTGGCGCTCCCCGGCGGCTATTACCAGGCACCTCCCGTGATCTGCTATCTGGATCGTGGCATCGGCGCGGCCATCCGGCGCGCCCGCACACGGCTGCCGGGCGGCGGCGAAAACCCGGTAGCAATCATCCGCGTGCCACGCGAGCGCATGATCGGCAGCGGTATCGCCTCCTCGCTAATCCATGAGGTGGGGCATCAAGCGGCAGCTCTGCTCGATCTGGTGAACTCGCTGCGGCCGGTGTTGCGTGGGTTACAAGCCGGCGCGGGGCGTGCGGCTTTGGCCTGGCAACTATGGGAACGCTGGATATCAGAGGTCGTCGCCGATCTCTGGTCGGTGGCACGGGTTGGAGTCGCTTCCACTATGGGACTTATGGGGGTGGTCGGACTCCCCCGGCCCTTCGTGTTCCAGCTCAATCTCGACGATCCCCACCCCACACCCTGGGTCCGGGTCAAGCTGAGCTGTGCGCTGGGTCGCGCGTTCTATCCCCATCCCCAGTGGGACCGGCTGGCGGCGCTGTGGGACGCCTACTATCCCCTGGCTGGCCTGGACGCGCGCCGGCAGGAGATCTTGGCTCTATTGCAGGAGCACATACCGGGATTCGTTTCCCTGCTGATCAACCACCGTCCCAAGGCGCTGCACGGGCGGTCTTTGGTGGAAGTGCTGGACGTGGCCGAACGCCAGCCGATGCGCCTTCAGAGTCTGTTTCGAGCCTGGCGCCGGCTCCCCGCCCAGATGTACCGGGCACCGCCGTCACTGGTGTTCGCCGTGCTAGGCCAGGCGCGGGCCGACGGGCAGCTGAATCCGGAGGATGAGAGCGAATTGCTCGGCAAGCTTCTTACCCACTGGGCCTTACGCAGCACGTTAGATGTTTCCGCCGCCTGCGCTCAGCGCCAGGCAACCCGATTACCGTTGCAACCTATTTTGAGCGTCCACTAAGGAGGATGATATGGGAACTGTAAAAAACACTCGACCGGGCAAGATCAACGTCTGCGTTACCGGCGGAGGAGCCGCGAAACGGCCGATCCGCAGAGCGCTAGTGAGCGTCTATGCATGCTCGGGAGAAACTGGTGAGGCCCATGGCTCACCGAAACACTGGGCCCTGACTTGGAATTGACGGTTGCTGCACCTTCGACAACGTAGCGCCCGGAGGTTACGAGGTCCACTGCGAATCCTTCAACACGCTGACGCCGGTTACGGTGACGGTTGATTCCGGCTGTATACAAGACGTGTGTTTCAGAGACGCCATCGTAGCCCAGTTCACGCCGAAAATCGCACGAGATGATTGCACCCTCGAGAAATGTTCAAGAGGGGTGATTGGCAGGGCCATGTACCTCACCGCCGAGACCGGCCAGGTCGCGGCAGATCGCATCGCCGGGATCCTCTGGGATTCTTCAAAGCAGGGAACACTCGCATCCCTGGACGACCAGAATCGTGAAATGGTGCTCACCCCTAAGGAATCGGGCCGCTTCCTTATTGAAATGACCGTTGTGGGGCATCCATCCACCCAGCCTACTGTCCCTGATACCGGCGGAGAAGAGGGCGGCCCCGAGATGTCCACCGAGGACGAGGTACTCGTCGACGATGCCCCCGTCCAGACCATCGGCGGCAACATCGGGGTAGCCCTGCGCCGTTCGCAAACCAGCCCCACCGACTCCCAAGCCCTGTGGGTAGCCATCCGCAACCGCACCAAGGCCATCTCCTTCAGCGGTAGCGGCTATAAGGACTTTATTGACCGCGTGCTATGCCATCGCGATCGGGAGCAACCCCCGAGTACCCGATTGACGCGGCAGATCGAGGAACTGGGTGATCATGTCTATGGCACGGGCGCCTTTGACTTGCTCAAGACTGCCACGGAGGTATTCCTGCTGCTGGAATGCGGAGTGGCGATCAACCGCCGGGGGGCACACGAAGGACCCACCGACCCTGCGTTGTTCAACCCCACCGAAGAAGCGAGACGGCTGGGTCAAGTCATGTCGCTCGCCGACATCAAGGTCAAATTGACGGATTACCTGGGCCAAGGGCGTCTACCTTACATCGACCGTGTCATCAAGGCGGCTTTTCCCGGCCAGAGCGTCGGTAACGTGCACTGCGACGGCGTGCTCACTTCACGGGTGGATGGCCCCTGCCTGCTGGAGCTGATCTGGAACTACTGGCACGAGGAAGGCATGCTGGTGCAGAGCATCAACGCCGTCAGCCGACGCTTCCAGAATCTGAGGGCGCCGGGCGAACGCGATCCTCTGGCGCACCTGGAAATCGATCCGCTGCGCCCCCTCAACAACCTGATGTGGGGTTATGTCGAAGATGAGCGAGATCGGTTGTCAGTCCGGCGCCGTGCCCTGGAGTACAAACACCAATACGGGCTAAATCTATACGGCAAGGCGGTGTCTGATCTGCAAGCGTCGGACAACCGCTCCAAGTTCCTGGAAGGTTTCCATAACCTTCTGCACTTGTGCGCGATATTCTTCAAGGAGGATAACGACACTACCATCATCGCCGACGGCTACCCTCTACTCAATGCGCTCAAGGAAGTGCATCTGCTCTTGGCCCAAGGCGCTCACAATCAATTCGGCGATCTGCCCTGGATGGCGCGTGTCGAGATGCTGGTCCAGCAATGGCTCATGGCCCGCCCCGAGATGCGTGATTTCCTGCAGAGCCGGGCGATGGTGCCCTACAAAGAAGCCTGGATGCCCCAGGTGGACACCATGAAGACCCAGCAGGGATGGTCCGACATCACCGTCACCCACTTCCACGATCTCGGCGTGTACGGCGAGCAGATCCTGCTGTCGATCCGCTGGCACAATTGGAATGACATCAATGATGAAGACGAGGCGAAGAACTGGGCGCGCTACTTCCGGCCGGAGATCCAGGGCTATCTTCACGCCTACCGGGCCGTCACTGGTGTGGATCTGACGAATCCGGACACGGTGGACTACACCATGCCCTCGGTGCACCTGCGCAAGCGCCTGTCCATGCAGCAGCGCTCCCGCTGAGGAGTCGGCGACGATGCTCGACTTCACCTCGGCTCTGTACCTGGGACTGCGGCATCCGAGTCGCTCGCTGCGACCCTGGGGGAGTCTGAGCACCGGCCGTCCGGCGGTGCTCGGTGCGCCCTCCGGCGCTGGGGGAGTGGCGGCGAAGCTGGCGGCACTGATCGGTTGTGAAAGCGCCGTGCTACTGCCCTCCACGCTGCACCTGTTCTGGGACTTGTTCGGGCTGCTGGCGCAAGAGCGCATCGCCATCCATATGGACAAAGGTGCTTATGCTATCTCCCGCTGGGGCGTGGAGCGGGCGGCAGCACGAGGAGTCCCAGTGCGCCAGTTCCGCCATCATGATCCAGAATCCCTATCCGCCTCGGTGCGGCGCGATGCCGCGCGGGGACTGCGTCCAGTGGTGGTGGCGGACGGATTCTGCCCCAGCTGCGGCAATCTCGCCCCTCTGCCCGATTATTTGGAGATCGCGCGGGATTACGACGGCCTCCTCGTATTGGACGACACCCAGACACTGGGTATCCAGGGCCATACGCCCAGTTGGGAGGCCCCCTACGGGTATGGTGGCGGTGGATCGCTGCGCCGTTTCGGTATCTCTGGTGCAGACGTCTTGCTGGGAAGTTCCCTGGCCAAGAGCTTCGGTGTGCCCGTGGCGGTACTCGCCGGCAGCGCCCTTTGGCTGGAGCGCTTTGACAAACACAGCGCCACACCCACCCACTGCAGCCCCCCTTCGGCAGCGGTAATCCATGCCGCCGAGCAGGCGTTAGAGATCAACGCAAGCCACGGCGATGCACTGCGCCGAACGCTGGCGCAGCGGATAAACCAATTCCGTTCGCGCCTGCGCCAACGGGGGTTCTCTGCACATGGCAAATTGTTTCCGCTGCAAACCCTGGCAGCGGTCGAAGGCGCCTCTGCTTCCGAACTGTATCGCCGCCTGCTAGATCGTGGTGTCCGCTCGGTGCTACTCCATGGTCACAGCAAAGGTGCCATCGGTTTCCTGATTACCGCCAGCCACCGCGCAGAGGACATCGACCGCGCTGTGGAACGGCTCGCCGCGAGCCTTAGTCGCGGCTTTCATCCATCGGCCATGCGCCAATTCCGATAGGAGTTTCCTGATGAACGCACTCGCTGAATTCGATTTCGAATCCCCCGCCACCTGCGCTTGCGGCTGCCGCGGCGATAGAGAACTGCATGAGGCCTTGGAGTCCGGATTGACGGGAGAAATCTGGCGCCAGCGAAGTTTTTCCCGTCGCCCCCCACCCCGCGTCGGCAGTGCGCAACCAGCGGCTCCGCGCCCACGGCCGAGGCCCGTCCCGCGCGGCCTGGGGCGGGTCTATCTCCGCGAGCCCTACCCCGTCGCCTATCCCTATGAGCCCGAACCCGGCCCGGGACCAAGCGAGGAGCCCGGCCCCGAATACAACCGCTGGGTACAGGACTGTCTGAACCGGATATTCGGTCTTAGTCTACCCGTTAATGGCATGCTGGACGTGGCATCGCGCAGCGCCATTCGCCGCCTGCAAAAACAGGAAGGATTACCGGTCAGCGGCATAGCCAGTCCAGCTACGGAAAAGGCGTTGCGACGCCTGTGCGGGGAAGGCGCAGAGCCCGCCGAGGGGGAATGGCTGGCGGGCGAACAAGGAGGAGTTCCCGGTGAGCAGACTGCCGGCAAGGTCGCGTGCCACGTTCAAGCAAGGCACCCTGACCAAGAAAGCACCGCCCCAGTATGTGAAGGATTTTTCCGGACCTGCTGCGGAGTGCGCAGCCGCCTTGAAGAGGGCCGGGAAAACCCGGGCCGAGGCACTCAGCATTATCAATGCCCAAATTGGCTCAGCGATTGCCATGCTTCGCAAAGCGGCAACCGACCTCAAGCGCGGAAGCCGTTCATCCAAGACAAAAGACCTTTTCCATAAGATATTCAGAGTAAAGCCGGTGTTTGTGCCGACCTGGCTGAAACCCACGGCTGCGATAAAGGACCGGGGTGATGTAGTAGCAACCCGCTGTAAACGGGTGGCCGATCTGCTGGCGAGTGGCAAGTTCAAGTTCTTCTGCACGATCAACTCGACCAATTGCCCGGACTGTTCGAACAGCTCGAGTGCCTGGGCCTGTTCGAGTTATGGAAATAACCGGGTTATTTGCTTGGGAAACGCTTTCTGGGACTTCATGAAGGCCGGGGAAACCGACTCCTTGCTTGCAATCCTCATGCACGAGCCATTCCATATTTACTTTGGCAGTTATGTTACGGAACATCGGTCGGACGCTGAAAAGTTTGGGGGTATTTATTGCATCGTGCAGTTTGTCTTCGAAACGAATAGCCGTGCCGCACCCGCTTGGTCAAACAAACCTTGTACGGATATGGCGGTAAGAAAGGAAGTAGGCGGTTTCTTATCATGACATGGGAGTTTGCATTCAGTCCGGAGCCGTTCCCCTGGTTCCCGGAATCGACATGGGAGGGTGAGGCCAACCGCAGCAGTCCCGACTATATCCGCTGGCTGCAGTCGTCCCTGAATCGGGTGATGGGCCTCCGCTTGGCGGTCGACGGCATCGAGGGGCCGGCCACCCGCAGCGCGGTCCGAAGCTTCCAACAGCAGCAGGGCTTGGCAGTGGATGGGATAGTCGGGCCGAATACCGAGGCGGCGCTCAAATCTGCCCTGAGTGGGGCTTCAATGAGCGCGATTACCAGCGCGAGTGTCCCTCAAGGCGAAGCATGCGAAGTATTGGATAATTTTGACTTTGATCGAGATCAACTCAAACCCGAACATCGTCCAAAGTTGGATACAATCTCGAGAAGAGTTATTAATAGCCAGATCTCTTCAGTTAGAATCATCGGTTACACGGATCCCATTGGCGATCGCGATTACAACTTCCGCCTCGGAAAAAGGCGTGCAGAGCGGGTTGCCCTCGAATTGCGTCGCACAGTGGAACGAATGCAGCCAGGCAGCGGCGGGCAACTTGCTATAACCGTTGAGTCGAGCGGCGAGGTTGAGAAAATATCAAATAATCCCGCGCAGAATCGGCACGTACAAATATGTTTGCCGCCTATGACTGTACGGCCGGGGACCCCAGATGACACTGGTTTGCAACCGATACCGCAGCGATTTTGTTGCCTGCTTGCACCGCAGCAGGTCAATTCGCTTACTCAGAATGACAACATCGCTGATCCTCTTAACCTCGGTCAGCATGGCAGCTGGAATGAGGTTAACGGTATTATTTATTCAGGTAGAGCAGGGTTTCTTGATCTTGCCCACATCCGTGATAGCTGCGACACAACAAAGTATATTTTCGATCAACTAGCACAAGGTGTGATGCCGCGCACGGTGCTCGTAAAACGCACGCGCGTGGGCATCTCTCCGGGAGTATTGGGCATCGCCATCGTGCACAAGCGCCCACTGCGACCGATCGACTTGGCGCGCGTGATCGCCTACGATGCGGGCCTTGGTCACGAGATCGCGACATACTACGACATGGGTATATTCGGGGTTGACGTTGGTGGACATAACTCATCCTTCTCTCCGGAAGACTTGTGCTCCAACTTCCTTGGCACCTTGCTCGCTGAACGAGCGATTGCAGCCGGAGGTAACTTCAACCATGCTGCAACGGCAGAACTGAATACGCTGATCCGCGATCTTGACGGACAGATTCCGTCCGAGACCCTCAGGGCTTTCAATCTAATCAACGGTCACTGGGTATGGTTCTCTCGCACCAATTTTTACAGGTCCGTGACTCTTCCAGGTTACCTTAGGCGTCGCAACTTCACCAGCATGCCGTGGGTGGCCGGGCATCCCAGCGATAAACCGCCGCCGCCCTATGTCACCGCTCCCTTGCCCGACGTAGGATACATATATACCTACACGCACATGGAAGAACAGTCTACGCGTCGGTTGAATGTGCTTTTCCCACGTTACATTGCCCAGATAAAGCAGGATGCAGCGGCGAGATACGGGCCCAGATTCGACAGTCCATGATTGGGTCGAAATACTGAATACAAGATTCGGGAAGGATTGAACCGCCCGGCGAATCGGCCTCGAGGGCATCTGTCCTGCATGGTGCTGTATAACGCACCTTACGCTTGGTGAGGAAAATAACATGAAAAATGCATCCGGAGTAAAACCAAACAGGAATGGTGGGGCGTGGTGCGGCACTAACATCCGGACACGACTATGATCATCGACTCCCACTGTCATGCCGGGGCCGGTTTCGGTCTCACCGACCCCTGGAGCGGCCGTCCTCTCTTGGAAAAATACCTGCGCCGTGCCGCGTCCGCCGGCATTACCCACACTGTATTATTCGCCAACTTTCACGAAGACTACGCGACCGCCAATCGGATAGTGGCCGGGATCGTCAATCAGAAGCCGGGGCGCTTCTTCGGCTTTATCTACCTGCATGCACAGCGAGACAAGGGCCGTATACGCGCGATGATCCAGACAGGTGTCGAGGAATATGGTTTCGTCGGCATTAAGGTACATCGGCACGATGCGCGCATTACCCGGGAGGTTTGCGAGGCGGCGCGAGAGTTCGCATTGCCAGTCCTGTACGACGTGGAAAACGAACTGCCAATCGTAGACCGGCTCGCCGAGTATTACCCCGATGTACCATTCATCATCCCCCACCTGGCCAGCTTCACTGAGAACTGGCGATCGCAGACGGCGTTCCTGGACCAGCTTGAGTCGCATCCGAACATCTATGCGGATAGCTCGGGAGTACGTTTTTTTATCTTCTGGCACGGGCTGTAGAGCGTTGCGGGCCCCAAAAAATTCTATTTGGCTCGGACGGTCCGTGGCTACATCCCGCCGTAGAGTTGGCCAAGATTCGCGCGCTGCAACTGAGGCCAGAACAGGAGAGACTGATCCTCGCTGAAAACTTTTTGCGCTTGACTGGACAAACCGGCACGTGGGATGTTGAAGTACAAACCGCGTGACCTTGCTTTTACAGGGCGTCATTTTTCTCGATGGCGTTAACCTTCTATTCGCCGCGCTGCTCTCCGCATCTGCAACGTGCGGTCCGTGACCCCAAGGCGCGGCGGACAGCGAACTCAAAACCCTGATCGCGCCACTCACCTCCGTCCTCGCCGCAGGCCAGCAGGTCGTGCGGTGGCACACACCCAGCAGTGAGCAGCCTTCCTCCGGCATGACGGCACAGCATGCGCCCAACCACTTGTTTGAGCTCGCGAACATTGCCTGGGTATTCCCGTTTTAGCAGATATTCTTGTACCGGGGCATCCAGATCCAGAGGCGCTTCATCAGGAGCACTTTCCTCGAGAAAGCGGCGGACGAGTGGAAGAATATCCTCCCGCCGCTCGCGGAGAGGAACCAGCGTACAAACGAAACCAGCGAGACGAAAATACAAATCGGCGCGAAACTCTCCGCGCTGAACATGCGCCCACAGATCGCGGTTGGTGGCACATACCAAACGGAATGACGAGCGCTGCCAAGCGTTGCCCCCAACTCGCTTGAAGGCGTGCTCCTGAATGACACGCAGCAACTGCGTTTGTAGGTGCGACGGAAGTTCACCCACCTCGTCGAGAAACAAAGTCCCCCCGTCCGCAAGGGCAAAGGCGCCGTCACGGGCGGATACTGCACCGGTGAAGGCGCCACGTTCGTGGCCGAAAAATTCGCTGCCTGACAGTTCCGGCACGATAGTGCTACAGTCCAAAATTATCAGATCCCTCTTGGCGGGACGGGCATCAAGGGCATGGACGAGCCTTGCTACCAGTTCTTTTCCAGTGCCGCTTTCCCCCTGTATCAGCACTGGGGCATCGGTATAGTGCGCCACTTCTGCCACTTGCCGCAGAGTCTGCTTCCATGCCTGGCTCTCCCCAACCAACATGTGGCGTACCGCAGTTGAGCTTATCAACCGGTTTACTTCTTCCCAGCGTTGCAAGCGTACTCTGATCTCTTGCGCCGCTTGGTTGGGCTCGTTACAACACAGCACGTCAGAAGCGCCAGCCCGCACCAGCTGCCTGGCTGTTTCCGCGGAAAGGGCTTCGAGGCAGCCTGCCAAGACATACTCGTTTCGATTGCGGCTCGCGTCCCGGACCACATCGCAGATGTCTCCGTCGATCTGGCGGAATAGCACTACACCAGGTCCGTGCGTCCCATACCGAGTGAAGATCTGCACGTCCACACCGTTAAGACGCAGACAATCGACGATGGCTTCGCTCACCCTCCCCTGACTCGCACCAACACTAAGAACCCACGCCTTGATATCCATGGCATTCCTCCCTTCCCTATTGTCGAACCAAGTGGAAGTGGTTCGGATTTTCGTGCACATACCACGACTCCCGCCACCACCTCCCCGGGGAAACTACTACCTAGTTCATGGAAAGGTTGCCACCTTGTGGGAGCGTGGCGATGCGGTTTTTCTATTGATACTCCTGGTCAGGTATTGCCGTCAATTTCGATTTGCATTTGCATTTGCATTTGCATTTGCATTTGCATTTGCATTTGCACATCGATTCTCTTTTCAACAAAATTTACTATGCGTAAAATAATTATGGGTCTTCGTGAAATCGAGTGGGTGAAATTTAACATGAAAACCTCCGCAAGCCTTGTGGCATCAGGCAAAATGCATCCTGCACCTGTTGCAGAAAATGGGAGGTTTTTTCAATGGCTATTTCACGCAAACCCAAACGCATTCTCGACGCATATCGATTCCCCTGTTTTCGCCCGCTGGAAAAGATACGCGGCATCTTTGGCGACTCCAAAGCACGGATCATCACGCTCGTTCGGCGCTCAAAAAAACGGCCTGCAACAGTTGCGGCAGAACGCGCTCTGGTTGGTACGACAAGAGGCTTCGACGAGTTCGCGACCTCTCCTGTGGCGACACACGTATCTATCTGGAAATCGAAATTCGACGGGTGCTTTGTCGGCACTGCGGGAAAGTGAAACGCGAACGACTCGACTTTCTCGCCGACAACCCACTCTATACAAAGCGATTTTCTTGGTATGTAGGCAGACGGTGTCGCGCCAGCACGGTGTCGGACATTGCCCGCGAATTGCTTCTGGACTGGCACACCGTCAAGGAACTGGACAAGCAATACATGACCGCGCAACTGGAACGCGCCGGAACGCCAGCACCCAAGGCCATTGGCATCGACGAAATATCGATTCGCAAAGGACATACCTATCGCATTGTAGTCAGCGACTTGATCCGTGGTCGTCCCATCTGGTTTGGCGGTGCCGACCGTTCGGAGGACAGCATGCGACAGTTCTATGACTGGCTGGGAGAGAAGAAATCCAAAGGTATTTGTCTTGCAGTGATGGATATGTGGAAGCCCTTTCGTAACGTAACCAACGAACGCGCCCCGCAGGCGGCCATCCTGTTCGACAAATTCCACATCATGAGCCATCTCGGCGATGCTCTGGATAAAGTCAGAAAGATGGAATATGCACGTCTTCAGGGCAAGGATAGGCGCTACATTAAGGGGCAGAAATACGTACTGCTTTCCAATCACGAAAATCTGACACTGGACGGCAGACGTTCTTTGAAGGCTTTGCTGGCAGCGAACAAACGGCTGAACACGGCGTACCTGCTGAAAGAGTCGTTTGGCCAGTTGTGGGATTACAGGAGCGAAGCATGGGCGCGGCGTTTCTTCGAGAATTGGAAAACCAGCCTGAAGTGGCAGCGCCTGAAACCTTACGAGAAATTTGCCGAGATGATTGAGCGCCATTGGGATGGGATCGCAGCCTATTGCAAGCCAGAGAATAAAGTTTCACTCGGCTTTGTTGAGGGGCTCAACAATAAGATACGCGTCATCCAACGCCGTGCATATGGTCTGCGCGATGAAGAATATCTGCGACTAAAAATACTCACGTCTATGCTCCCGAGGCTCTAAAAAACATGAAATTTACCCACACGATCACGCGAAGAGCCGTTAAAAAAGGCAGGAGAAAAATATTCTGCCGTGCTTGGGATTGTTTCTGAGCGCGTAAAATAAACCTTACCCCATGATGCAAAAAAAATATCGTTATGTCGCGCTATCGCCGTGCCAATACTGCGGGGGCTACTTATTTTTTTCACGGTGGTGACTTAAACATCGGGATCGACACTGTGGCAACGCCGTTAGTGGGAACACCAAATCCGTGATGAGACGGATTTTATACGGCATATGGATTACATCCATTGGCCGCTCCTGCGCCTGCGACATTCGTGTATCCATGCACAGCGCAACCCGGTCAAACATGGGTTATACCAATAGGTGGCGGAATGGCCGCATTCAACGTTTCACAGCCATGTTGCGCAAGGCGCCTATGCGCTTGATTGGGGTGGTGTCGAGGGTGAGATATGGGTTGGACATTTGGTGAATGATATGACGGCGTGGGCACTACGTGCCCACCCTGCTTGGCTACGTTTTACGGTGGCGTGAAATCAGACCACGCTTCTGGCGGCGCATCCTACCCCCTATGAACGCCGCACCAAACGCGAACGCACTAACTGGTAAGTGCATCCTCCATTTTATCCTTTAATACAAATAAGCGGAACAAGCTTCGCCACTTTGCGGGCAAGTTTTCCCTGGTCCGCGGCATCTACTACGGCACTTACATCCTTGTATGCGCCGGGAGCTTCTTCTGCTATGCCGCGTAGGGAGGGGCTGCGAATTAGAATGCCCTGGTGTGCCAGCTCATCGACGAGCGTGTGTCCCCACCACTGGCGGGTAGCTTGGTGGCGGCTCATGCTGCGGCCCGCGCCGTGACAGGCGGAGCCGAAGGAGCGTGCCATGCCTTCACTGGTGCCGACAAGGATATAGGAAGAGGTTCCCATAGTGCCGCCGATGAGTACCGGCTGTCCTATGGTGCGGAATGCTTGCGGAATGTCAGGGTGGCCTGGCCCAAAGGCGCGGGTAGCGCCTTTGCGGTGGATGTAGAGGCGCTTCGGCGCGCCGTTGATAATGTGTTCCTCAACCTTACAGGTGTTATGTGAAACATCATATAGCAGCTTTAATTCGGCTTGAGGAAAGAACGCGGCGAATACCTGCCGAACCAGGTGAGTAATAATCTGGCGATTTGCCAAGGCGCAGTTGATGGCGGCGCGCATTGCGCCCAGGTAGTCTTGCCCAAGGGGTGAATGGATGGGGGCGCAGGCTAATTCCCGGTCGGGAAGGTCAATGCCGAATTCGGCAGCGGCGATGGCCATGGTTCTTAAGAATTCGGTGCCTATTTGATGGCCGAGCCCTCGCGATCCGCAGTGAATACTGACTACGATATTATCCGTGTGTAAGCCAAAGGAATTGGCGGTGTTTACATCAAAGATTTCCGCTACACGCTGTATCTCCAAGTAATGATTGCCGGAGCCGAGTGTGCCCATTTCGTCGCGCTGGCGTTTTTTGGCGTGATCGGAGACCTGTTCAGGTTGTGCGCCAGCCATGCAGCCACGTTCCTCGGTATGCTCCAGGTCTTCGATTGTGCCATAGCCGCGCTCAACGGCCCAGCGGGCGCCTCCGCTGAGCATGGCATCCATTTCTATTGAGTTGAGACTCAAGTGTCCGGTGCTGCCCATCCCGGCGGGGATTTTGTCATAGAGGGCATCAGCCAGCTTTTTCTGTACCGGGATGATATCTGCTACAGTGAGGCCAGTGAGTAGATTACGCACGCCGCAGGAGATGTCGAACCCGACGCCGCCAGCGGAGATCACTCCGCCACGGTCTGCGTCGAATGCGGCGACGCCGCCAATGGGGAAGCCATAACCCCAATGGGCGTCGGGCATGGCGTAGGCCTCTTTTTCAATGCCGGGAAGGGTGGTGATGTTGGTGATCTGCTCATAGACTTTGTGGTCCATGTCGCGCAGGAGTGCTTCGCTCGCATAGATGATCGCGGGTACGCGCATCTTTCCGGTGGGCTCGATGCGCCATTCGTATTCGGATTGCCGGGTAAACAGTGATGTGTCCATGGTGTCCTCTGCGTTTCATCCAGTGATACTGTTTTGTAGGGATGTCGCTATACATCCACGACACATTGCGCAATCCATACACCGCTCTCCTCCTGATGGACACGAAGTTCGGTATACGTTGCCCCTTTCACCTCGACGGCGGGTTTGTGCTTTGAGGTCTGTATTATCTCACCCCATGCCGTTGCATCCATGCGTGAGTTTTTGATGATGACCTCAAAGCGGCTAAAGAGCATTTTACGTGTTGCTATTTCGTAGATCAGCGCGTTAAGCCAGTCAACGAATAATAACTCGCCGTCCGGTGCCTGGCAGGAAATTGTTACCGCGATTTCAGGGGATATAAGTTGCGGGTCAGTTATCACTGCGATCAATGCAAGCGCAGCTTGTTCAAATGCGTTTTCTTTTGAGCTACCGATCCCGCGCACGCCAATGTCGGCCTGATGAGGAAAGTGTTCCCAACGATTTATGGTTGATTGCATATGATTTTCTTCCCAACCGTGCGAGATAATTATTTCCTCTTTTCTCAGCAATGTCTTTAATGATTTATGAAAGGCTATGCTTTAAATTGTGCGCCCAATAATAAACCGCTGGCAAGTTTGATTTTTATGGTCGGTTTTAGTGTTTTTAGGTGGGTTTTCTCTTTGGCATGGTGTTTTCTCGGATAAAACAGCCTGAATATGAATTTCGGAAATATATATAACTATAAGTTTTTTTATGTATAATTATATTTGTGTATCGTTATAATGATTTCGTAATTAACCTTAAATGTTGATGTTAAGGAGTATGATGTATGCCAAGAGCCAAGAAAGAAATCTCACAGGATGGGGCAGAAAAACGACGGAGAGGCAGGCCGCTACGGGACAAAAATCCCTCTAGGGCTTTAGTCAACAAAAAGGGTTCCGTTAAAGAAAAATCGAGATCAGCTGGAGTAAAGGCTACGGTTGGAAGGCCGCCAGAGAAGACCAGAGCGGCGGTTGCAAAAGAAAGAGTCCAGCGACAACAACTGGCTCATAAAGAGAAACAGAAGGCCCTTAAAAAGAGAATTAAAGAGCTTACTTCCCAAATGGTCGCTATGGCAAAGGCGGCAAAGAAGGAGGCTAGGTCCTCGATGGCGCGCGAGCGGGTTTTGGCGAGGATGATTTCTGCGAAGGAAGAGGCTTTCAAAAAATTCGAGGCGAAGTGGGCGCGCCGTTATTTACCTCATGTGGCTGTAGAAAAGAAAATTGCCACAAAAAAGAAAGCTGTGGCAAAAAAGAAGGGCGCGCGAAGAAAGGCAGCTTAGTTTTCCCTCTTGCATTCTTGCGTGCTCTGAGCGCAAAGATGCCCTCATATGACCGGCGGCCTACTCTATTGTAAGGCGCCGGTTTTTTTGTATGGGGGGAATAGTTGTTTGTTATTATATGATCTTTCCCGCAATGGGCGGCTGTCGTCTTTCTTAGACCTTGCAAAGTGCACCTCGAACTCCGGAAACCTGACAAATGACCCCCGGCTTCGTCCACCTCCATCTCCATACTGAATATTCCCTGGTTGACAGTGTTGTGCGTGTCAAGCCACTGGTGAAGGCGTGCGCCGCTGCCGGTATGCCGGCTTGCGCGGTGACGGACCAATCCAATCTGTTCGCCATGGTGAAATTTTATCGTGCAGCCCAGGCGGCAGGCGTGAAGCCGATCATCGGGGTGGATGTGTGGCTGCACAATGAGGCGGATCATAATCAACCGTCGCGATTGGTGTTGCTGTGCCAGAACCGCGAGGGTTATCTCAACCTCACACGCCTGGTGTCGCGCAGCTATATCGAAGGCCAGCAGCGTGGCATCCCCATGCTCCGCAGGGAGTGGCTGGAGGGCGCGAGCGATGGGTTGATCGCCTTGTCCGGCGGGCGTGCCGGTGATGTAGGGCAAGCCCTGCTGGCGGGCAACCGGGGAGCAGCCGAGGTGCTGCTCAATGGCTGGAAGGCGCTGTTTCCCGAACGTTTCTACCTGGAATTGCAACGCAGTGGACGCGAGCATGAAGAGGATTACCTGCACGACGCCGTCGGTCTGGCCCAGGCGCTCGACGTGCCGGTGGTGGCCACCAACGATGTGCGCTTCATCAAGCCTGAGGATTTTTACGCGCACGAGGCCAAGGTGTGCATCCATGAGGGGCGCGTGCTGGATGATCCGCGCCGCCCGCGCCTGTATTCCGAGCAGCAGTATTTGCGCAGCCCGCAGGAGATGGCCGAGCTGTTTGCCGATCTTCCCGAGGCGCTGGAAAATACCGTGGAGATCGCGCGCCGCTGCACCCTGGAGCTGACGCTCGGTAAAAACTTCCTGCCCGATTTCCCCGTGCCGGAAGGCATGACCATGGACGCCTATTTCCGCGAGTGCGCACGTGTCGGACTGGAAAAGCGCCTGGCTTTCCTGTTCGATACCCAGGCCCCCAAGTTTGCCCAACAGCGCGTTGAGTACGACGAACGACTGGCGCGCGAACTCGACGTGATTATCAGCATGGGCTTTGCCGGTTATTTTTTGATCGTGGCGGATTTTATACGTTGGGCCAAGGAGAATGATGTGCCGGTGGGGCCGGGGCGCGGTTCGGGCGCGGGGTCGCTGGTGGCCTATGCGCTGGAAATTACGGATCTTGATCCGCTCCGCTATGACCTGCTGTTCGAGCGTTTTCTAAACCCTGAGCGTGTCTCGCTGCCGGATTTTGATATCGACTTCTGCATGGAGGGCCGCGACCGTGTCATCGAGTATGTGACGGAGCACTACGGGCGCGACCGCGTGTCGCAGATCATCACTTACGGTAGCATGGCGGCCAAGGCCGTGGTGCGCGACGTAGGGCGCGTGCTGGGGCATCCTTATGGCTTCGTCGATCAGATCGCCAAGCTGATCCCCTTCGAGCTGGGCATCACGCTCGACGATGCGCTGGAGAAAGAAGAGACGCTACGCCGCCGCTACGAACAGGAAGAGGACGTGCGTGGATTGATCGACCTGGCGCGCTCGCTGGAGGGATTGACGCGCAACGCCGGCAAGCATGCCGGAGGCGTGGTGATCGCACCCTCGGCGCTCACTGATTTCACGCCGCTCTACTGCGAGCAAGGCGCGGCGGGAACGGTAACGCAATTCGACAAGGACGATGTCGAGGCAGTGGGGCTGGTTAAATTCGACTTCCTGGGGTTGCGCACGCTCACCATCATCGACTGGGCGGTGAAGAACATCAACCGAGGACGCGCCGCGCGCGGCGAGGCGCTGCTGGATATCGTCCGCATCCCGCTGGATGACGCGCCGTCTTTCGCCCTGCTCAAGCGTTGCGCGACGACTGCGATCTTCCAGCTTGAATCGCGCGGCATGAAGGATCTCATCAAACGCCTGCAACCGGACTGTTTCGAAGACATCGTGGCTCTCGTGGCGTTGTTTCGCCCCGGCCCATTGCAGTCCGGCATGGTGGACGACTTTATCAACCGCAAACACAAGCGTACCAAGGTGGAATATCCGCACCCCGCGCTGGAGCCGATCCTCAAGCCTACCTATGGCGTGATCCTTTATCAGGAGCAGGTGATGCAGATCGCCCAGGTGCTGGCCGGATTCAGTCTGGGCGCCGCCGACCTGCTGCGCCGCGCCATGGGCAAGAAAAAAGCTGAAGAAATGGCGCAGCAGCGCGCCATTTTTGTGGATGGCGCGAAGAACAACGGTGTAGATGAAAAGATCGCCGCCTACATCTTTGACCTGATGGAAAAGTTCGCAGGTTACGGTTTCAATAAATCCCACTCGGCCGCGTATGCCTTGTTGTCCTACCAGACCGCCTGGCTCAAGGCCCACTACCCGGCGGCCTTCATGGCGGCGGTGTTGTCCGCGGATATGGACAATACCGACAAGGTCGTAACGTTGATCGACGAATGCCGTGACATGAAGCTGACCGTGCTGCCGCCGCACATCAACACCTGCGAATGTGCCTTCACCGTCAGCGATGACAACACGATCCTCTATGGCCTGGGCGCGGTCAAGGGTGCGGGCAGCGCGGCCATTGAGGGCATCATTGCCGCCCGCAAGCAGGCTCCGTTCCGCGACCTGTTCGATTTTTGTCAGCGTATCGACCTGCGCAAGGCCAACCGGCGCGTACTGGAGGCGCTGATTCGTGCGGGTGCGCTTGATGGGCTGGGGGCGGGCCGCGCCACGCTCATGGCCTCGCTCACCGCCGCTACGCAGTTGGCCGAACAGCATTCGCGTAACGATGCCGCAGGGCAGGAAGATCTGTTCGGTGTTTTCGCGGCGCCAGGCGGCGTGAGCGAGAGCGAGGCGCATGAAACGCGTTATGTCGAAACACCCGAATGGAATGAAGAACAGCGTCTCACCGGGGAAAAGGAAACCCTCGGGCTGTACCTTACCGGCCACCCTATCGTGCGTTACGAACACGAGCTGGCGCGTTTCATCAGCGCACGCATTGTCGATCTCAAGCCCGGCCGTGACCAGTCCGTTGTTATCGCTGGCCTGGTGGTGGCGATGCGCGCCATGATGAGCCGCAAGGGCGACCGCATGGCCTTCATCACCCTGGACGACCGCAGCGGACGCATCGAGCTGGCGGTGTTTCCCGAAAACTTCCGTCAATACCGTAACCTCATCATCAAAGACAAGCTGCTAGTGGTGGAAGGCACCGTAAGCGTGGACGAGTATTCCGGAGGTTTCAAGATGAGTGCGGACAAGATTTTTGATATCGATCAAGCGCGCGAGGCCTATGCCAAGCGGTTAGTTATCGATGTCGAAGAGCGCCAGGCGAACAATGGCTTCGTCGGCGAGTTGGCGCAGCGGCTGGCGCCGTTCCGCGAGGGCGTGTGCCCGGTATGGATTGAATACCGCGCACACACCGCGCGCGCGCAGCTCGCCTTGGGCCAGGAATGGCGCGTTCACCCCAGCGATGAACTATTGCATCGTCTACAGGAGTTGGCGGGAGAGGGCAGAGTGAGGGTGGTTTACTAGGCTCTGTTGACGTTTGACAAGCACCGGGAAAACGAGCATCTTGCTGGATGAAATTGGACACGGACACGGTTAGATAATGAGCGGCGTAACTGGAAAAATTATTATCAGGGGCGTTACCGAGGACGGCAGAAAGTTTCGTCCCAGTGATTGGGCCGAGCGCATCACCACTGCGGTTGGCAAAGTCGGCGCAGGCCGCCGCATCGAGTTTCATCCCAAGGTCAGCATGATCACCATCGAGGGAATCAGTTGCGTGCTGGTAGACAAAAGCCTGGAACAGGACGAACCACTGGTGTTTGCTTTTCTGATGAACTTCGCCAAAAGCAACCACCTGCAAATTGAAGATTTCCAGCAGGGATAAAATAGTCCTGTTGCGTAGTAGTCACGATCCGATCTGACAGCCCCCAAAGAAATTCTGAATCCCCGCCTGACAAAGTCCCCGCCCTCGCTTTTGCCGCCACCGCCGCTGGCGCCGTAGTTTTATTCCGGCAGTGGTCTATGTGCTTTGATGATGCTGGACGTTGGTTTTGCACCAACCTTGGGTTGTTCGGCCATATGGCCGATGCTATAAGGACTAATGGCCAAATGAGGTTTTTCACATGAGCTATGTATTACAGGGCATCACCAATCTCTTAGGTGGCCCCAAGACCCTGGGGCGGCCTGTACAAACTCACGCGGATTTGTTGGCGGTAGTCCGGGCAGGCTTCCCCTACATCGCGTTAGAACGGGTAATAGATGCCATGGATTTGACCCGCGAGGAAATTGAAACTGTCCTCGCCCTGCCGACCCGCACATTGACCCGGCGCAAACAGGCCCAGCACCTGCAGGCGGCGGAATCCGACCGATTGATGCGCCTTGCGCGCGTGGCCGTACACGCAACTGCCGCCCTGGGAACCTCGGAGAAGGCCGCGCAGTGGCTGCATCGTCCAAATCGTGGCCTCGGCAACTGCTCCCCGTTATCCTTGCTCGATACTGACTTGGGAACCTCGCAGGTAGATGACGTGTTGACCCGCCTCGAACACGGCGTTGCCGGTTAAATGCGCGTCTGGCGCTTAGTGAAGGCGGAATTCGTCAAGAATGCCTTCACCGGCGACGGCGCCCGTCTCGCTGGCGGCCGCTGGAACCCCAAGGGCGTACACGTCGTCGCTTGCCCTCGCCACTCTTGAACTCCTCGTCCATGCCGACTACGACCTGTTGCCCGACGATTTGATGTCCTTTGCGCTGGACATTCCCGATGACATTCCGGTGGAGCATGTGGCCATCGGCGATTTGCCGTCCAACTGGAAAGACTATCCGCCGCCCGATGCGTTACAAGAGATCGGCGCCATGTGGTTTGCACGGCGCGAGACCGCCGTGTTGGCGGTAGCCTCGGCGGTAATTTCAGAAGAGAACAACTTTTTATTGAATCCAGTTCATCCTGATTTTACGCGCATCCGCTGGGCCGAACCGCAGCCATTTCAATTCGACTCACGGTTGCAGCCATCCAGAGCCACTCCCAGACCCTGACCGGGCTAATGGGGGCATGGCTTGCATTAACCATATGTCTGTTGGCAATGGTGCCTCAAATAGGTGATATTGGATTGCAAGATCCGGTAGGGTGGGCACGTTTTTTGTGCCCACGCGGGATCAATGATTACGACGTATGCCAATGGTTGATTTGATTTTTTTGTTGCTTCTTGGTCGTCCGGGGGGATCCAAACGGCGGGACGGGTACCTGATCACACGGCCGTGCCATGATGTTGATGCATCACATGATGCGTGGACACGTCTCCTGTGCCCACGCGTAAAATAAACTTAACCCATGATGCAATAATGTCGTTATGTCACGCTATCGCCGGGCCAATACTGCGGGGGCCACCTATTTTTTTACGCTGGTGACGTATCGCCGCCAAGCGATTTTGTGCGATGCGCCTATACGCACGGCGTTGCGAGACGCGATTGTTGCGGTGCGCGAACAACGGCCATTCAACATTGACGCATGGGTTCTGCTGCCTGATCATTTGCATTGTATCTGGACATTGCCACCGGACGATACTGACTTCCCGTTACGCTGGAGCATGATCAAACGGCGGGTAAGCGTGGCCTGTGCGGCGGCGTATAAGCGTCCCGATTGGCTTACCGCATCGAAACGGAAACACCGGGAATCGGCGCTGTGGCAACGCCGTTATTGGGAACACCAAATCCGTGATGAAATGGATTTTATACGGCATGTGGATTACATCCATTACAATCCGGTCAAACATGGGTTATGCCAACAGGTATCGGAATGGCCCCATTCAACATTTCACCGCCATGTCGCACAAGGTGCCTATGCGCTTGATTGGGGTGGTGTCGAGAGTGGGGTACGGGCTGGAACATTTGGTGAATGATATGGCTGCGTGGGCGCAAACCACGTGCCCACCCTACTTGGCTTTACCCAGGCCGACCCGTATATCCAAAACCTCACCAACCTGCAAGACCTCAACCGCTACGCCTATGTCAACAACAACCCGCTGAAGTATACTGATCCGACCGGGTATAAGAAGTTTTGGAGTAACTACTCACCCCCGATTAAGTTGACCTCACCCGCGAGAGCCATTTGAATCGCAAGAAGAGGATTATGCCCCTTGTTGGCCATGGTTTGCAGATAGCTTGATATTCGGCAATAAGCCTGAGCATAAATCTCTGAGCGGAAACAGCCTGAGACCTTTTGCTTCACCTTGGACATTCTCAAATCACGCTCGGCCCGATTATTGGTGAAGGAGACATGCGGGTTTTTGGCGAACAGCAGGACGGATGCCTCATGTTTTTGCAATCGCTCCAGCAGATTGTGCGCATCTGACTTGGCGAGTTTGCCGCGTTTGCCGCTGGGCTTTTGGGGAATAGGTGGAAGCTCTTTTTCGCCACGGGTGAGAATCGTGCGGTAGCGCTTTTGCAACCGCGCCAGCGCTTCATCGGTCAATCTCTTTTCCGTGCTTCTGGAGACGGTGGCGCAGCTCTCCTGTAAAAGGCGTTTCATGTGGCGCGCCCAGGCGTAGTCATTGGCGTCAACAATGAACGTCAATTCGCGCAGCAGATGCGAGCCGCACAGGCCGTGAGAGCAGTGATCATAGGACAAGTAGGATGACCAACAGTCATGGATAATGGCGCCACCGTAGCGCGGAATAATATCAATCGACGAAATCGCTGCCGTGCCCCGTTTTCGATGTAAAAACTTGAGGGTGATCTCCCCTGCGGAGTACACGTGTATCCAGTGGTTTTGCTTATCCACCCGCAAGGAGGTCTCATCCACATGCATAGAGGGTGCTTTCAGCAGCTGTGCGGTGGCGTGCTGCTCCCACCGCTCCAAGGCACGATGAAGCCGCAGCACAAAAGCCAGAAGAGTGGCTTCAGAGATCACAACACCGATCATGGAGGTCAGCAGCGTTTGCGCGCGATTGATCGCGACCATCTGAGACACCAGTAAATTGATGACAAAGGCCTTTAAGCCATCGCCGTATTGCAACGGGCCGTGCATATCCGCCGGGAACTTCCCTTTGACCGTCGCATCGCAGACCGGGCACTGCTTGACCTCGGCATCCACATGCTCAACGACTTTCTCAAAAACAATATCGATCTTCGTCCGTCTTTCATGGTGACTACAGGGCGTATTATCCAGATCTTCGCCACATACATCGCAGAGGCGGACTCTAGAAAGAGTCACACTCTCTTTGACGCGCGTGTTTTTCAGCAGGGCGCCGTTTTCGTTTTTCCCCTTACCCTGGCTCCCCGGATGACTCAACGAGGAGTCGTCCTTTTCCGTTTGGGAGGAGGGCTTGCTGGAGTTGCGGCTGTCTTTCTTGGTTATTCTTTCCAGAAAAATGGAGAGCATCAGCTCCATCATCATGAACATGCTATTCATAAGCACCTGAGTTTCGCGAGGCACTTTACCGTCGCAACTGAGCTGCTCAAAATCCGCTTTCAACCGGCTGACTTCGTTTCTGACCGAGGTTTTGTCTAGGCTTGCCATTAATAAGGGGGGCTATACGTTTGGAATAGCCAAAGGATAACATGGCATTTTTCGACCCCCTGATAACGGTCAGATCAGGCTGAAATGGTTTTTTCGACTTGAAATGGCAAGGCGGCTCATTGAAGAGATCAAAGCCCCTGCCAGCGGCAATAGAGAATAGATTTTACACCGAGATAAGGAAGTGGTTTTTTCGATAGAAAAAACCTGTCAAGAGATTTTTAAGTTATTTTTCGTGTGAAGGGAGTGAGTAGTTACGTTTTGGAAGCAGAAGTGGTTTAGGGAGACGGTGAAGACGGTGGCCATCGTCGTCGCGGCGGTTTACACGGGCGGCGCGGCGGCAAGCGCATTCCTGGGAAGTTCCGCCGCCGCCGGACTGGCCGTTGCCACGGGCAGCGCCACGGTGATGACCACGACGGCCGGCGCCATCGCCGGCGCGACGGGAGGATTCACGGCGGGATTGCTGTCCAGCGGCGGGGAGCTCAAGCCCGCAGTGCGAGGAGGCGTCGGAGGCGGCCTCACGGGCGGAGTCGGCGGATACTTCGGGGACACCTGGAATTTGCAGAGAGTGGCGGCGAATTCTGTGGCGGGTGGGGTGTCTTCTGAGTTACAGGGAGGGCAGTTCAGGGATGGGTTTAAATTCGCAGTTATGACTTCGTCGGCATCATATGCCTATAACGAAGCTGTGAAATACGACGTCACATGGCAAAAAGGAGAAGGCGCGGTAAATAAACGAACATTCGACATGCCAGTCAAGGGTGCGATCAACATCGGGACAGCTGGCACTGTTGACCCAAGCTCTTGGTGGGGTGAGGGTGGAATCGTTAGCAGATTTGCCAACCATATTCCCGGAGTCAATGCAGTAAGCGGATTGCATGATGTATTCCAAATTCGGTTGGATGAGTGGGGTGGTAATTTTGCGAGGAATGTGTTTAATGTGCCTGGCATGATTCCAGCCGCTGCTATAACGTCGGCAGCCCTACTTGATGACGTACCCGGGGGAGTATTGACGGTAACTCAATCCAAGAGGGAGTGGTAATTTGGTGGCTGGGATGAAAAAAGTATTTTATGTTATTCCATTAAATATATTATCCATAACACTTTTTGGGTGTATGTCACAAATTCGTCCATTTACTGAATATGTTAATGGTGTGGTCGGTCAGCCAATTAATAGTTATATCGAGGCTGGAGCGCGACCCGGAAGCTACGCATCACGTATAGGTTGGAAAGATAGACGATATAAACTTGAGAACGGTAATTGGGTTTATGTCGCGCCTGAAAGAGAAGGATGTATTATCCACTGGGAGGTTAATCCGCAAGGCATTATCGTTGGCTATCGTACAGAAGGAAACCGATGTGATTGGTGAACAAAGCAAGTAGCCTGATGTGATGGTCTCCTCCCCCTTCTAAACCAGCGTCGAATGCGCCACGATGGAGTTGTAACAAACCATCGAAATGAATAAGGAGAGGAGACCGAGATGAAGATTACAACGATTGGGCTGGATCTGGCAAAGAGCGTGTTTCATGTCGTCTGTTTTGACGAGAAGCATAAGGAGGTCAGTAAACGAATGTTGCGGCATAGCCAGGTGAGGGAGTATTTCGCGCAACTCGAGCGGTGTCTTGTGGCGATGGAAGCGTGCGCCGGTGCACATTACTGGGGGCGTGAGCTGGAAAAGCTGGGGCACACGGTGAAGCTGATCCCGCCGCAGTTTGTGAAGCCTTATGTGAAGGGCAACAAGAACGACTACAACGACGCCCGGGGATGCGGTTTGTCGGCATCAAGACGGTAGAGCAACAGGACATTCAGGCGCTGCACCGGTTGCGTCAGCAACGCGTCAAGGAGAGGACCGCGCTCTGCAACCAGTTACGCGCCTTGGTGACGGAGTATGGCATTGTAATGAACAAAGGCGTGGCGACGGTGAGGCGCGGTATCCCCCTGCTGCTGGAGGATGCCGAGAATGGACTGAGCGACATGTTCCGTGCGCTGCTGGCGCGGGGCTATGAACAGCTTGTTGAACTCGAAGAACACATCGACCCTACACGCGCCAGGTCGAAGCGCACAGCCGCCAGAACGCGCAAGTCCGCCGCCTGCAAACACTGCCCGGCTACGGTCCGATTGTCGCCAGCGTGTTTGCCAGCCATGTCGGCGATGGCAGTGCCTACAAATGCGGGCGCGCTGTTTCCGCCTCGCTCGGGCTGGTGCCGCGCCAACACTCCAGCGGCGGCAAGGAGGTGTTGCTGGGGATCAGCAAACGGGGCGACAAGTACCTGCGCAGTTTGTTGATCCACGGCGCGCGCAGCGTCGTGCTGCATGCCAAGAACAAGGAGGATGCCTTAAGCCGCTGGGTCAACCGTATCCGTGAGCGGCGCGGCACCAACAAAGCCGCCGTGGCATTGGCCAACAAACTGGCGCGTAGGCCGGCTGGGCGCTGTTGCGCAATGAGACGGTGTATTGTCCGGCATAGGCCGGAATAGCGTTGCAGTGAGTGTAAGAGTGTAAGAGTGTAAGAGAGCAAAAGAGGTAGACCTGCCGACGATTGCGAAGACAGTGTAAACATGATGACACCACAGGTAAGACCAGCGTATTGAAAACCTGTTCAACCCAAAGGCTGTTGAACGCCGGTAGGATGATGAGGACGATACGCGCAGATCACATCGAGGCCAGAGGAGAAACTTCCTCATAAATAGGCCGGATATATGGAAGCAATCCTGTCCCTGTCAGAGTGTGCATGGTGTCTTGCAAAACGGGAGGAGACCATATATGGGTTGAGCCTGGTAGGGCGGGTCACACCCGCCATAACAATGCCAAAAAAACCACTAACATTGGGGTTTCAACCTTCCATTGCCTGGATGAATCATCATGCCCAACTCCCGGCGCGCGAGGCTCGGTGGAGCCACTTATTTTTTCACGGTAAATACGTATCGGCGCCAACCGTTTTTGATCGATCCCGATGTTCGGTCGGCGCTGCGCGTAGGCGTTGCACGGGTACGACAAACGCTACCGTTCGCCATTGATGCCTGGGTACTATTGCCGGATCACATGCATTGCATCTGGTCACTCCCGGACGGCGACGCTGATTTTTCTACCCGTTGGCGAATCATCAAAACGACCGTTACGCATCGGTCGTGGCGAGCGATTGAACAACGCGGCCTGGTTGTCTCGCCGCCGGGCCGGCAAGGGACAAAGCAAGTAGCCTGAAATTATTGCCAGTTAGGGAATGGCAAAAAGCAAGGCCTGGCCCTGCGCTGGGTCACTATCTTGTGTGTGCCAGCGTACAGACTATTTGCAAGAAGTGGTGGGATCATATGCTCTCTCACTGAAGGAGCACACTATGAAAGTCACATTTTCGGCAACTTGCTTTATCATCGGTACTTTACTGACACCTGTTATGGTCTATGCGGATGCAGACATGGACCGTTCGCACCCTGCCGCCTTCGTTAAGGATTCGGTAATAACAACCAAGATAAAGGCCAAGCTGGCAGCGGAACACCTTACCAGCGCGACGAAGCTTAAAGTCGATACCGATAACGCCGGCGCGGTGTTGTTGAGTGGGACTGCCTCTACTCAAGCAGAGGCTGACAAGGCTGTTTCAATTGCGCGCGCGACCAAAGGAGTAACCTCTGTTAAAAGCGAGATTGTAATCAAGGCCGATAAATAACGCCGTAGTTTTTAACAAAAAACGCGAATATTAATTATTTAAAAGGAGACTTACCATGAACAAAGATCAAGTGAAAGGTGCAGTGAAAGACGTTGCCGGTAAAGTGCAACAAAAAGTTGGCGAAGCAATAGGCAATGAACAGCAGCAAGTAAAGGGCCTTGGAAAACAACTTGAAGGAAAGGTGCAAAAAGCCGTTGGCAATGCCAAAGAAAACATCAAAGACGCTGTTAAAGGTCGTTAAACTTAACCGCTAATGCGGTGACTGGAAAGTAACTCCAGTCACCGCGTTTTTTTTCGGGCTCAGTTGGCCTGAGCGCTCATGAGTGCTTGCTAATAACTACGTTAGTAAAGCTTCATATTTTCGCATAATCACAAGTTGGCGCACGGAAAAAACTGGCGACGAGAGGGTGTGCAAATATCTGTGTAACTGGTTATCTCTGGTTGTCTATTGAAAACCAGCCCTACCGGGTTGGCCGCATGCCTCAAGCAGCCTGCAGCGGTGCTATTTCATAGCGAAGCCTTCGTCTATGTTGTCCATTGCGCAGTCCATGTCGTAATGGCTTTGCAGGTTGATCCAGTATTGCGGTGTTTGGCCGAAAAAAAGGTCGAGCTCATCTACGACCTGCGTAGCCGCAAGCGCAGCATGACCGACCCCCGCATGGGCTACTGGGAATACAAATACAGCGTCCTCGGCGAATTCATCTACCAGGTGGACACCAAGAGCCAGACCATCACATCCGGCTACCGCACTTGTGGTCTTCTATATGGGTGGGAGGAGATCTTGATGGAGAATTTGGTGAGGTTGATTGATTAATGGCGGGTAGAACCCGCCCTACATGCCTGCAAATTGAAGATTTCAATCAGGGATGAAAAACAGTCCTGTTGCGTCTACGCTTCTTCGGATTCCGGCCAGTTTTTGATGTAATTCTTGAGCAGGTTGTTCTCGAACTGGGTTTCGGTGAGCAGGGCTTGCACAATGTCGACGATGGAGATCAGGCCGGCAAATTCGCCATCGCGCATGACCGGCAAGTGGCGAACGCGATGTCCGAGGCTATTGCGCATCATTAAATTCATGACATGGTCGAGAGTGTCCTGGGCATCGCAGGTAATCAGCTTCGGCGCCATGACATCGCGTACCCGTACATCCGCCAGATTGGCAGCGTACTTGTCCACCGCCCCCATCACATCGCGCTCCGTGACAATACTGGCAAGGCGGCCCTCATCCATCACCACCAGTGATCCAATCCGGTTTTGCATCATCAGCGCCACCGCCTCGGTCAATAACCGATCTGGGGTGATGCTGTAAATGTTGGGTCCTTTCTGCTTCAAAATGTGGTTTACTTTCATGCTCTTGTTCCTCTACACAAGCAAAAATCATCACTAACCATCGTTCTATTTATACACACTTTTACGCCAGTGTCCAACTGATGCGGGCATTCCCTGCTGCGCCACCATCCCGGTCCCCTGGCGATGGCATGCAATAGGCATGCTGCTTGGCAAGCGTCGGGCATCGGAGTATATTTATATTGGTTGTTTGCGGCAGAAATAGGTGCAGTGCTTGCCGTGCCGCCACCTTCGTTATTCCAACCGAACATCTCACTACGTAAACCCTATGAATCTGAACTTCCTTGAATTTGAACGCCCTATCGCCGAGCTGGAGGCCAAGATCGAAGAATTGCGTTACGTAGGTAGCGACAATGAGATCAATATCAGCGAAGAGATTACGCGCCTCGAAGCGCGCAGCAGGGTGTTGACAAAATCAATCTTTTCTTCGCTTACTGCATGGCAGACCGCCCAGTTGGCGCGCCATCCGCAGCGTCCCTACATGCTGGATTACATGAGCCGGATTTTCACCGATTTTGAAGAATTGCATGGTGACCGCAGTTATGCCGATGACGCCGCAATTGTCGGTGGCGTTGCGCGCCTGGATGACAAGCCGGTGATGGTGGTCGGCCAGCAAAAGGGACGTGATACCAAGGAAAGGGTACGGCGCAATTATGGCATGCCGCGACCGGAAGGTTACCGCAAGGCGTTGCGCCTAATGCAGATGGCCGAGCGTTTCAAGTTGCCTCTGCTTACCTTCATCGACACCCCCGGCGCTTATCCCGGCATTGACGCCGAGGAGCGCAATCAGAGTGAGGCCATCGCGCGCAATCTGTTAGTGATGTCCGAATTGCGCATCCCTATCATTTGCACCGTTATCGGCGAGGGCGGTTCCGGCGGCGCACTCGCCATTGGGGTGGGCGATCATGTGCAGATGTTGCAATACAGTACCTATTCAGTGATTTCGCCCGAGGGTTGTGCCTCCATTCTATGGAAAAGCGCGGACAAGGCCGCCGAGGCGGCCGCAGCCTTAGGTATTACCTCCGCCAAACTCAAGGCGCTGGGTCTGGTGGATAATGTGATCGAAGAACCGTTGGGCGGCAGCCATCGTGACCCTGACGCCATGGCAGCCACCCTCAAGGCAGTGCTGGCGAAGGATTTGGACCGCCTCAGCCAGATCGATATCGACAAGCTGCTCGAAACCCGTTATGCACGGCTCATGAACTTTGGTCATTATGCCTCTGCCCGTAAGTGAGTGGGCGTTTTTGCGGCGTCCCGTCTTAAATTGAAGAGGGAGGAGGAGAAGGCATCTGCCTGCTTGCCTTTGTCTCATGATGTGAAGCTGAATCATTCATGACTGCCCGCCCCCCCCCCGCAGACGCCTTCTCACGACGCCTTCTCAATGCGCTAAACCAGTTGCCGCCCGCGCTACGCTTTTGGGTAGCTTACAGCGGCGGACGCGATTCTACCGTGCTGCTGCATGCACTCTCTGGAATACGCGCCTTCCTGTCCCCCGATTTACTGTTGTGTGCCGTACATGTCGATCACGGCCTGAGTCCTCACTCGGGCGAATGGGCGCGTCATTGTGAGGCAGTCTGTGCCCGGCTTGGCATTCCTTGTCATACGCTGCGCGTCAATGCCGCGCCCCAGCCCGGTGAGAGTCCCGAAGCGGCAGCACGCCAGGCACGTTACCAGGCCATTGCCTCGCTCATTGAGGCAGACGACTGCCTGCTCACCGCCCATCATCAGGATGACCAAGCCGAAACCCTGCTGCTGCAACTGCTGCGCGGCGCCGGCCCGCATGGTCTGGCCGCCATGCCCGTGAATACCCCGTTTGCCAATGGATGTCTCGCGCGCCCGCTGCTTGGCTTTACGCGAGACGAACTGGCCGCCTATGCCGCGCAGCATGATCTTTCCTGGGTCGATGACCACAGCAACTTCGACACCGGCTTTGAGCGCAATTACCTGCGCCATGAAGTCATGCCACATTTCATGCAACGCTGGCCGGCATGTGCAAACACGCTGTCGCGCGCTGCTACAAACGCTGCCGAGGCGGCGGCATTGCTGGATGTGCTGGCGGACAATGATCTGCAAGCGTTGCGTGGCCCACTACCGGGCACATTGCCGGTCAGTCAATTGTTAAAGCTGGACGATGCGCGCCAGCGCAATGCGCTGCGCCGCTGGTTCAAAAAGTTGGGCCTCCCTGCGCCGTGGGCGGCGCACCTCCAGAGGATTCAGGACGACGTGCTGGCCGCTGCCGAAGACAGCACGCCGTGCGTGCGCTGGGCCGGCGCCGAGGTGCGTCGCTATCGCGACCTGATTTATGCCATGCCTCCATTGCCCGCGCATGATGCCAACGCTGTGTTGGCATGGGATCTGGATCAACCTCTGCTATTGCCGAATTGTAATGGAAGATTGACTGCGCACTGCGTGATGGGCGGTGGTCTCAAGGCATCACTGTGCCGCGCATCAACCGTTAGCGTGCGCTTCCGTCAAGGCGGTGAGCGATGCCGCCCCGCCGGACGCGGGCACACCCACATCCTGAAAAAACTCTTGCAGGAGCAGGGCATACCACCCTGGCAGCGCGACCTCCTACCGCTGATTTATATCGGCGATCAACTCGCGGCTGTGGCTGGGCTGTGGGTCTGCGAACCGTTTCAGGCCGGGAATGGCGAAGCTGGGATTGCCCTGGAATGGAGCCGTCAAAATTCCTTTTCGACTTTAAGCCTCATTTAAGTATCTACCTCTAGTATGACCTCCACGAAACGGCAATCATGCCGGATCGATGATTCACATTGAATGGAGAGTAATCATGGCTAAGAAAACGATTATCTTGATGGGCACACTCATCGTGTTGGGTACGGCTGGCGCATTTGCTTATGCGGATTCCGAGAAGAAGCATGAGAACGATGCTTTCGCAGAGCTGGCGAAGACGAAGGTTTCGCTTTCCCAGGCGATCACAGTCGCGGAGCAGCATGTGTCCGGAAAGGCCTCGCGCGCTTCGCTGGAAGATGAGCATGGCCGCCTTGTCTACAATGTCGAGGTCGCGAGCGCACAAAAGGTAATGGACGTTCAGGTCGATAGCATTGACGGCAAAATCATCAGTGCCAAGCCGGACAAGGCCGACGCTGAGCGTGAAGGGCAGGAGGAAGATGAGGGGTAAGCCAAGCGGGGGCAGGTACCTGCCCCCGTCTCATGCGCATAGACTAACTTAATGCCTTTTATTTTGGAGAGACAATATGACTAACCAAGACATTACCCGGCTTACCCTGATGTTGGAACAACTTGTTCGTGTGCGCGGCATAGAAAAAGATCCTCAAGCGGATGGGTTGATTGCACAAGCTGTCGCCCAGCAGCCGGATGCCGCATACCTGCTCACCCAGCGTGTGCTGTTGCTGGAGAACGCGCTCGACCACGTCAAGGAACAAGTCGCCCAACAGCAAGCCGCGCTGCAAATTGCCAGAAACAGTGATCCGCGCACTTCCGGCAACACGTTCCAGGCGCCTGTCACACCTGCGCAACCTTTTGCTGCAGCGCCAGCGTCTGCCTCTGCCCCTGCCGCTGTTCCGTCAGGTGGATCACCGTGGCTCAAGAACATCGCCGCTACGGCAGCAGGCGTGGCTGGTGGCGCGTTCCTGTTTCAAGGGGTCGAAAGCCTTTTCGGTCATCATGGCTCTGGTGGTAATGGCTTCGGCACGCCAACAGATGGGATCGTTGAGAATACCACTGTCAACAATTACTATCCGGATACCGCCCAGTCCAATTCGATGGGAAGTGGGGATTTTTTGACATCCTCTGATGGAGCAGCGGATGATGATCCCTGGGGTGACAGCGGCACGTTTATCTAAACATAATGATTACCATAGTGACGTGAGCAGGCTACGGTGATGGAACAGCGTGATGACATATTTTTATTGGTGAGGTAGATCCATGCGTCTGTTGCTCGTCGAAGACGATGCCATGATTGGTAAAAGCGCCCAGAAAGGGCTCAAGCAGGACGGCTACACGGTCGATTGGGTTCGCGATGGACAGGCCGCCGAGTTGGCGTTGGAGAATGGCGTGTATGACATGGTGCTGCTTGACCTTGGGCTACCGCGCAAGGCTGGGCTTGATGTCCTCGCTAACCTTCGCCGCAGAAAAAATCTCATTCCTGTGCTCATCCTTACAGCAAGGGACTCTGTGGCTGATCGTGTGAAGGGACTTGATGCAGGCGCAGATGACTACCTCGTGAAGCCTTTTGATCTCGACGAGCTTGCCGCGCGCATCCGCGCGCTGATGCGGCGGCAAGCTGGCCGCGCTGAGCCGATCATTGAGCATGGCAGACTCGCTGTATACCCTGCCACTCATGAGGTACTTCTCGACGATGTGCGAGTGAACTTATCGGCGCGGGAATTTTCATTATTGCATGCACTGCTCGAACGGCCCGGCGTACCTCTCTCCCGGGCTCAGTTGGAGGAGCGAATCTACGGCTGGGGTGAAGAGATCGAGAGCAATGCGGTTGAGGTATATATACACTCGTTGCGGCGCAAACTGGGCGTGGAGTTTATCAAGAACATCCGGGGTGTGGGCTACATGGTGCAGAAAGAGCCGTGACATCAATCCGCCGCTATCTGCTGGTGGCACTGCTCGTGGCGGTAACTACCGTGATGCTGCTCGGTGCATTTGCCATGTATCGTATGGCACGTGAGGAGGCGGATGAAATTTTCGATTACCACTTGCGGCAAGTCGCACTTTCGCTGCGCGACCAGGCATTTGAAAGTGCGGTGGCACCCAAAGGCGAAGCCGATGAGGAAGATTTCGATTTCGTCATCCAGGTATGGGATCGGGAAGGCGTGAGGCTCTACTATTCGCATCCGCATAGCGCGCTACCCGATCACGCACAGCTCGGTTTTTCCACCATCCAGGCCAGAGACGGCGCATGGCGCGTATTCACCGCCCAGTTGCGCGGACAGACCATTCAGGTCGCCCAGCCGATGAGCGTGCGCAACGAACTGGCCGCTGAGGCCGCTCTGCGCACCTTGATGCCGTTCTTTATCCTGCTGCCGGTGTTGGGTGTGCTGATATGGGTTGTTGTAGGCTGCGGCTTGTCACCGCTTGCGCAAATCGCGCAAGCGGTGACCGCCCGGACGCCAGCAGCTCTGGATCCACTATCTGAGCAACGGGCGCCGGAAGAAGTGCAGCCGCTGGTGCACGCGCTCAATGATCTCCTGGCAAGGCTGAAAAGCGCCATGGAGGCTCAGCGTGATTTCATCGCCGATGCCGCCCACGAGCTGCGCACGCCACTCGCCGCCTTGCAGCTTCAAGTACAACTCGTCAAAAGGGCAACGGATGCGCAGGAACGCACTGAGACTATTGCGGAGCTGGAACAAGGGTTGCAACGCACGATTCATGCGGTGCAACAGTTGCTCACTCTTGCACGCCAGGAACCGGGTGAGGTCGAGCGCCCATTTGCGCCAGTGAAGTTCGGGGAGCTTGTCCGTCTGGTTGTCGCGGAGCATATTCGCTTGGCCGAAGCCAGGCAGATTGATCTTGGTGTCTCTTCGGCGGATAACAACGTGCTGGTGCAGGGCGACGCCGATGCGCTACGCATTTTGATTGCGAATCTGGTCGAGAACGCGATTCGCTACACTCCCGCGGGTGGTAAGGTCGATGTGTCGGTTGGTATCGAGGAGGGACGGCCATTTGCGGAAGTCGCCGACACCGGACCGGGGATTCCGCCCGAAGACCGCGAGCGGGTATTCGACCGATTCTATCGCCGCGCTGGAACCGAAGAGACAGGCAGTGGACTGGGGCTGGCGATTGTCAAGGCGATTGCAGAAAGCCACGGTGCCACAGTGACCCTTGGCGAGACGAGCGGCGGCGGGGTACGGGCTCGCATCGAATTTGTCGCAATGGGCGCAACCTGATCAAGAACAGACCGGTGGGCGCTACAACTCATCGACATCCAGTAGAACTCGTCGTTTCAGGTCGCGAAGATTGTGATGAACATCGCCACGGCGACCAGCCCCATGACAAATGTGGCAATCCAGCCGAGTGCTTTGAGCCGGAATGAAATTACAAATTGCCGCATAATACGTTTGTCTGCAGCCATCACCATCAGCATCGTAAGCGTCCAGCCGCTCCACCTGTACAGCTCAGCCTGATGCCTGCACAGACCGCAATGGCAACAGCTCATCAATGCGGCTGTTAGGCCAGGTCGGCAGTTTCTCCAGCGTATCCTTCAGCCAGGCAGCCGGCTCGATGCCGTTGAGTTTCGCCGTTGCGAACAGGCTCTGGATGGCGGCGGCGCGGCGGCCCGCGCGTTCACTGCCGGTGAACAGCCAATTCTTTTTACCAAGCGCAATAGGACGGATAGCATTTTCCACCGGGTTGTTATCGATGGGGTAACGGCCATCCCCGAGGTAGCGCTTGATTGCATCCCAGCGTTTGAGGCTGTAGTCGATGGCCTTGGCGGTGCCGCTACCCGTGGCGGTGGTGAGCCGTGTGCGCTGGAGCCAGGCATGGAATTCGTCCAGCTTCGGCTTGGCGTGTTGCTGGCGTAATGCATGACGATCTTCGATGCCCAGGGTCTTGCCCTGATCTTCGATGGCGTAGAGTCCGGCAATGCGCTTCAATGCCTCGGCCGCAATCGGGCTCTGATGGGCGGCATGCAGATCGTAGAATTTCCGCCGCGCATGGGCCAGGCACGCCAGTTCCACCACGGCGTGGGCGAACAGGCCTTTGTAGCCGGCATAATCATCGACCATAAGGGCACCCTTCCAGCCTTGCAGGAAGTTCCTGGCATGTTTGCCGCGCCGGTCGGTCTGGTAGTCGAAGAGGACGAGGGGGTCTCCCTGTTCGAGATCGCAACTTCGGTAGGCCCAGAGATAGGCGCGTAGCGTTTTTCCCCGTCCGGGGTCGAGTTGCTGCACCGGGGTCTCGTCGGCGTGCAGGACGGTGCGCTGGCGGAGTCTCTCGGCCAGCGGCTGGAGTGCCACGCCAATGCGACCTACCCATTCGGCCAAGGTGGAGCGTGACAGGGTAACCCCACTGCGGGCCGCGATCTGCTCCAGCCGGTAGAGAGGCAGGTGATCCATGAATTTGCTGACCATCACCCAGGTGAGCAAGCCCGGCGCCGCCATGCCGCCGTCGATGACCGCCGGCGGAATCGGCGCCGCACTGACGGTCTCACAAGCACGGCAAGCATACTGCGGACGAATGTGGCGATGCACGAAGAAGCGGGCGGGCTCGACATCCAGTTGCTCGCTGATGTCTTCGCCGATCTTGACCAGATCCTTGCCGCACTGGCCGCAGGTGCAACCCTCAGGTTCGTGGCGATGCTCGATGCGCGGGAGATGATCCGGCAACGGCTGGCGACCGGCGCGTTCGCGCTTGGGTTGCCGGGTAGATGCCACCTGTTCCACTTCGGCTTCCAGCGCACTGGTGTCGGTATTCCAGCTTTCCTCGAACAGCTCGCGCTGCTCCAAGGAGAACTGTTCGCTCTTGCTGGCAAAGCGAATGCGCTTGTAGTAGGCGAGATCGAAGGTCAGGGCTTGGATTTTGAGCGCATCTTTTTGGGTTCTTTCGAGCAGCTTGCCTATCCATTCCGCCAAGGCGGGATCGGGCTTGAATTGGGCGAGTTCGGCGGCTAAATCCATGCCTGTATTTTACCACTGGCATGCTCCGCAAGCCAGTAACGGCAAGGGTTTTAGGCTGTTTATTCACTAAAATAACGCGCTCACACTTGCCACTGTGACGGCGGTGGCGCCGAGAGTCTTTGCCAGTCGACACCGGCGGTCAGCCAGTCCCATTGTGCTGGCGTGAGGGCGAAGGTGGTGGCGTCCGATGTCGGCCAGATAAAGTGACCACGATGCAGGCGACGCTGACAGAGCCAGACGCCGGTGCCATCCCAGATCAGGAGCTTGAGGCGGTTCTGGCGTCGGTTGCGGAAGGCGTAGGCCGTGCCGTCGCAAGGGGACCGGCCGAGCGTGTTTTGTACCCGCTGGGAGAGGCCATCAATGCCGGCACGCATATCGATCGGTTCGACCACCAGCCAGACTTGTGCGGGCGTGGGGATCATGGCAGTTGCCGCAACAGGTCGGCCAGCCACGGTGCGCCCTCTGTCGGCAGCTCGATTCTCCAGCCGCCCGGACTGTGGAGCCGTACGACGTTCCCCGTTACCGGTGCACCCACGCTGACCGGCACCAAGGTGAGGGATGACTTTGCCGATGCAACGGCTTCCCTCTCCTTGCGCCGCCAGCGATAAAACGCCTTCTCACCCAACCCTTGGTTCGCACAATATTCCCTCTGCGTCAGATCACTTCGACGCCAGGCTTCAAGATGCTCTCGCCAGAATTCCTGCCCATGCCTCTTCGCCATCTGGAGTCCCTCCGAAAAAGCAGCAAGAGTGCACGGGCTTCGCGGAAAACTACAGGTGGGACGGCTGGCCGCTTACGGAGAAACTGCCGACCTGGCCTAACAGCCGCATTGATGAGCTGTTGCCGTTGCGGTCTGTGCAGGCATCAGGCTGAACTGTACAGGTGGAGCGGCTGGACGCTTACGGAGAAACTGCCGACCTGGCCTAACAGCTGCATTGATGAGCTGTTGCCGTTGCGGTCTGTACAGGCATCAGACTGAGCTGTACAGGTGGAGCGGCTGGACGCTTACGAACAAAGGACACAATCCACTTATCGCTGTTCAAATGGCGCTTAAGGGTGAATTTGATTGGTAGGGGGTGAGTAGTTACTTTGGCATTACGATTGCTCAAGGCTGGCCTCGCGGTGGTTGGCGGGTGATGTGTGGTAACAACATCCTACCCATCTCGGTGGCCAGCCTTCCCTTTTATTTCAATCTATTAGCCCAGCGTGCTAATACCTCTGCGGCTTAAGTCAGCGCCATTCACCCTAAGGGGAATTGTACAAGTCAATCATCGAGGCCTCGGCATCGCGGGCTTGAGCCGCGGTGGTGAGGTCGCAGCGACGCTGTTCGAGGTGATCGAGATAGTCTTTACCTATGTCGCCGGTAACGTATTCGCCCGTAAACACGGAGGCGTCGAAGCGTTCCAGCTTGGGATTGCCTTTGCGTACGGATTCGATTAAATCCAGCAGATCCTGGAATATCAGCTTGTCCGCGCCAATGGCTTCAGCCACTTCGGCCTCGCTTCTGCCATGGGCGATCAGTTCGCTGGCGGCGGGCATGTC